>CANIHR010000086.1 GCA_947467185.1 Bryobacterales bacterium
ATGAGCTGCGGCTTTTTCGTTACAGGGGTAATTCCTGATTTACTTCTTGAACGTACGAATGTGCGCAACCAGATCGTCGGCACCTGTGGCTGCCAGACCGGCGGTCGGCTTCATCTTGCCCTTACCCTCGACGACGATCTTTTTCATATCCGCGTTGCTCAGGGCCTGAACCTCGGCCGAACCCAGCGGTTTCAGACTCATCATCTTGGCCATGGCGGCGCTTGGCACGCCATCCGCGCCGTGGCAGGACTTGCACTTGGCGTCATAGGCGGTCTTGCCCGCAGCGGCATCGGCGGCAGCGCAGATACCCACACCAGCCACCAGCGCGAGAAGTGTCGTTCCGATCAGTGTTTTCATAATTGTGTTCCTTTCCCGTTGTGATAAAAAGCTGCGAGCCTACTACCTCGCAGCGGTCGAAATTCCCAGATCCTTCAGCACAGCCGGATCCTTCTCTTCCACTGCCAGCGTACGATGACAGGTCTCGCAGTCCTGTGTCGCGGTCTTGCCATCGGAAGTCGCATGGTCACCGTCGTGGCACCGGAAACAGCCAGGAGACGTCATGTGACCCAGATTGGTGGGGTAAGTGCCCCAGGTTACTTTGAGTTCCGGGAAGATGTTTTGGCGGTACATGGCGATGAGAGCCTGCCCGGCGCGCGTGATATCCGCCTGCTGGTTCGCCAGAACCTGCGGATACTGCTTGCGGTAGAAGTCCTCAAAGCTGGCCGGAATCTTCCTGCCCGCCTCGTCGGCACTGGCATACTTCGCTTCCAACAGAGCCAGACCAGTCTTTTTGGCGAACGGCAGCGTCGGATTGATCTCGCCGGCGGCCAGCGCACGATCCAACGCGCGGTCCGGCAGATCAAACGAGTGAGCGACGCGGTTATGGCAATCCGCACACTGCATGGTGTAGGAAGCAAGTTTGCTGGTAGAAGCCTCGGTGGAACCGGGCGTCATGAAGGTGCGGGTGATGCCCATTTTGGCGTTCTTGTATTCCACGCGGGGAATGGTCTGCCGCTTAGCGTCCGTAGCGAAGTAGCGAATGGAGATTCCCGGGGCCAGGTGGGCTCCGTGAATGCCTCCCGAGGCTCCGCCTCCAACACGCATCATCAGGACTGTCTGAGACTGCGTATTCGTCTCGTCATCGGCGAACTTCGTCAGAATGCGAAAGCGCGGTCCCAGAGTTGTTTCCCGCGCGTGGCAGACCTCGCAGGTTTCCGACGACGAGGCCGACCCTTCCAGACCAGGGATGTAGTCGATGGGTTTTTCGAAGTTGTCCATTACAGCGCCCACCAGGCGCCGGGTACCGGCCGTCTTGGCCTTCAGGTAGCCGGACGCACCGGGCGAAACGTGACAACTGACACAGGCGACGCGAAGGTGTGGTGGCCGGGCATGGGAGACAAACTCCGGCGTCATCGCGTGACATGTCTGACCGCAGAACTGCTGCGTATCCATGTGCTCCACCGCACGATAGGTGAGTTGACCGCCAACCAGGACATTAACAGCCGTCGCCACGCCGAAAAACAGAATTGCTTTCTTCCAGGCAGAGCGTCGATCCGTAACGCCCGCCATGATGGCCGTGCCGTTGCGGCGCGCAATGAACAGGCCGATCGGAATCAGAACCAGGCCAAGAATAAACAGTGCGGGAAGAATCAGGAACGCCAGCAGCCCCGTATAGGGATTGGAGACCGTTCCCGCCATGTGGACCGGAATCAAAAACAGGAGTACAACAAGAGCAAAAAGGACAAGTGCCGACCCGGCCATACTTATCCAGTTGGCGGTCAGCATAATCAAAATTGGACGATACGGTTTTTCACTCATGATTTTCACTCAGAAGACATTCAGGGTAAGAGCACGCCGGTGGCCAAAACTAAGGTTGGGGTGACGCTTCCGGCGGACAAAAACCAAATGGGCCAGATAACGCACACAAACTCACGCGCATGAGTCATTTGACGCTATCGGGAGGGCTGGCGTCAAATGGCAGACGGATTGCTCCACGGAAGAGTGGAAACGAGGTCAACCATGTTGTCCATCCGCCATATTCTCTTCCCCGTTGATTTCTCTGACAGGTGCCACACAGCTATTCCGTTCGTCGTCGCCAAAGCACGTGACTTCGGGGCTAAAGTCACGATGCTGGCCGTTGTCCGTCCCGTGGTTCTGACCGGCATGGAAGCAGCCAGCGCAACTTTTGTTGACCCGGAAGAACTACGGTTCGCCGTCCAGGGCCGCCTGGATGAATTCGCCACCGAAGCCTTTGCCGGCATCGAAGTGGAGCGGATCGCGGTGGTCGGTGATCCGGCCGACGCCGTGGTGGAGTTCGCGAAGAATCACGCGGTGGATCTGGTGATGATGCCGACCCACGGCTATGGGCCGTTCCGTCGTCTGCTGCTTGGCTCCGTGACAGCGAAGGTTCTCCACGATGTCGGCTGCCCGGTCTGGACTGACGCGCACATTGAAGACACGGCGACGCACTACCACCTGAAACCCCGCGCTATCCTCTGCGCCGTGGACGACAGCCCCCGCGCCGTCGAAGTGATGAAATGGGCGGGCGAACTGGCGAAGCATCAGGGTGCCAAGCTGCATCTGGTCCACACCGTGCCAGGTACAGGCACGTTCCTGGAAGCCGAACTGGGGGTGGAGGTGGAGTTGGCCATGCGCGAACGCCTCGAAAAGAAACTGGACGACATGCGCAGGGCCGCCGGCGTGGAAGCAACGATCCATGTGGCCGCAGGTGACATAGCCGACCGTGTTCGGGCTGAAGCGGAGCGCTTCAATGCCGATCTGCTGGTGATTGGCCGCGGTGTCCTGCATGAGACGCTCGGCAGGCTGCGTACCCATGCCCATTCCATCATCAGGCACGCACCGTGCCCGGTCATCAGCATCTGAATCTGATTCCGGCCCCATCCTTCAGGCTGGTATCGATAGCGCGGAAATGGGATAAAGTAGTCGCACCCCAATGCGATTCCTTCCCGTTTCCGCGCTTTTTCTTGCAGCCAGTTGCCTGCTCTCCGCCGCCGACCCGGCCGTCATCTACCTTTGGCCCAACGGGGCACCAGGCTCAGAAGGGAAGACGGCGGAAGAGTCGATGCGTGTAACTCCGCAGGGTGAGCATGTAGTTGCAACTGTCCACAGGCCGTCGATCACTGCCTATCTGCCGTCGAAGGAGACCGCAACGGGCGCCGCAGTCGTGATTGCGCCCGGCGGCGGCCACAGTGAGTTATGGATGGATCACGAAGGCTACAACCTCGCAAAGTGGCTCAGTGATCACGGTGTGGCGGGTTTTGTGCTGAAGTACCGCCTGGCCAGGCAAAAAGAATCCACGTACACGATTGAAGACACTTCCCTGGCGGATACGCAGCGCGCTGTCAAAGTGATCAAGAGTCGGGCTGCGGAATTTGGCGTAGATCCAGGGCGAATCGGCGTGATGGGTTTTTCCGCCGGCGGGGAACTGGCGGCACTGGCAGGCTCGCATGTGTCAGAAGGCAAACCGGACTCGACCGACGCGGCAGAGAGATTCGACTCAAAAGTGGGTTTCTTCGCGCTGATTTACCCCGCCATTCCGAAAGACATGCCGCTCAGCAGAGACATGCCACCCGCCTTCCTCGCGTGTGGTGAAAATGACAGGCAGAATATCTCGCAGGGATTACCGGAGCTGTACGTCGCGATGAAGAAAGCAGGCGCGCAGGCGGAACTCCATGTCTACACCAAAGTGGGGCATGGCTTCGGCGTTCGGCCCACCACAAAGGGTCCGGTGGGGCAATGGCCGCAGCGGTTTCTGGAATGGCTGGATTCTCGGGCGATGCTGAAGCCGTAAGCGGCTATTTCACCGGGCCGATACGCTTCGTATCGAGCGCAATATCGTCAAAATACACATCAAATGCGTCCGTGGCATTTCCCCACAGGCGTACACCAACATTCAGCTGCTTAAATTCGCCCACCAGGTGATATTTCCCGAGTTCGCGGAACGTGAATGACTTCTCATCCACCTTCTCACCATCGACCCACAGGGTGATGCTGTTGGGATTGTCGTTGAATTCCCATTCGAGGCAGAACCACTTACCAGCAGGAACAGCGGGACCGTGATCAACAACCTCGCCGCGACCGGAGGTGAAGCGGTTCTGCTGGTAAGAAGGCTGCCATGTACCACGGTACGCGCCCACTTCTTCAAACTCGGAAAGAGGATAATCACCGTCGCCGATTGGGAAGAGCACCATGTGGCCGTTGGGGAGTTTGGGCTCGATGAAAACGTAGGCGCGTCCGAAGAGGTGCTCCTTCATATCAGACGGGAGCCCATCGTGCGTCAGGAACGCCAGGCTGCTTTTGCCGGCAGGGTAGTGCACCTGGAGCGCATACTTCCCGTGCGCGGCTTTGTCCGACTGGATCTTCAGAGTCGCGTCGCCCTGGACCAGTTCCTTCCAGACCGCCTTGTTGACGGCGCCGGATTCGAAATCATCCTGAAAGGCCGGTTTCTGAGCCGAAACGGAGAGCGCGGCGGCGAGAGCGAGAGCAAACAATGAGATAGGGCGTGACATGGTCACAGGCCACTATATATCAGTCACCCAGAAAACGGCCATACTTTCGTAAGCCCGTTACGTGATCGCAAACCGCTTTGATTCCCGCCGTTATCGGGATAGCCAGCACCAGGCCCGCCGCATCCCAAAGAAAACCCCAGAACATCAGCGAGAAGGTCACCACCAGTGGATTCAGATGGACGCGGGCACCCACTATGGTGGGGTAGAGGACATTCATCGCGATCAGATGCAGCCCCGCCGCCAGAGCAAGGGCAATTAAGAGCACCGAGCTGGGCGCACCGGTTGCAAGGCCAGCGAGCAGCGGCGGCAGGACCGCCAGAACAAGTCCGGCATAAGGAACCAGGCTGAAAAGCCCGCTGAGAGTCCCGACCAGCAGCGGGTAAGGTAGATGGATGACGGCGAATAGAGCGGAAGTGACCATCGCCAGCAGGACGCCGATCATGAAGTTGCCGACTACAAAGGCACGGGCGACCCCGGCGATGCCCTGCAGACTCTGCGAGACGGTGGTCCGCGCCGGGCCGTCAAAGAAGCGCAGAAAACTCTTGTAGATGTGATCCCGCCAGCTAAGCATAAAGTAGACCAGCAGGGGAACAAAAGACCCCATTAGAAGAACCTGATAAAGCGCATCGAGGCGGGAGAAGATGTAGTCCTGAATGGGATTCCGGTCGTCGTGGATACGGACTTCCGGGATGATTTCGGGAGGGGGCGGCAACAGCGGAATAGTGGCGGTCTTGCGGCTGGTCTTCTTGCCGGTCTGGGACTGCGTGGCCACAGGGGGGGGATCCGGTTTGCGGTTCCGACTGAAAACCTTCCCGGCTGAATCTTCAATTTTCTGGATCCGGGTAGCAACCGCTTCCACGGCATGGGAAATATTTTCCTTGAGCGCAGGCGCATCATTCGCGATGCCGGACAGCTGGTTCCAGGCCGTGAAACCGGCGAAGTACAGGGCCGTCAGGGCTACTACACACACCACCAGAGTGGCCAACTGGCGAGGAAAACGGATGCGGGTCAGCAGGCCCACGAAGGGTTCCAGAATCAACGCGATCACCATGGCGGTGATGGCCGTAATGAAAACGATGCGCGCCCAGTAGAGAATCGCTATGATGACGCCGGCTGCGATAATGCCCAGCGAGTAGCTGCGCACGTCCTCCCGAGTCGAATCGCCCATGGTTTCCGCGCGGCCTGAAGACATCCTGAGCACTTTAGTTTCGAGCCTAACATGCACCGCAATACAATTGAACAGTGACGGCAACGGGCCGAATTCTGGCATTAGACCTGGGTAAAAAGCGCATCGGACTGGCGCTGAGCGATGAATTGGGCTTCACAGCCCATGGTCTGGATACCCTGGAGCGACAGGGCAGGCGAGATGACATCGAAACCCTGCGCCGCCTCACCGTGGAAAAGGGGGTAAAGAGCATCCTGATGGGCGAACCCCTGCATATGAGCGGCGAGAGCAGCCGCCAGAGCGAATACACCCGGGATTTCGCGCGGGAACTGGAGCGTAAAACCGGACTTCCTGTTATGTTCCGCGATGAGCGCCTGACCAGTTGGGAGGCCTCCAACCAAATGCGCGGCATGAAGGTGGCGCATTCGGCACGACGCGGGACGATCGACAAGCTGGCCGCCGTCATCCTTTTGCAGGGGTATCTGGATTCGCTGAGTCCTTCGCTGTTGCCCGGCGATGGCTACGACGATGAACCGGAAGAAGAAGGCTGGAGCGAGGCATGAGGACTCTTTTGAAACTGATAGCCGGACTTGGCATTGTGGCGATCCTCACCGGTGGATACCTGACAAGCCAGCTGACGTCCCCCTACAAAGGATTTTCCGAGCCAGTCTTCCTGGAAGTGAAGCGCGGTATGACGACAGCCGAAATGGCCAGTGAACTGGCCCGGAGCGGAGTTGTCTCCGCCCCGTGGCTCTTCGTGGTGGCCCGAGCTCTGAATCGGAGTGCCCGACTGCAGGCGGGCGAGTATCACTTCACCACTGCCGCGTCACCTACGGACGTCTTGCACCGCATTCAGAAGGGCGATATCTATTTCACAGAACTTTTATTGCAGGAGGGATTGAACATATTTGATATGGCAACAGCGGTGGAAAAGCAGTCCGGCATCAGGGCTGCGGACTTCCTCGCTGCCGCAAAAAACCCGTCTCTGATTCAGGATCTGGACCCGACTGCGACCTCACTTGAAGGCTACCTGTTTCCCAGCAAATACCGCATTTATCGACACACCACGGCGGCGCAGCTCACCAAACAGATGACGGGCGAGTTCCGGACGCAATGGGCCAAAATGGGAAACGGTGCCAATCCGCACAAGACGATCACACTGGCCTCGCTGGTAGAGAGGGAAGCGCAGCGCCACGAGGAGCAACCGCAGGTCTCGTCGGTATTCCACAATCGCCTTCGGCAGGGCATGAAACTGGACTGCGACCCCACCACCGTTTACGCCGCGCTGCTGGAAAACCGCTACAGGGGCACGATCCACCAATCGGACCTG
Source organism: Bryobacterales bacterium (assembly GCA_947467185.1). Lineage (GTDB taxonomy): Bacteria > Acidobacteriota > Terriglobia > Bryobacterales > Bryobacteraceae > BOG-234. Next base: position 7,025 of record CANIHR010000086.1, read on the forward strand.
GCCAGCGAAAACCCCTACAACACGTACAAGCACGCTGGTCTGCCTCCGGGGCCAATCGCCAATCCAGGCGTGGGCGCGATTCGCGCGGCGCTGGCGCCAGCGGAGACGCCCTACCTCTACTTCGTCGCGAAGGCGGACGGGTCCGGGGGGCACAACTTCTCCGAGTCTTTAAAGCAGCATGTGGAGGCCGTGGGGCAGTATCACCGTGCCACCAAACGGTAAGCGACGGAGCAGAAGGAGGGCGCTGCTGGAGTTTCTGGCGGCACGGGAGTGGTCTGTCATCGGCGAGACCGAGTGGCGGGAGTTGCAAGCTGCTATCCCTGACCTTCGCTCCGAGGATCTTCGCACCGCCCGGATTCCGACTGAAGCACCCTGGCGCGGCGTCGGGCAGCATACGCTGGACGACCTGGAAACCTCGCTGGTCGCCCTCGCCAGCGTCTATGAGACGCGCCCGGATCTCCGCCGGTTCTGCCGGAGTGAAGTAATCCGGGCAAAAGATCGGGCCCGAATTATATCCGTCGCCCCATCCTCCCGCGAAGAGACCCGGCAATTGAAACGGGAAATGGTGGAGTGGATGCTGGTTTGGCTGGGAGATCCGAGTTTATTTTCGAGCTGGATTTCTATTCGAAGTAGGCACCTGTCTGACAAAGAAATTAATAACCGGAAAGCAAATACGAGCGATATTGCACAATAAGAGTGCATCACATATATACTGTGCGTAGCTTTGCAAAAAAATACGGTGGATGCAGTGTCACGGAGCCCGTGGACGCTCATCCGGCGGGTTCGGCAACTGTTAACGTTGCAGGGCCCCAGCGGGCCCCGTCGCGGGACCGCAATGCGAGAACTTCAGGTAGTGAACGACGCCGCGCTGCTGGTGTACGAAGGAGTTGTGCGCGATTCCGGAACCGCCCGGCGGATAGAAAACCTGGCGGAGGCACGAAAGGCAGTCGAAATTGATGCCGGTGGCCGCATTGTCATGCCTGCTTTTGTGGAGGCCGACACCGTTCTGATTACTCCGGGTACGGATTCGCCGCGCACACCCAGCGCCGACAACTCCATCGCCACAGCCTCAAAGCGCGTGCTGGAAGCCTGCGCGCGAGGGGCAGTTGAGGATTGGGTCCGACACGGAGTACTCGCCATGGGTTCAACTACCCACGGGGCAAAAGACATTCGGGACGCCCGAAAACTACTGAATATTCAAAAGACTTTCCAGACCAGACCGATCCGAATTCGCTCCGTATTTGCGCCCGGCTCCGAGGAAATCAAGGAGTCTGATTCCGAAGCTGCGGTCCGCTTATGGGCGAGCTCCATTGTGGAAAAACGACTCGCCGGACTGCTGGAACTGGAGATTCCAGGTGACGGACTGCCGGCAGAACTCCGACAGCTGGAAAGTATAATCCAGCACGCTGTTCCGCACGGTTTCATCCTTCGCCTGCGATCTGAGTCACCGCTCTCCGTCCGCGCCCAGCAACTGATTCGGGAGTCCGGGGCTATTTCGGTGATCGCCCCGGGCGTTGACTCGTCGCCTGATCCTGAATTCAACCGCGCGTCGTGCGTCTGGGTTCTTCGCACCACCGACATCCTGAATTCGCGCCAGCCGGACGGCTATGCACGACTGTTGATCGATCACGGCTGGGCACTGGCGCTCGCTTCGGGATACCGGGGGACCCGAACCGGATCCTATAACCCGCAACACCTCCTGCAACTGGCCTGCAGCCGCCTCGGCATGACCATCGAAGAAGCCATCACCGCCACCACGTGGAACTCTGCCTGTTCCCTGCGCATGTCCACGGTGGCGGGTTCGGTGGAACCGGGCAAACAGGCGGACGTCGCCATCATTGACGTAAAGGACTATCGTGATCTGGCCGAACGGCACGGGCACAATGATGTCTACATGATGCTGCGGGCAGGACGGCCCATCTATCGACGGGCGGGGCTGCTGGCCGCTTAGTGGTGATGATGGTGATGGTCGTGGTCGTGTGAATGACCGTCGTGCGCATGCAGAGAATGGCAATCGTGCGGGATGACGCAGCCTGTATCGGAGATCACGCAATTCACGTGCTCGAACTGAATCGTCGTATGGTGCAGGTGGAACCGATTGCCCAGTACGGTGTTCAGCCTTCGCAGAATGTCGTCGCTCTGGGAAGGCGGCATATCGTCGATCAAAACATGGGAACTGAGGGCGCTTGTAGAAGAGCCGAGGCTCCAGACGTGGAGGTCATGAACGTCCAGAACACCTTCGACTTCCCGCATCCTTTGCGAGACTTCCTGCAGATCGAGCCCGCGCGGGCGGCCCTCCAGCAGAATATTCAGCGATTCCCGAATCACATCCCAGGCAGTCCACACGACCAGAACCGCGATGACGGCCGAGAGCAGCGGGTCGATCTGCTGCCAGCCGGTGTACCGGATAATCAGTGCTCCCACTACGATGGCACCGGACCCGAGCAAATCGCCCAACATATGGACGTACGCGCCTTTGGTGTTTAGATCGTGGGCGGCATCCTTGTGGAGGCCAATCATGATGCTGCCGTTCAAAACGACCGCGGCACCGGCAACCCAGAGCATGGCCGATTCGTTGACAGTCTGTGGCCTTAGAATCCGCAGCCAGCACTCATAAAGAACCCAGCCGGAGAAGGCCACCAGAGAGAGTGCGTTCACGAAAGCGGCCAGAACGCCGGCGCGATGGTAACCAAAGGTGCGGGATTCGTCCGCCGGTTTCCGTTGCGTGTAAACAGCGAACCAGGCAAGCAGCAGAGAGAGCGCGTCGGTCAGGTTATGGCCGGCATCGGAAATCAGCGCCAGACTGTGCGAGCGCGTGCCCTCCATGAATTCGAAGATGACGAACGCGCTTGTGGCCGCAAACGACCAGAGCAGCGTCTTACCGCTTTTGCCCCCGTGATGGTGAGTATGCACGCGACTCCTCTTCCTTATTCTAATGTGTGATCTATTCCGCCGTTACGCAGCACTACTGCGAGATAATTCAGTTGTATGCGCAGACTGGCGTGTTTCGCCCTCGTTTTCTTTCCGGCGCTCCTCGTCACCCAGAGTTTATGGGCACAGAAGCAGCCTTTCAACACCGACGCGTTGCTTCGTATTCAGAGGCTGGGGGACCCGCAGATTTCGCCCGACGGGAAAACCGTCGCGTTCTCCGTCAGTACCCCGGACGTGGCGGCGAACCGCAGCGTCCGCAGCATATGGACCGTCCCGATGGCGGGTGGCGCGCCCACTAAAATTGCGGAACCGGGAGATCGCCCCCGCTGGGCACCCGGCGGCAAGAGCATTTACTACACCAGTTCGCAGGGTGGCGCGTCGCAGATCTGGAAGATGAATCCCGACGGGTCCGGCCAGACGCAGGTGACCAAACTGGCCACGGAGGCTTCCGGGCAGATCATCTCCTCCGATGAGAAGTACCTGGTGCTGACCAGCGACGTTTTCCCGGAATGCAGCACGGCAGCCTCTTTCGACGAAGTCTGCAATGCCACTCACGTCGAGCAGGAACGCAACAACAAGGTCAAGGCTCACCTGACCACTTCCCTGCTCTATCGCCACTGGAACGCCTGGCAGGGGAAGACGCGGACTCACATTCTGTCGTACTCGCTTGCCGACGGCAAGGTGATGGACCTGACGCCCGGCGACCGGATCGTTCCTCCGTTTTCGTTGGGCGGACCCGATGACTACGCAATCTCGCCCGATGGCAAAGAAGTGGCGTTCTCCATGAATGTGGACCCGAATCCGGCGACTTCCACCAATAGCGACATCTATGGACTTCCGATCACCGGCGGCACCGCGCAGAAGATAACCTCGGGCGCAGGCGCCGATGCCTCCCCTGCCTACTCGCCCGACGGCAAATACCTGGCGTTCCGTTCGCAGGCCCGGGGCGGGTATGAAAGCGACAAGTGGCGTCTGGTGGTGGTGGATCGCGCCACCGGCAAGACAACGATTCCAACCGACGCGATTGACCGCGCCGTGAACAGCTTTACCTGGTCGCCCGACTCTTCGAAGCTCTTCTTCACGGCGGTAGATCGTGGGCGCCAGGCCATTCAGTTTGTGGCGCCGGAAGGTGGCGGCGCACGCATGGCCGTCAGCGGCAGCAACATGGTGGACGATGTTCAGTTCACGCCCGACGGCAAGACCATGGTGTTCACGCGCCAGAGCGGCGACAGCCCTGTCGAGATTTGCAAGGTGGCCTCCAGTGGCAGTAAAGAAGTCGCACTTACCCATTTGAATGATGATCTGCTCAACCGGTATCAGTTGACCGCGCTGGAAGACTTCACCGTGACGGGCGCGGAGAACACGCCCATCCACAGCTTTATCGTGAAGCCGGCCGGTTTCACACCTACAAAGAAATACCCGGTGCTGATGCTGATCCACGGCGGGCCGCAGGGTGAATGGGGCGAAAGCTGGACATACCGCTGGAACGCGCAGATCTTCGCTGGCGCGGGTTACGTGGTGGTGATGCCAAATCCGCGTGGCTCCATTGGCTATGGCCAGAAGTTCACCGACGACATCAACAAAGACTGGGGCGGCAAGCCCTACGAAGACATCATGGCCGTCACCGATTATGTGGCGAAACTCCCTTATGTAGATGCCGACCGAATGGCTGCGGCGGGCGGTTCCTACGGCGGTTACATGGTCAACTGGATTCTGGGCCATACTGATCGCTTCAAGGCCCTCGTTTCCCATGCCGGCGTCTTCGATCTGCGCGCCAAGGCGGAATCGACCGAAGAACTCTGGTTCCCCATCTGGGAGTTCGGTGGCATGCCGTGGGAGAACCCCGAAATCTACGAAAAATGGTCACCCAGCAAGTTCACGGCGCAGTTTAAGACCCCTACGCTCGTCATCCACGGCGAACTGGACTACCGCATCGCATATAGCCAGGGTCTGCAGTTATTCACCGCGCTGCAGATGCACAAAGTGCCCTCTCAGCTGCTCGTCTACCCAGACGAAGGCCACTGGGTCCTGAAGCCCCAGAACAGCCAGCTTTGGTACAAGACGTTCATCGAGTGGGTCGATACCTGGACGAAGAAGTAAGTAAACCGGATAAAAATCAGTGAAAGTACTCTTAACTATCGTCGCGCTCATCCTGGTGTTGTGCGCCATTCCTCTCATCTACCTGGTGTCCTCGAATGACACCGTTCTGAAGCTGGAGAATCCGCCGAAAGTCATCGCGTTCCAGACGCCGATCACGGTCCGCGCAGAGAATTCGCATGGCATCCGCTGGATCACGCTCGCCATCACGCAGGACGGCAAGACCACGGAAAACCGCATCGCCCAGGCGAAGGAACAGGCCATCTTCCCGAAGCGAAACGAACCACCCGTGATTGTGCGGGCGACCGTTGGCAGGCAGTCCACCCCTTCGCTACATGACGGCAAGGCAAAGATCACCATCACGGCGGTCTCGAACGATTTCCGAGGTAAGAGTACGTCGATTTCTCTGGACGTTGACGTGATGACTGAACCGCCTCGTGTGTCAGCCGACGGCGCACAGCACTACATCAACCAGGGTGGGTCGGAAATGGTGACGTTTACGCCCGGTGGCGCGTGGACTGAAGCCGGGGTGAAGGTCGGCGATACGGCATTCCGCAGCTACCCGCTGCCGAATCATCCGGGGCAGTATTTCAGCTTGTTTGCCTTCTCGTGGCAGTTGGGTCCGGAAACTCCCGCATATGTCTATGCGACGAATCCGTCCGGTACCATCGCCCGGGCCGACTTCATGCACAAGGTCTTCCCGAAGAAGTTCCGCGCCAGCACCATCCCGCTGGAATCGATGAACCTGGAGCGGGTCGTCGGCCAGATCGACCCCAACAACCAAATCAAGGGCGACCTGGTCGCTCGCTTCGTGCAGATCAACAACGAGATGCGGAAGCAGAACAACAGGGTACTGGCGGATCTGCGGCTGCAGTCGGAACAGAAGTTCCTCTGGTTTGGCGCGTTTTTGCCAATGGTCGACTCCACCGTCGAATCCCGCTTTGCGGACGACCGGACCTACACCTGGCAGGGCAAGAAGGTGGATGAACAAACCCACCTCGGCTTCGACCTGGCCAAGCTTGCGCATTCGCCGGTGCCGGCGTCGAACGATGGCCGCGTGATCTTCGCCGAAAACCTGGGTATCTACGGCAACTGCATCGTGGTGGACCACGGCTTTGGCCTGCAGACCGTTTACGCCCACCTGAGCGAATTCCTGGTGAAGAAGGGCGACATGGTCACCAAGGGCCAGACGCTGGCGAAGACCGGCGCGACGGGCCTTGCGGGTGGCGACCACCTGCACTTCACCATGCTGATTGACGGCGTCCAGGTGAACCCCGTGGAGTGGTGGGACCCGCACTGGGTGAAAGACCGCATCCTGAGCCGCATGGACGTGACGCTGGCCGACGCCAAGGAAACAGGCGGTTACCCGGCTCCGAAGTCGAAGGCGGTCGCTAAGAAGAAACGGCGCCGGTAACCCAGTTCCGGAACCATGCCGCATATTCTTCCAGCTTCGCGGCGGTTTCCGGAGCGAGGGGGCAAGCCAGATCCCCGGCTTTGTGCCCGCGCAGTTCGATAGCGCGCTTGATGCCAACCGGCACCGGGAAGCGCTCGATCTGTTCGATGAATTCGTCCAGCGTGGCCTGAGCGCGAGCGGCTGCGTGGGTGTCTCCCGCTTTGGCGGTCTTGTAGAGACGCACCAGAACTTCCGGAATCGCTGAAGCGCAGCCGGAGAGGACACCATCCGCACCTGCCTGCAGCGCCCGAAGCGCGATCCGGTCATTACCGGCAAACAGCGCGAAACTGCGATTTTCCCGATAAGCAAGAAGCTGCGAGAAATAGTCCCAGTTGCCACTGGAATCCTTAATGCCGGCGAAGAGCCCGGTATCGAGCAGGCGTTTCGCAGTTTCAAAGCCCAGCGGCGAGGTGAACTGAGGAATGCTGTAGAGCAGAATGGGGAGTGATTTACCCACTTCGCGCGCAAACGCAAGGCAGTAGGCTTCCACTTCCGGCTGCTGGTACGGGAAGAAATACGGAGGCATCAGCAGCAACCCGCTGGCACCCGAACCGACAGCATCTTCGGCAAGTTCCACCGCGCCCCGCAGGGTCGTGTGGCCAACGCCAGCCACCAGCGGCACTTTGGAACGTTTCACCGCAAGGTACAGAGCCTTCATCCGGTCAGGGTTCGAATAATTGATGAATTCGCCCGTGGACCCCATCAGGCAAATGCTGTCGACGCCACCAGCGGCAACCAGATCCATCAGGTCCATCAGGCCCGTGAAATCGGGCTCCAGCGTACCCGGGCGGTTCGGTGTCACCACCGCAGCCAGCACGCCCTCCAGTTTCAGTTCACGCCCCCGGCTCATTGTGCGGTCGGGCGGAACAGAGGAGTCAGCACAATGCTGCGGAATTCAACGGGGCCGTGGTCGCCCTGCAGTTCGATCACACCCGGCAAACCTTCATAGCCGTCAATGGCGATTGCGGTCAGGCCTTCAATTTTCTGCTTCGTGATGAGTGGCTTGCCGTTGAGGGTAACCGACAGGTCTCGGCCAATCAGCCGGATATCCACCGTCTGCCACTCACCTGCCTTTTTGCTGGCGTTCACGGGCGGAGCGATACGGCTGTAGAGGGCACCGTTGCCATGGGATTCCGGCTTCTTTCCGAAGTCGTCCACGATCTGCACTTCATACCGACCGCGGAGACCAATACCACTGTTGCTGTTCTCGGCAACCTTGTATTCCACGTGCAGTTCAAAGTTCCAGAAGCGCTTGGTGGAAATGAGATTCTGCGCTTTGCCCGCGCTTTTCAGGGTACCATCGGCCACCGTCCAGCCGAGATCCTTCGCGGTGCCAAAGCCAGTCCAGCCTGTGAGATCTTTGCCGTTGAAAAGGACAATCGGTCCGGACTTGCGCCAGGAGGGTTCGTCATGGTCACGAATCACCGGAGCGCGGAGGCCAACGAAGGGAACGGGACCACCGACACCGGTCATCTGACCCTGCAACTGACCGTTGTTCCATTTCGCGCGGTATTCACGTCGTCCGGCCTGATTTTCGAACGAGAACTGCAGCTCATTGTCGGCAATTTTCAGGTCTTTGATGTCGTTCAGGTCGCCCCCCGGGAAGCCGATGAAGCGCCCCTTCATGGTGGGAGTTCCGGCGTTGGAGACTTCCAGCCACCAGGCTTTGTCGGCCAGCGGATTGGTATGAATCAGGTCCCAGCGACCATTAAAATTGACATCGGCGGCGGAGAGAATTCCGCTACAGAGAGCAAGCAAAAACGTTAACTTACGGCGCATCGAAATGGAAAAACCCCTCTCGTCAGACTATCAGAGACCCGGTTCCCGCCACAGCAACTCTGCGTCGGATCGACGCACATAATTCGCCTCTACAGCGGCGGGTTCGCCAGCGGCCCCGGCGAGTACGCGTTGTGCTGCAATCTGGCCGATGGCACCAGCTATTGCGCGAGGTACGACCGTGAGCGGCAGGTCCGCCAGACTGGTCCCGGCCAGCGCAGGCAGGAAGGGGTCGAAGTGCGGGGAAACCCACTCGAAATCGAGGTCGCCCAGCATTTCCACGAAGTGCGGGAAGCGGAGAACCTGCTCGCCGATCACCAGGCTGGAATCGGCGGCGTACAGGGCCGCGAAGACTTCGCCCCGACGGGCGTCAAGAACGGTGGCCCGCAGGTTACCTGAGCCGAAGCGACTGAGTGCCTCCAGATTCGAGACCGGGACGGCTTTCTTCCCCAGAACTTCCGCCAGACCTTTGGCGGCCGCCAGACCAATACGGACTCCGGTAAAGGACCCCGGACCGGAGGCGGCTGCGAACACATCAATATCTGCGAGCGCGACGCCTTCGCGGCCCAGCAGCGCGTCAATCTGCTGGAACAGCATACCACTGAAACCCTCCGGGGCATGGAGCAGGGTCTCGGCCAGAATTTCGCCATCGCGAACCAGCGCCAGGCTGCCAAACTCGGCTGTTGTATCGAACGCAAGGGTCAGCATCTATTTCGTCAGTTGGTAGTTCCGGTCAATGATGTACGCTTTGCCGAGACCGTTCACGGCGGTCAGCCGGACATGCAGCGCCGCCGGGAATTCATTGGTGATGTTTGCAGGGATAGTGAAGGTGCCGGATGCCCCTGTCCCGATCACCCGATAGCCGCGCTCGGAGACATTCACTTCGCCAGTCCACTCGTAGAGCATGCTCCGCAAGGCCTTCGACTGCCGCTTCAGCTTGATTTCGAATTTCATGGGCTGTCCGAGGGAGATGCTATCCACATTCGGCGCGACGATTTCAAACGGGACCTTTTCCGGATTCCCTTCCATGTCCTGCAGGGCGAGGGCGGGTTCGCGGGAATCGAACTTGTAGCTCTTCAACATGCCAGCCTTCTTCCCTTCCCTGGAAACATGCAGAACCCAGTCGTGGCTGTTGTCGGGCGGACTGAACGTCAGCGTTTCGGTCTTCGTCTTTTCCTTCACCTTCGTGCGCTCGCCGTTCAGCGGGTTGACCCATTCCACGTCGTAGGAGGCTTTGTCGACGGTCAGTGTCACCGGACCAGGTTTCTCCACGTAGACGACATACTCCACTTCGTCCAGCGACAATGCGCGGCCGTTTTCCACGTCGAAATGCGGTTCCAGTTCCCAGTGGCGCGTGGTGGACATAAAGTCGAACCAGACCTTCATCTGGGCAGCCGCCTGTTCATTGGGAACCTCGGTCTGCGGGTAGTGGCCATTTGCCGCCATGTTCCACAAAAGCCTCCGGAAAGCATCGGTATCCTTGATCCCAACACCGAAGTTGTTCACCGCCGGATACTGAAACGCCTGCTGCTCCACCATCGCGATATTGTCGTCCGTCGTCTGGAACGAGCGGTAACGCAACCAGCCGTCATCGGCAAGGGGCGTGGAGGTCACGGCGGCCCGACTGGACCTCGTATGTTTATAGGGATCAAGCTGGGTCAGGTAGCCCGCAATCTCCTTCAGCAGCGGACGGCCATTGTCGTAGCTTTCCCAGCCTTCCAGGCCCTGCCAGGTCACATCGAAAGGCACCAGGCGGGACAGCGCATAACCGAACCACTTCTGGCGATCGGAACGGGTCGGCAGCAGGCGGTCCATCAGGCCATTGGGACCGAAGAAGGCGATATCGACGATCAGCCCGCGCTCATTGGCATAGCGGATCTTTTCCTCAGCCGCACGGAAGTAATCCGGAGAACGAAAATTCGAACCCAGCGCTTCGTCGATCAGCGTGATGGCGACGTGGTTGAATTTCTGCGAGGAACGCGCATCAATCAGTTGCTTCCAGCGCGACAGGTCGATGCTGCTGAACCCCGGCACCACCGTCCCCATCCAGAGGTGCGGCGTCAGGTTGTTTCCTTCCACCCAGGCGAAGTGGTGCAGATTCGCCGCGCGCAACCAGCCCGGTTTGGCGTTGTCGGTGGCCTGCAACTGGCCTTCTTTACCGGTCAGTTGCCCCGGTCCCGTCAGGCGGAAGACATGAGGCCCTGCTTCGTCGGGCGTGAATCGAATCACCCAGCGCGTGCCTCCGTCCCAGAAACCGTTGGCGCGGACCGTGTCGTGGTGCGGGGAACGAATCTCCGCATGGAGGTCCACCGCGTCCGTCGGGTTCACCCCGGGCAGATCAAAAACCAGATCGCAGGGGGAATATTTTGGAGTCGGAGGACAAACAGTCTGCGCCCACGCAGCGGCGGTCAGCAGGAAGCCAGTGGCAAGCCGGAACGTCATTGCTACAAGGATACCGGGAAAGCAGTGGTAGTTTGATCGAATGGCGACCAGAAGGATGTTTCTCTCGATGGCCGGAGCTTTTTGCGGCCCCCAGTTGCGGGCAGCCGACGGTCGGGTGACGCGCGAAGTCTTCCTGAAATCCCCGGGGGAAGGTACTGCCGTGATGGCCGCCGCCTGGTACACAAAGAAAAAAGGCGGGGACATGCTGTCGGTGGAGACTCGCTACAGCCGGTCCGACACGGTGGACATCGCGTATTACCGGACATCGAAGGACCATGGCCGAACATGGAGCGCCCCGACGCCGCAGCCAACGTCGGAACGCCGCCCCGACGGCATGCTGCGCCGCCACCCCAGAACCGGTGTTGTGGAGCCGACCATAGGAGAGTTTATCGAGTTCTTTGTGCAGGGTGTACTGCCGACTGACGACCCACTGGAAGGGATGCGCCGCTGGAACATCTTCTACCGCGTGGATGGGAGGACACGACAGGCTATCCATAAGGGTTCGGAATTCAGCCCGGAACATACCTTCCCCGGTGTCTACAACGGACGTTCCATGGTGATGCTGGGCGATGTCGCGTCTCAACCTCTGGTGCGCAAGGACGGCACCATTTTGTTGCCCGCCGTCACCACACCGCTGACAGCCGAAGACAAGCCGTACAACCCGACCGGAGGTTACACCTACACGGACGCCGTCGTCCTCCAGGCCCGGTGGCGAAATGGCGGACTCGAATGGACCGCATCAGAGCCCGTGAAGGGCGACCCGGCGCGCTGCACCCGTGGCATGGACGAGCCAACGCTCGCCGAACTGCCGGATGGCCGAATCCTGATGGTGCTGCGCGGTTCCAACGACCAGAACCCGGAACTGCCCGCGCATAAATGGGTTTGTTTTTCTTCCGACGGTGGGATGCATTGGACGGAGCCACAACCCTGGACCTACTCGACTGGCGAACACTTCTTTGCACCCAGCGCCTGTTCCCAACTCATCCCGCACTCCACTGGCAGGCTTTTCTGGATTGGCCATATCTCCGCCACCAACGCGCGCGGCAACCGTCCGCGTTATCCCGTCTACCTTGGGGAAGTGGACCGCAAGTCCGGCCTGCTCCTCCGTGACAGCCTGGTCCGCATCGACGACCGACAACCCGACGAAGACGAAATCCTGATGCTCTACAGCCTCTGCGCCCGGGAAGACCGTCTCGACCACTCGATCGCCCTCCAGATGTCCCGTCTCTTCGCCTTCCCCAACGCCTGGCGCGGCGACGCGTTGCTTTACAGTATTCGAGTTTAAACGGCGAAAGGGCCGGATACCCTTTCGGATACCCGGCCCTTTCGGTTATTTGTACAGCGCAGTCTAGAAGTAGTACTTCAGACCGAACTGGATGTTACGAGGATTCTGCACCATGCCGGTGACCTGGCCGAAAGCAGCCGGGTTGGTGATGTCGCGGCCCGGAGCACCCCAACTGGCGTGGTTCAGAGCGTTAAACATTTCCATCCGGAAATCGAAGTAGTTCTTTTCCGAGACCTGGAACTTCTTGCCAATGGACATGTCCATGTTGAAGAAGGAAGGTGCACGGAGGCTGCCGACACCGACGTTGCCGAGCTGACCATCCGCCGGACGGCCGAACGCGCAATTGCCGTCATTCACGCCGGCGGCGCAG
>CANIHR010000087.1 GCA_947467185.1 Bryobacterales bacterium
AGTTTCAAAGATCCAGCAGAGGGGGCGGGGCCGAGAGGCTCCGCCCTTTTTTCGTTTAGCCTTCCATCATCGCGGTTGAAACCGCAGTCAGCAGCTGGAACCAGGCTTCGCGAGTGGGGCGGTCAAAATCCGGTCCGAGTGCCTGACCAAACGCCCAAAGCATGGCGGACCGAAGGGATTCGTAGTGCCGGGGCAGGACGCCATAGCCCGCGTGATTCCGTCCCATAATGGCCAGCTCCGCGCGCAACGTCTCGAAGTCGTCGAGGGACCGGATCAGCAACCCCAGTGTGTCGTAAAGCTTCTTCGCCTGTTCGGGAATGGAGATCTTAAACAGCCCGCGTGCGGCGGGTTCCAGTTCAAAGAGTCGGCCATAGAAGAGCTTGATGACCGAATCGGAATACTCGGTGATCAGGTCGAAACTGCTGCGAATCAGCTCCACCTGTTCGGCGTTCAGGGCAGCGGGTCTGCTCATTGGGGACCTCCGAGAGAAGAGAGAAGGCGGGCCGTGGCCTCCATCTCATTTTTTGCAGCAGTGGAAAAGCCGGGTTGGGACTGGAGCGCCTGCCAGTTCTGCATGGCGAGTTCCGCGTAGTGCCTGGCCTGCGGAAGTTTCAGAATGGCGAACGCGGAAGCGGCGCCGAACTGGAAGCGGGGTATCGTGACCCGAAGCCCGACATTCTTCGGTGGCGCTTTTTCAGCGGGGACGACGACGGCAGCCATGGCGGCGATGATCGATTCGACTTCGGCGCGCTTCCCTTCCCGGGCACGAATTTCGGCCAGTTTCCGACCTGCCCCCAGGTAGCGGCGCACGCCACCGACGTCCACCGGATTGTTTTCCAGAATGCCGCGACTGGAAGCCTGAGCAGCCTGGTAGCGGCGTGCCGCCTCAGCAGGCTTTCCGGAGGCAAGTTCGGCGTCGCCCAACAATTCTTCAGCCCAGGCGCGGTGCGTCAGGGCGTTGTAGTTTTTCGGCGTTTTCGAAAGCACCTGCGCGGTGAGTTGCACGGAGCGAAGAAGCACTTCGGCGCGCTCGGCGGGGTCGGGCAGGGTGGAACCGACGCGCAGCAGCGCGATGCCGTAGTCGAGGGTAGCGCGGGAATCGGCGGCGTCAGCTTCGTAGAGGGTCTTCGCCAATGCCTCCATTTTTCGATACGAGATGAGGGCCCCGGCTGTGTCGCCCAGATTTTCAAAGCCGGGGTTACCCAGCGTGTCACCGACGTGGCCGTAGACCAGCATCAGTTCATGGCGGGTGTTCGGGTCGCCGGGATTGCGTGCGAGTAGTTTCTCGCGGAGGTCCCTGGCTTTCTCGTAATAACCGAGAGCAGTCTTCGGGTCGCCCCCCAGACGGATGCCGCTGGCGAGTTGGGAGTAAGAGTTCGCGACGTCCAGGAGAACACCGTTGTCGTTGGGTCGGGCAGCGGCGATTCGTTCGCCGCGAAGGAGCGCTTCCTTCGTATGACGCAATGCCTCCTGCTGCTCTCCGGCCCGACGCAGCAGGAGAGCCAAATCGAGATGGGCGGTCTGTGCAGCGAGGTCAAAATCCAGGTCACCGGCGGGCTGCAGTAGAGAGAGGGCTCGTTCGAAGGTCTTGCGGGCGGTAACGGGGTCGTTGCCATCGAGTTGGAGAGCCCCGGCGTAGTGCAAGGTCCTCAACAGGCCGAGTTGGGCTTTGCGATCTGTGGGGTTCTGCCGGAGGACTTCGGTGTAAAGCGTATCCGCCCGATGGTAGCTGGCGCGGGCTGCGGCGGGCTGGCCGAGGTTCGAATTGCGGGAACCACCCTGGACGTCACCGATTCGCTGATAGGCCTCGGCGAGTTCGCGCTTCAGAGACACATCGGAGGCCGCACTGGCGGCCAGTTGATCGAGATATTCCAGACCCGTCTTCGTGATAAGTTCCCTCAGGCGGACGGAACCCGGCAGCGTGCGGGCATTCGCTTCCAGATCAAACAGGAACGTGGTGGCGAGGTGGCGAACCTGCTGGAAACGGCTGGCAGCAACCCGGGCTTCATACAGGGCGACAGCGGCGGCTGCCGTGAGACCTCCGAAAAACACGGTTGCGACGGCCACCTGCAGGCGGTTGCGGCGGAGGAATTTGCTCAGGCGGTAGGAGAGCGAATCTGGTCGGGCCGAAACGGGCCGGTAAGTGAGGTAGGCTTCCAGATCGGCCGCCATCGCGGCAGCCGAGGGATAACGCCGTTCGGGTTCCTTGTGCATGGCACGGAGGACGATGTTGTCGAGATCTCCGGTGAGACGGCGGGCGAGAGCGCGGTCGGGTGCTGCGGCGCTGGGGAAGATGGTGTCTTCGATACAAATCGCCCGTTCGAGAGCGAGCGGGGTGTGCCGTTCCACACGGTGGGGATTCGTCCCGACCAGAAGTTCATAGAGCAGGACGCCGAGGGAGTAGACATCGGTTGCGATAGTGATCGGGTCGCCAACAACCTGTTCGGGACTGGCATAGATGGGCGTCATCATGCCCACTGTCTCGGTCAGGTCGCCTTCCTCCGACTGCAAGAGCTTCGAAATACCAAAATCGAGGAGCCGGGGCGTGCCGGTTTGGTCTACCAGGATGTTACCGGGCTTCAGATCGCGATGGACGACGAAATTGCGGTGGGCGAAATCGACGGCCTCGCAGACGGAAACGAATAAACGAAGCCGATCGTTGACGGACAGGTTATGGGAAACGGCATAGTGGGTGAGCCATTCGCCCTCCACATACTCCATCACCATATAAGGAGATCCGTCTTCGGCGGTACCGCCGTCGAGGAGTCGGGCGATGTTCGGATGACGCAGGCGAGCGAGGATCTGGCGTTCGCGGCGAAAACGCCGGAGGATGAAATCGGTATCGAGGCCGGGCCTCACGACTTTGATGGCAACCTGCTGCTGGAAATCGCCGCTGCGGTTGGCAAGGTAGACGGTACCCATGCCGCCAAGGCCCAGTTCGCGGACCACGGTCCAGGTGCCGATGGTTTGTGGGAGGACCGGAGCAGCGACCGCTTCGAGTTCCACGGCGGCGCGAACCTGACCTTCCAGCCAGGCGGTAGAGCGACCTTCATCGCTGGCCAGCAGGGACAATACTTCGCGGCGGATTTCCGAGTCTCCGGCGCATTCCTTTTCTACCCAGGCGACGCGCTCGTCGAGGGGCAGTTCCACGGCCTGGCCGAAAATGGCTTCGATTTGTTGCCAGCGGCCGGAGGTCATAATTTCGACATTTCACGATGGAGCCAGGCTTCGGCGAGACGCTGTTCCCGGCCCACGGTAGCGACCGAGATATCCAGAGCCTGCGCCGTCTCTTCTACTGAGAGGCCACCAAAGAAACGCAGTTCTATCACCTTGCACTTGCGTTCATCGAATTTCGCCAGGGCATCGAGGGCATCACCGAGGGCCGCAACGTCGCGGTCGGAACCCGACGCACCATGCAGCGCTTCATCCAGAGAGACTTTGTCTGCCCCGCTCCCCCGCTTGGCGGCCCGACGCTCGCGCGCGCGGTCCACGAGAATCTGCCGCATCAGGCGGGCGGCAACCCCGAAGAAATGCGCACGGCTTTCCCAATCCGGCAGTTTCTGGCCGGCCAGACGAAGCCAGGCCTCATGAACTACCGCAGTCGCCTGCAGAGTCAGAGCCTGCTGCTCGCCCCGTACATAGTGGTCGGCCAGACGGCGTAGTTCGTCATAAACGACGGGAACCAGAAGGTCGAGCGCGTCCTTGCGCCCGGATTTCCAGTCGGAGAGCAGTGATGTAACGGCCTGGGCATCCCCGCCCGGGTTTGACATAAGGAGATTATAGACGGACCCAACGGGATGAAAAATTTCCCTGGCGCACGAAGTCAGAAAAACGAGTACAATGGGGGTTACCCCCCTTGCAGCACTCTCCCCTTCCGGTGTAGTAGACTTGAAAGCAGAATTCGTCCTCAGCGCAAATAAACCCGAGCACTTCCCGTCAGACGGGCTGCCCGAGGTCGCCTTTTTGGGGCGAAGCAATGTTGGTAAGTCCAGTCTTATCAATGCGATAACGGGGATATCCGGCCTCGCCTTCACCAGTAACACCCCAGGCCGAACCCAATCCATCAACTTTTATCGCATCGATGACAGCTTCTACTTTGTCGATTTACCTGGCTATGGTTACGCTAAGGTACCGTTGGCGTCGAAGCAGGAATGGGCGCGGCTCATTGAAAGCTATTTGAAAGAAAGAAAGACGCTGGACATGTCTTTCCTGATTCTGGACGCGCGACGCGGCTGGATGGACAAGGATCTCGATCTGAAAGAGTGGCTCGAGGCCAACAATCATCCTTTCCGCGTGGTTGCTTCCAAAATCGACAAACTGAACCAGTCAGAGCAGTCGCAAAGCATAAAAGGTATCCGTAAATATGCTGAGCCTCTGCCGTTCTCGGCCGTAACAGGCCGGGGAGTGAGGGAAATTTGGCAAGCGATAACGAAAACAAACCCACCACGGAAATAAACACACCTCCTCAGGAGCAAGCCGCTTCTGAGACGACGGCAACTGTGGCCTCCCCGAGCAATTCGGCGGCCCCGGAAGCATCCACTGAAAAAGCTGAGACCCCGGTGAAACCGGCCGCTTCGGAAAAACCGAGAACCCGGGCAGTTGCGAAAGCAGCGGCTCCGGCGGCGGAAAAAGCAACTGCAACGCCGGTTGCTCCTCCTGCTGCCGCTCCGGTAGCGCCTCCCGTCGCGGCAGCCCCTGTTGCTGCTCCGCCCTCCGCGCCCACTGCCGCAGCGCCTGTCGCTCAGGCACCTGTTGCTCAGACTCAGGCCGCTCCGCCGAGACCTCCGCAGAACATTCCGGTTTCGCAGCAGCGCCCGGCCAGCGGCCCCGTTTCGGGTCAGCCGCTCCGTCCGCCACACACACAGGGCGCACCAGTGGCACCTGCTGTGGCAGCAGCCACGCCTCCGCCCGCAGCTCCGGCTCCGACGCCCGCGTCTCAGCAGCCTGCCGCGACGCAGCCGACTCACCAGACCGCTATGGGTATTGCCCCGGCATCTCACCCTGGTCAGCTTCGCCGCAAACAGCAGCAGGGGCGCCCCGGCACGCTGGATCTTGTTGAACTGAAAGACAAGAGCATTGTCGATCTGAACAATATTGCGAAGGAAATGGGCGTGCAGAACGCCGCCGGCCTGCGCAAGCAGGAACTGATCTTCAAGATTCTGCAGACGCAGGCCGAAAAGGCCGGTCTGATCTTCTCGGAAGGTGTTCTGGAATGCCTGCCGGACGGTTTCGGCTTCCTGCGTGCGCCTGAGTACAACTACCTGCCGGGTCCTGATGACGTTTACGTCTCGCCCTCGCAGATTCGCCGCTTCGACCTGCGCACCGGCGACACGGTTTCCGGTCAGATCCGTCCCCCGAAGGAAGGCGAGCGTTACTTCGCCCTCATTAAGGTGGACGCGACCAACTTCGAACCGCCAGAGGAAACGCGCAACAAGATTTTCTTCGACAACCTGACTCCGTTGTATCCGGATTCACGGTTCAAGCTGGAAACCACGCGCGACAACTTCTCCGGCCGTGTAATGGATCTGGTTACCCCGATCGGTAAGGGCCAGCGTGGTCTCATCGTCGCTCCGCCCCGCACCGGTAAGACGATGTTGCTGCAGAACATCGCCAACTCGATCACCACGAATCACCCCGACGTGACCCTTATCGTGCTGCTCATTGATGAGCGCCCGGAAGAAGTCACCGACATGCAGCGTTCGGTTCGCGGCGAAGTCATCAGCTCCACGTTCGATGAACCCGCAACCCGCCACGTACAGGTCGCTGAAATGGTCATTGAAAAGGCCAAGCGTCTGGTGGAGCACAAGCGCGATGTCGTCATCCTGCTCGATTCCATTACCCGTCTGGCGCGCGCGTACAATACGATCGTTCCTCCGTCGGGCAAAGTCCTGTCGGGTGGCGTCGATTCCAACGCGCTACAGCGCCCGAAGCGCTTCTTCGGTGCAGCCCGCAACATCGAAGAGGGTGGCTCGCTCACCATCATCGCCACCGCGCTCGTCGACACCGGCAGCCGCATGGACGATGTGATCTTCGAAGAATTCAAGGGTACCGGCAACATGGAAATCCATCTTGACCGGAAGCTCATCGACAAGCGCATCTTCCCCGCTCTCGACATCAACAAGTCGGGTACGCGTAAGGAAGAACTGCTGATGCCGCGCGATGAACTGAACCGCATCTACATCCTCCGCCGTGTGCTCAGCCCGCTGACTCCGGTGGAAACCATGGAACTGCTGATCGACAAGCTCGGGAAGACGCGCAGTAACAGCGAATTCCTGGCTGCGATGAGTGGCTAAACCTTACTCAAGCTTCTGAGCTTTCAATACGGCGCGCCCTCAACATGGTACTGTTCCAGTTGATGACGCGCCGTAAGCTTTTTGTGACCCTCGCCGCCGGATCTGCTGTTTCGGCGTTTGGCCGACCCGCGGGGCCGATTGTTGACACCCACATTCACCTGTTTGCTTCGGACCAGAAGCGCTTTCCACTGGCACCAAACTCTCCGTATAAGCCGGAAACGCTGAACGTGGAAGACTACGTCCGTTTCGCGAAGGCGGCGGGTGTGGATCATGCCGTCATAGTGCACCCGGAGCCGTATCAGGACGACTACCGGTATCTGGAATATTGCTTCACGCAGGAACCGGTGAAGGGCTTCTTTAAGGGCACGTGCCTGTTCGACCCTGTGGCGCGGGATACACCCGACCGCATTGCTTCCCTGGTGGGGATGAATCCGGGGCGTATTGTGGCGTTGCGTATCCACCAAACGCGGAAGCCGGGGCTGCCGCCTACAACTTCCGGGGCGCTGAAGGACCGCGACATGCGGGCTCCGGGCATGAAGGCAACCTGGAGGCGGTGCCAGCAACTGGGCCTCGCCATTCAGATGCACTTCCACCCGTTTTATGCCACGCAGATTGCCGAGTTGACAGAGCAGTTTCCGGACATTACCGTCATTCTGGACCACCTGGGGCGCTCTGCCGAAGGAACCCCGGCAGATTTCGCAAATGTCCTGAAGCTGGCGAAGTTCCCGAAGGTTGTGATGAAGTACTCATCAGCCAAAGCGGAAATGAAACCTATGGTCCGCAAGATCTACGACGCGTTTGGCCCGAATCGCCTCATCTGGGGCTATTTCGGGCATGACGCGCCTACCTTCCAGAAGGAACTGGACCTGCTCGACGGGATGTTCGACTATGCGTCGGACGACGACCGATATAAGATTCGGGGAGGCAATGCCATAAAGCTTTTCAAGTGGTAGGGTCGCCAAAGAAGTGGGTGCGATACCATGCAAAATTCTGATGCGATTCGCCCTCGGCGTAGTTTTTCTCATACTACCGACCCTGCTCGGCGCGGCCCAAAAGCCGAAGATGCCGGAACTCGGCTATCCGCTGTCGGAAGTGAAGCCCCGGGAGTTGCGCAGTCAGTTCACGGATAAGCGTCGCGGACACCGGCACAACGCCATAGATCTGATGCGGAAGCGCGGTACCCCCGTGATGGCGGTAACCGACGGAACCATTCGCAAGCTGTATCGGAGCAAGACCGGCGGCATCTCCATCTACATGTTCGACGGCAGCCAGGAATACTGCTTCTTTTATGGGCACCTGGACCACTATGTGAAGAACCTGCATGAGGGTCAGGAAGTTCATAAAGGGGAAGTGATCGGGTATGTCGGGTATACCGGCAACGCGAAGCGGTCCGCACCACATCTGCATTTCGCCGTCAGCCTGACGGGCCCTCAGCACCGCTGGTCGGGTGGTGTCCCGATTGACCCTTATCCGATGTTGCTGGCAGCTTCCACACACCCCTCCGGCGCGGGTGAAGCGGAAGTGGCCGTGGATGCAGACGACTTAGATCCCGAGTTCGATTAGAAGTACCCTGCTGGCCTGTTAATCTGGCTTTGAAGGTACTTTGTCTACACCCAGCCCCAGTTTCGGCTCTTCCTCCGGCTATACCCGTGACGATATTCTGCGAATTGCCGGCATTACCCGCCGCCAGTTGAGCACGTGGGAAAAGCAGGGCTTCATTCAGCCCACCGAGCAGTTTCAGTTTGGCGATATTCTGGCGCTGAAGACGCTGAAAAAACTGCGGGAACTGAAGATTCCGGCAGCGCGGATTCGGGAAGCAATCGCAGCACTGGTGGGGTGGCTGCATGATGTGCAGCACCCCCTTTCGCAACTGCGAATTACGGCGGAAGGCAAGCGCATCACTGTCCACCTTTCGGGCAACAAGATGGAGGCCGTCAGCGGCCAGTTGCTACTCGACTTCGATGGTTCGGAGATTGAAAAGCTACGGACCATGGGGGATAAAAGCAAGACCGAGAAGCCCGCAGCCCGCAGCCGAGCCAAAGACGAGGAAGCGGAAGACTGGTTCCAGAAGGGACTGGCGCTCGAAGAGACCGGTCGCCCGGTAACCGAAGCCATCGCCGCGTACAAGAAGGCGATTGAACTCAATCCGGACGCTGCCGGGGCGCTTGTCAACCTGGGCACAATTTCATTCCGCGCGCGGAAGTTGCGAGAGGCCGAGGGCCTGTACAAACGCGCGGTCACAGCCGACCCCGACTACGCGCTGGCGCACTTCAATCTGGGAAATCTGAACGATGAACTGGGCAATACCGAAGTGGCGCGCAAATTCTACCAGGACGCCATCAAGCTGAATCCCCGGTATGCGGATGCGTTCTTCAATCTGGCGCTGCTGCACGAGAAGAACAACGAAATCCTGCAGGCCATCAGTTGCTGGCAGACGTACCTGCGGCTGGATACCACCAGCACCTGGTCAAAAACCGCGCGCAAACAACTCGACCGACTGAAGAAGTCGGTCCGGCACAAGTAGCTGTTTATTTAAATTCTTTGCGGAGCAGGGGCACCACAGCTGCGGCGGTGAAGACGCCGTTGTACTTGCGGCCATTGAAGAAGAAGGACGGGGTGCCGGAGACACCGGAAGCTTCCCCTGCCTGCTCTTCCTTCTGAACGCGGGCCTTGTATTTGTGGCTGTCCACTTCAGCGGTAAAGCGCTTCAGATCCAGGTTGAGCTGGCGCGCGTAACCCATCACGCGGTTGCGGGAGACATCGGGGAAACCCGCGTACAGCAGGTCGTGCATTTCCCAGAACTTACCCTGCGCCTGAGCGGCCAGGGAGGCTTCCGCGCCGAATTGGGCCTGCGAGTGCGAATCGAGCGGAAACTGTTTGAAGACCAGCTTGACGTCTTTCGGCATCTGGCGCATCACTTCCTTCATTTCGAGCACGGCTTTGGAGCAGTAGGGGCACTGGAAGTCGGAATACTCCACGATGGTAATTTTGGCGGTCGCGGGGCCGAGAACAGGTGCGCCCACTGTGGAGATGGTGATCGCGTCTTCCAGAACCGGAGGGCCTTCGGCAGCCACTCTCTGCAGCTCCGCCCTTATCGCCTGTGCACTTTTGCCGGCTGCCGTATCCTTAACGATGGATGACGCCAGCTTGGTGCTGACCCCGCAGGAGGGGTCCTTCACACGGCATTCGGCAATTTTCATATCGCAGCCGCAGGAGCAGCCTTCCGCCTGCATCACGCGCAGGGCGGCGGTCTTTTTTGCACCGACCAGCCCCTTCCAGTCGACTCCCGGGAGGTCAGTTACAGCCTGCCAGGCGGCTTGCCCGAAGGCGAGTGTCGCGAAGCACAGTGCGGTTCCAAGAACGGGAAGAGCGAGTCGGCGGAAAGTCACCTTTCTATAATGACAAATCCGGCCCTTGATTATGAATACCCAACCTCTCCCCCGTCTTGCCGGGGTCATCCCCATCCTTGCCACACCTTTCCATGAGGACGAGACTCCTGACCACGCGTCGCTGGCGCGGATGATCCAGTTTTTTGGCGAACTGGGTGTCACGGGAGTGACACTGCTGGGGGTTTTGGGTGAATCCAACCGCCTGACAGATGCGGAACGATCGGCTTTGATCGCCACGGCGGTACAAGCGGCGGGTAAGATGCCGGTGATTGCCGGTTGCAGCCATACCGGCACGGCGGCGACCGTCGCACTGACGGAAGAGGCGGCAAAGCAGGGTGCGTCCGCTGTTATGATCGCGCCCTCGAGGCAGCCGACACCGTCTGACGAGCAGGTTTTCAATTATTTCGCCAAAGTCGGCGAAAAGTCGCCCTTGCCCATCGTGTTGCAGGACCACCCGGCTTCGACGGAGGTGCATATGCCTGCGCCGCTGGTATTGCGGATCGCGCGGGAAGTAGCTTCAATCGTGTGCGTGAAGGGGGAAGCGGTGCCAAGTCCCGGCAAGATTGCGGTTCTGAAGGCGGGTTTGCCGGCAGAACGGAACATTCCGGTGCTGACCGGTCTGGGCGCGCTTTATGGGTTTTTTGACCTGGAACGAGGGTCAGACGGCTTCAATACGGGGTTCGCGTTCCCTGAGGTCCTGCTGGCGCTGGTGGAACGGACTCAGGCGGGGGATCTGGACAGCGCTTATGCAATCTTCCGCCGGTACCTGCCGCTGATGGTGTTCGAACAGCAGCCAGGTCTGGCGGTCCGGAAGGAGATTCTGCGTCGCCGCGGGCTGATCGCCTGTGGCCGGGTGCGGGCACCGGGGGGCAATATCGATGCCGGAACCGCCGCCCAACTGGAAAAACTACTGGAGCGGAGCTTCCCGGGCCAGGATTTGCGACTTCCTGTAAAGGTTGAGCTGTAAAACGGCAACCAATCGATCCCACCCGCGTCCAATTGTCTATACTCGTTAGCATCTATACTTGTAATTAAGGACGGTCCTCAGCGCCATGGCATCGAAACGCCGGTCATTCGTATTTATTCCGCTACTCCTGATCGCCTGTGCGCTCATTGGCGGCATCTATGGGCAGCGCCTGCAGCCCGCCACGGCTGCGTCGGGCGACAAGGACATTCAGTCCGGCATGCGTCAGTTCACCGATGTCTATGACACGGTGGACAAGAACTTTGCTGACAAGGTGAATCCGGACAAAGCGATCTTTAAGGGCGCGATTCCGGGCATGCTGCGTACGCTCGACCCCCACTCCAACTTCTTCGATCCAAAGGACTTTGAGAACCTCCGCGAAGACCAGCGCGGCCGTTATGCCGGCGTCGGCATGTCGGTGGTGAGCCGGAATGGCAAGACCGTGGTGGTGGTTCCGTTCGTGGGTTCGCCCGCCTATAAGGCTGGTCTGCGGCCCGGCGACACCATCGAAATGGTGAACGACAAGTCCACCGAAGGCCTCGATTCGACCAAGGTGGCGGAATTACTGCGTGGCCAGAAGGGCACTCCGGTCCAGATCCACATCGCCCGCGAAGGCTACGAGAAGCCGCTGGTGTTCAACATCGTTCGCGACGACATCAACCGCAAGTCTGTGCCCGAGATTTTCTCGCTGAAGCCGAATATCGGCTACATCCGCGTGGAGCAGTTCAATGAGACAACGGGCCGCGAATTCGAAGAAGGTTTGAAGGAACTGAACGAAGATCAGCTGAAGGGTCTGGTGCTTGACCTCCGCAGCAACCCCGGCGGCCTGCTGACGGAAGCCGTTTCGATCGTGGATCACCTGATCGGCAAGGGCGACGTGATCGTTTCCCACAAGGGCCGCAACTCTCCCGAGCGGATTTACACCGCGCGGACCGGCAACAAGGGTCGGGCGTATCCGATCGTAGTGATTGTGAATCGCAACTCCGCTTCCGCCGCTGAGATCGTGTCGGGCGCCCTGCAGGATCATGACCGCGCCTGGGTTATCGGTGAGAACACCTTCGGCAAGGGTCTGGTGCAGACCGTGTTCCCTCTGGCCGAGAACACCGGCCTGACGCTGACCACGGCTCGCTACTACACCCCCAGCGGACGCCTGATTCAGCGCGACTACAGCAACGTTTCGTTCTTCGACTACTACTACCGCAACAACACGGAACAGCGGAACCCGGACGACGTGAAGATGACCGATGGCGGCCGGACGGTGTACGGCGGTGGTGGTATTTCGCCCGACGAGAAGTTCACGCCCGAAAAGCTGACTCCGCTGGAGATTTCGCTCCTGGTGAAGTTCGCGTTCAGCGAATACACCAAGCACTTCTTCGCGGTGCACAAGGAAAAGCTGCCCGACGGTTGGGCTGTGAGCAACAACGATATGGAACAGTTCCATAACTGGCTGCTCGAAAAGAAAATTGAGTTCACGGAAGCCGATTTCACGAAGGACTTCGCGAAAGTGAAGCGTCGTCTGCAGTCGGAAATTTACAAGACGGGCTTCAGCGTGGACGATGCCAGCAAGTACGAGATCCAGACGGATCCGGAAGTGGAAGCGGCCATCGCGGCTCTTCCGAAGGCGCAGGCCCTGCTGGCCAGCACGCGCAAGATCGTAGTGGAGAGGCGGGCAAAGTAGACGGCGAACAGCCAACTACCTTACATGGCGGCACAAATAGCAGTTCTGGATACGGGCGGGCAATACTGCCACCTCATTGCCCGTAAGATCCGGGAACTTGGGGTTTCATCCGAGGTTTTCGCGAGCGAAACACCCCTGGAACAATTGCGGCACGTCCGCGGGATAGTAATTTCGGGCGGGCCCAGCAGTGTGTATGACGAGGGCAGCCCCACCATGGAGTCGGCGGTGCTGGCGGCCGGTATTCCGGTTCTTGGCATTTGCTATGGACAGCAACTGATCACCCACCTGCTTGGCGGAACGGTTAAGCCTGGCACCAAAGGCGAGTACGGCCTGGCGTTGCTGGATTTGGCCGTGGCGGATTCTCCGCTGCTCGCCGGTGTCACCGATCACCAGCAGGTCTGGATGTCGCACAAGGACAAGGTGGCGGTTCCGCCCCCCGGTTTCTCGGTGCTGGCGAGTACCTCCACCTGTGAAACTGCCGCGATTGAAAACCGGGCGCTGAAGATGTACGGCGTGCAATTCCACCCGGAAGTGGTTCACTCCACCGAGGGTATGCGGATTCTGTCGAACTTTCTGTTCGACATCGTCGGCTGCGAGAAGGACTGGAGTCCTGGCGAGCGAGTGGAACTGGTGAAACAGCAGATCCGCGACCGCGTGGGCGACCGGAAAGTCTTCTTCTTTGTGTCGGGTGGCGTGGATTCTACCGTGGCCTTTATGCTTTGTCTGGAAGCCCTGGGGGGCGACCATGTCCGCGGCGTTTACGTGGATACCGGCCTGATGCGCGAAGGCGAGACGGAGTTCGTCCGGCAGACTTTTGCCGGCCTCGGTCTGGTACGGATTGAAGACGCGGCAGAGGAATTCCTCGGCGCACTGGAAGGCATCCGCGAACCGGAACTGAAGCGCCATATCATCGGCGAACAGTTCGTGAAGATCCAGGAACGGATCATCGACGAAATTGGGCTGTTGAACGGCAAGTGGATTCTGGGTCAGGGCACCATTTACCCCGACACGATTGAATCCGGCGGTACCGCCAAGGCAGCGACGATTAAGACGCACCACAACCGGGTTCCGGGTATCCAGAAACTGATGGAAGCCGGGCTGATTGTGGAACCTCTCGCCGATTTCTACAAGGACGAAGTGCGGACCATTGGCCGCGAGCTTTGTCTGGCTCCGCAGTTGCTGGACCGGCACCCTTTCCCGGGTCCGGGCCTGGCGATTCGCTGTCTCTGCGCCGATGAAGATCTGCATGTGCAGCGTGTACCCGATGGTTATCTGGTGCCGGTGCGGTCGGTTGGCGTGCAGGGTGATTTCCGGACGTATGCTCCGGTGCTCGCCATCGACGCCTTCCCGACGGTCGCCTCCCGGCTGCAGGATCAGGCAACGGAACTGGTGAATCGAACTTCTGGTGTGAATCGCGTAATTGCGCGAGTGGCTGCGCGGGAACCGCTGGAACATCTGCGGGTCTTTGCTTCCACCATTACCCATGGCCGCGTGGATCTGCTGCGCGAAGCCGATGCTGTGGTTCGGCAGATGTCCGCTGAATCGGGCTTCGATAAGGATGTCTGGCAGTTCCCGGTGATTCTGATTCCGGTGGGTGCGGGCGAAGCGCGGGATTCGGTGGTTTTGCGACCGATTCAGAGCGTCGACGGCATGACAGCCGACTCGGTTTCTATGCCGGACGAACTGCTGCACGCGATGGCGGAGCGCCTGATGGCGATTCCGGAGATCGCCGCCGTGTTCTACGACCTGACGCACAAACCTCCCGGCACTATCGAGTGGGAATAGTCGCCTGACCAAAGCGCCGCGCGAGCCGGTGGACCTCTTCCACCAGTTCGGGCGGCTCAGTCACTTCAAAATTAAACCCAAGCATCGCCAACTGCATGGCGACGTGTTCCCACGTGGACGCACCGACGTCGAAGTAGCAGGTCTGGTCATCGATTGGCTCGACGCCTCCAAAATAGTCGGCATACTTTGCCGCAGCTTCGGCGGATGCGTGGACTTTCACCCGGACACGATTCGGCGCCGCGTTCCACCAGCCTCGTGAGACGTAGGTGAAAAGGTCTTTGGCGGGTGGCTCGCGGGGTATAAAGCGGGCACCAAGGGTCGCGTTGGCTGCCATGCGGTCCAGACGGAAGGTTCGCCAGGCATGGCGGCCCGTGTCCCAGGCGACCAAATACCAGCGCCGCCCGGTGTGAACGAGGCGGAAGGGCTCTACAGTGCGACTAGTCGCGGCACCCTTGTGATCCTGATATTCAAACTGGAGTGTCTGTTCGTCACGGCAGGCGGCGGCGAGTGTGGAGAGTAGCCCGGCGTCAACCGACGAGGCCGTGGCGGAAGAACTGACCACAACGTGCCGGAGCGCCGCCACACGGCGGGCCAGACGTGGCGGGAGGATCTGCTCGATCTTGGCGAGCGCACGGACGGATGCCTCTTCCACTCCCTGCACGGCTCCGGCGGCAGCGCGACCGAGGCCCAGCGCGACGGCGACAGCCTCCTCATCGTCCAACAGCAGCGGCGGCATGGTGGAGCCGGCACCGAGCTGATAACCACCCTCCGCGCCGGAGGTCGAGTGGATCGGATAGCCCAACTGACGGAGTTTATCGACATCGCGGCGCAGCGTGCGGCTGGTGATTTCGAGGCGCGAGGCGAGGTCGGCGCCCGACCAGTAGCGGCGTCCCTGAAACAGGGAGAGCAGGCGGAGGAGGCGCGCTGAAGTTTCCAGCATGATTCCAGCATGACATTTGATTGCGGACGGAAGATGTCCGCAATACCCGATATTCTTCCTCCATGAGCCTTTGCAAAACGATTTGCCTCGACTACGACGAGGAGATGAAGAACACCCGTAAACTGCTGGAGCGCGTGGTGCTGAACGATGAGAACCGGACCTTTGCGCCCCACACGAAGTCGATGCCGCTGAATGCGCTGGCGACACACGTGGCGGAGTTGCCGTCCTGGATCAAGATGGCCCTGGAGACGGACGGCATGGATCTGCCGGCGGACTTCAAGCCGAACACGATTGCCACGACGGAAGAACTGGTGGCGGCCTTCGATAAGTGCGTGGCCGAGAGCAGGGCTGCGATTGATGTCGCGACCGACGACGACATGGCGAAGAGCTGGAGCTTCAGCTTCGCGGGGCAGCATGTGTTCACGCAGCAGCGCACGGAACTGGTCCGCAGCTTCATCAACCACCTGATCCACCACCGGGCGCAGTTGGGCGGGTACCTGCGGTTACAGGAGATTCCGGTTCCCGGCATGTACGGTCCGTCGGCGGACGACGGGTGGCCGCCTAAATAGGCAGGGGATCTGCGAGATCCTTCTGGTGCTGGCGCAGAAGGGTGGTCAGCGAAGTTTTGAGCGCGGCATAACGAGGCTCGGCGGAGAGATCTTTGGTCTCCGCCGGGTCTTTTTTCATGTCGAAGAGCTGGATGCGTTTGGCCTGCGGGTAGACGATGAGTTTGTGGTCCCGGGTGCGGACGGAACGCTGGAAATCGCGGTACCAGCAGAAGACGCTCTCGTTTTTCGGGGTGGCGGCGGTGGCGCGCAGGTGCGAGGCGAGACTGGGGAATTCGACCGGTTTCGGAATGGGGATTCCGGCGAGGTCGCAGGTGGTGGCGAACACGCTGTGCTGGTAGACCATGGCGTTCACGCGGCGGTTGGCGCGAATGCCGGGTCCGGCCACAATGAGCGGAATGCGGGTCGAATGGTCGTACATGTTCTGTTTGCCCATCAGGCCGTGCTGACCGACAGCGAGGCCGTGGTCCGCAGTAAAGATGACGTACGTATTGGCAGCTTTGCCGGACGCCTCCAGCGCGTCGAGAATCCGGCCCACCTGATGGTCGAGATACGTGATGTGCGCGTAGTATTCGGAGCGATGGAGCTGGACAGCCTCGCGGCTGCGGGGGAAGGGCGCGAGCAGTTCGTCCCGGACCTTCGCGTCACCCTGGTCGAACGGGTGTTCGGGCTGATAGTTCGCGGGGACAGCGACTTTATCAGCGGGGTAGCGATCCACGTATTCCTTCGGCGCCTGCCGGGGGTCGTGGGGTGAGGTGAAGCCAACGTAGAGGAAAAAAGGATCGGGCTTCGCGGCCATGTCCCGCAAACGGTCAGCGGCGGTGTCGGCCCAGATCTTCGCCGCGTGCTGGATGGAATCGGGTTCGTTTTTTCGATAAGGCTCCGTGTGGAGCCATTGCCCTTTTTTCGTCGTATCCCAGGGCGTCCAGGTGTTACCGGGGCTGGGGCGGTTATATGCGTCGGGACCTGACTCGTACATGCCGCCCATGAAGACGGCTTCGCGGTCGTGGAAGCTACGCTCTAACGCTGTCTTGCTGAGGTGCCACTTGCCCACGATTGCGGTCTGGTAGCCGGCATCGCCCAGCGTCTGCCCCCACAGGGGCGTGTTTTCGAACTGCTTCTGCACGCGAAACGCGGAAACTCCGGTGTTGAGCATGGAACGGCTGGCGACACAGACAGCACCGGTCCACGAACCCTGGTGGAAGCAGTGCGAGAAGCTGCAACCGCGGCGAATGAGGCGGTCGAGATGGGGTGTTGCGACCTCGGTATTCCCCATCGCGTGGATGCCGTTGAAAGTGAGGTCATCGGCTATCAGGAACAGGAAGTTGGGGCGTGGCGCAGGGGCGGCGGTGGCGGCCAGGGCCGTGGATGCCAGAAAGGTTCGACGGTTCACGATTATCAGAATTACACGGGCGCTGAGGCCCTGACCACAAGATCAAGGAACTGCCCCCAGAGACTGTTGTCACGAGGTATGGCCTGGTAGGCGGCGAGCATCTTTTCGTCATGCAGGGCACTGCCGGCAAGGCCCACGAAATAGTGGCTACCGGCGTCGTACTTGCCAATTTCCTGATGCTTCCAGGTGGCGGGTTCCAGCGTGTAAGGCAGTAAATAGTTGACCGCCGTCGCAATGCCCGTACCGCTCTTTGTGCGGAAGTTCCACAGGTCCACACCATCGAGTTGCGCCAGACGGCAGATCAGCGAAAATGCGTCGAGGTTCATTGACGAATAATGCAGCGAGCGGGTGCGGGCCTCTTCGCGGGGGCAACTGCCGTTGGGGCGAATCTGCGAGGGAACCAGATCTCGGCGATAGGCCTGCCAGGCCTGCTCTCTGTGTGCGGTATTGCCGGTAAAACTGGCATATGCCGCCAACTGCGCGGTCCACCAGGTCGCATGGTTATTCCCTGAATCGCGTTCCTCTTTGCCCTTCTGACTAGTGGTGAGCCAGTGCGAGTAGTCGCTGTACCAACTGCGAACGCCGGCAGCGACATCCGCAGGGAAGCCGCCAGCCAGTTCCAGCAGGACAACACCCTGAGCACAGTGGATCAGCGTGTCGGTGTCAATGATGCCGGTGCCGCGACCGGTGTTGTGTCCGCGCACCATCTGACCGAACTCCAGGTTGGGATTCATGCGCGTCCTCGGGTCAATGAACCAGGTTTTCAGGATCGTTGAGGCATGATCAGCAGCGCCCGGGGTGCCGAGACAAAACGAACCCAAACCGAGCGCGAGGGTCGCGGAGGACATGGCGCGCATATCGCCGACGTTGGCATTGAAGCGGGCGTCATTGCGAACGCCGTCACGGCGGATGTAAGGGCCGTTGGGGTTGGTGGGATCGGGGAACCAGTACGGGGCTTCACTGACGTAATCGTTCGGCCCCGCCGCGACATTCAGACCTTCGGGGCGTTTGAACGTAACGCTCCACGGACCGTTCTTCAGAGCCGCCGCTACCTGATTTTCGAGGCGCGCCCGCAATACTGTGCGGCCGAGTTCGCGCAGCCGCGGTGCCTCCGTATCAGAAAAGAAGAGATGCGATCGCGCTGGCTCGACGGCTGAAAGAAGTGGTGCGGTTGCGGCGGCGAGGAAAGTTCGGCGAAGCATCGGATATACCTCTCAGAGTAAAGCGTGACGACGATAGAACCAGGTCTTCACAAACTGCACCACCAGGAGATAGGTGATGGCCAGGCCCGCAATGGTCGCCAACAGGACAGCGGGCAGGGGTGTGAACCCCAGCACAGGCCCCAGGGGCGTGTAGGGGAAAACTGTCGCAATAGTGACGACCGCGAGGACGGAGAGGAGCAGAGCGCGACCTGGGCGACTCTGTAGTGGATTACCCGCCGTGCGGATCACGAAGACCACAAGGGTCTGCGTGGCGAGAGATTCCACGAACCACGCGGTGCGGAAAAGCGGCGCGTTCGAGGCCGCGTGGAAGCCCCAGAGCAGGATGCCGAAGGTTAGCAGGTCGTAGACAGAACTGATGGGGCCGATGATCATCATGAATTGTCGAATGAAACTGATCTGCCAGCGCTTGGGGCGAGTCAGCAAAGCGGGGTCGACGTTGTCGCCGGGGATGCTGAGCTGCGAGGCATCGTACAGGAAATTATTGAGCAGGATCTGTGTGGGCAACATCGGCAGGAAGGGCAGAAAGAGCGAGGCCCCGGCCATGCTGAACATGTTGCCGAAGTTGGAACTGGTCCCCATCACGATGTACTTCATGATGTTGGCGAAACAGCGGCGGCCTTCCACGACGCCATCGTTGAGGACGCCGAGATCCTTTTCGAGGAGGATGATTTTGGCGGCGTCTTTGGCGACATCCACACCGTTCATGACGGAGATACCGACGTCAGCTGTGTGGAGTGACGGCGCGTCGTTGATGCCATCACCCATGAAGCCCACCACGTGGCCTCGCGCCTGGAGAGCGAGGATGACGCGATTCTTCTGTTCCGGGGCGACGCGGGCGAAAATCGCACCATTCTCGGCGTGGACTGCCAGCGCAGCATTGTCCATCGCGTCCAGCTGGTCGCCGGTGATGACGAGGTCGGCGGGGAGACCGACATCGCGGGCAACCTTTTGCGTGACGTACTGGTTGTCGCCGGTCATCACGACGACAGAGATCGCGTTCTTCTTCAGCGCTTCGAGCACGGCCTGGACGCCTTCTTTTGGAGGATCGAGGAAAGCCGCGAAGCCGGCGAG
>CANIHR010000088.1 GCA_947467185.1 Bryobacterales bacterium
AAGCCTTAAAGGTCGAGGGAATGGAAACGGTACGGAAGTTTTCGCGACCGCAGGCAGGTGGAGGAGGTTTCTGCTCTGCGGTCGCCCTCCGTGTGGAAGATCATGAGGCGTCTATCAGCGCCTTCATGGATATAAACGTTAACGGGGCGAAAGACAGGACACGCAGGCGCAATATTTTTGCGGGGATACGCAGCGGCGCTTACGATAAGCGGCGCCGGTCGAGCTCTTCGTTATAGGCGCGGGTGATCCGCTCCACTTTGTCGAAGAGGCCACCGAAGGCAACCTGCGGGTGCATGGCGCGAAGTTCGGCATCGGAGAAGGCTTCCAGATGGGCCTTCCATTCGGCTTCGAAATCTTCGTTGAAAATCTCGCGGTCGAGTTCGCTGGTCGCCTTCAGATTCAGGTTGCCGGGGACCATCAGGCGCCACTGGTGGCGAACCTCGCGGCTCGTCAATTCTTCGGGGCGGATCTCCTGCATTTCGAGATAGCACGGGATGCCGGCCTCGACGAGTACGGCGCGCGCATCAGCCGCTTCGGGCGCGGGGCCACGGCCGGGGTGCACCACGCAGGA
Organism: Bryobacterales bacterium; assembly: GCA_947467185.1. Taxonomy (GTDB): domain Bacteria; phylum Acidobacteriota; class Terriglobia; order Bryobacterales; family Bryobacteraceae; genus BOG-234. The sequence goes on from CANIHR010000088.1 coordinate 572, forward strand.
CCAGACTTCGGCGGCTTCATCGAGCCACTCGGGAGCTTCGCCATTGTCGGCAGCCGCAACTTCGGCAGGGTGCGTGTCGAATTCGGGATCGTCGCCGGTAGAATCCGGCATCTCAGAAAGGCCATCGGTATCGAGGCCCCGCTCCGCGACTTCGGCGTCGTAAATGGCGCGGGCGGCTTCCACAAGATCGTCCCGATCCACGGCGAGCAGGGCGTCATCGGAGAGAGAAGTATAGTGCCGCTTGAGGTAAACCGGATCGATCTTCATGGCGTGTTTAGTTTAGCGCGGTTAAGATAGGAAACGCTTCTTATGACTGGTCTCCGGATTCTCCTCGTTGGGCTGACTGCGACGTCGGCGATGTTCGCGCAAACATACACGGCGGCGCAGGCGCTGGCCGGGCAGGCGGCGTATCTGGGCAACTGCGCCAGTTGCCACCTGCCGAACATGGCCGGGCGCAATGAAGCGCCGCCTCTGACCGGTGGCAATTTCCAGAATGCCTGGAAGGGTAAGACCGCGGGAGAACTGACCACGCTGCTGCGGCAGACCATGCCGCCGGGGAATCCGGGTGGCCTGGACAGTGAAACCTACCTGGCGCTGACGGCCTTCATTCTGGAAGCAAACGGGGCAGCGGCGGGGACGCAGGCGCTGGCTGCCGGAAGCACGGCACAGATCGGTGCGATTTCCAACGGGCGGATGCCGGCAGCGCTACTGGCGAAGCTGAACGATCCGTCATCGGATCAGGCGGGCCTCTCCACGCAGGCCGGACCCAAGGGGCATTCCGTGAAGGGGACGGTGAAGAACTTCAGCCCGGTCACCGACGCGATGCTGAAGAACCCGGACCCGGCGGACTGGCTGATGCTGCGGGGGACTTATCAGGCGTGGAGCTACAGTCCGCTGGCGCAGGTGACAGCGGCGAACGTGAAGGATCTGCGACTCAAGTGGGTTTGGGCGATGAACGATGGCGGCGCAAATCAGCCGTCGCCGATTGTGCATGACGGCATCATTTACCTTTCCAACACCAGCAACACAATGCAGGCGCTGGATGGGCGGACAGGCGACCTGATCTGGGAGAACCACATTGGGCCGGATGCGACGCGGGCCTATGGTGCGACGCGCGCAATCTCGATCTACGGCGACAAGGTTTATCTGTCAACGACCGACGCGAAGCTCTACGCGCTGGATGCGAAAACGGGGCGGGTTGTGTGGCAGAGCGAGGTGGCGGACGTAAAGCGGGGTTACAGCAGTACCTCGGGGACGATGGCGATCAACGGGAAGATTCTGCAGGGCCTGACCGGTTGTACGTCCTACAAGCTGGAAGGCTGCTACATCAGCGCATGGGATGCGGAGACGGGGAAGGAGGCGTGGAAGTTTTATACGATTGCGCGCGAGGGCACGCCAGGCGGTGATACGTGGGGTTCGCTGAGCAATCTGTTCCGCGCCGGGGGCGATACCTGGATTGCCGGGAGTTATGACCCGGAACTGAACCGAACCTACTGGGGCGTATCGCAGGCGAAGCCGTGGATGCGGGTGAGCCGGGGTTCAAAGGTGAGCGACAAGGGCTTGTACACGAACAGCACTCTGGCACTGAATGCGGACACCGGGAAACTCGACTGGTATTTCCAGCATGTGCAGCAGGAAACCTTCGACCTGGACGAAGTCTTTGAGCGTGTGCTGGTGGATGTGGATGGGCAGAGGCTGGTGTTCTCGATCGGCAAAGCGGGGATTCTGTGGAAGCTGGACCGCGTGACCGGGAAATACCTGGATCTGACGGAGACTGTTTATCAGAGCGTGTTCTCGAATGTGGACCGGAAGACGGGAAAACTGACGTATCGCCCGGACGTTCTGGAGCAACAGGTGGGGCAGTGGCTGCATGCATGTCCGAGCACCGAAGGTGGGCATAACTGGCAGTCGATGAGCTACAACGCGCCGACCGGGCAGCTGATTATTCCGCTGAGCCAGAGCTGCATGGAGATGTCGGCACGGTCGGTGGAACAGAAGGAAGGGTCGGGGGGAGGAGCCGGCAACCGTCATTTCCTGGAGATGCCCGGGAAGAACGGCAGGATCGGGAAGCTGTCGGCATATGATGTGCGGACAATGAAGGAGAAGTGGTCGATTGAGCAGCGTGCGCCGTTTCTGACGGGGGTGCTGTCAACCGCGGGAGGGGTCGCGTTCGTGGGAGATCTGGACCGGTATTTCAAAGCGATTGACGTGAAGACGGGAGCACAACTGTGGCAGACGAGGCTGGGCACGTCGGTACAGGGCCACCCGGTGACGTTTTCGATTGATGGCAAACAGTATGTGGCAGTGACAACAGGGCTGGGTGGCGGGAGTCCCCGGGATGTGCCGCATGTGATCGCTCCGGAGATCCACCATCCGGGAAACGGGAACGCCCTTTATGTGTTCGAGTTGCCGTAAGACGGAATCACGCTAAGGAAACGCTCAAAGCGAGGGCTTCGTCGCTGGTAGGATGAACATGGTGCGGCACCGTTATGCCACAGCTTTCCTCGCCGTATGCTATCTGCTCCGCGCCGGGACCGTGTGGGCTCAGGGGAGTGCGCCCGGTTTTGAGGGTAAGCCGATTATTTCCATCGGCTTTGAGCCGGTAACGCAGCCGCTGGAAATCACGGCAATCCGCGACACTATCGCCGTAAAAGAGGGACAGGCCTACCGGTCAGCGGACATCCGCAGTTCAATTGAACGCCTGTACACCAGCGGCCGTTATCACGACATCCAGGTGGATGCTCAGGCTTCCGGCGACGGCGTAGCACTCCGCTTCATCACCCGGGGAACCTGGTTCGTGGGGCGCGTACTGGTAGAGACCGATATTTCCGAGCCACCGAGTCCGGCACAACTGGTGAGCGCGGTGGGGCTGGATCTGGGCACGCCGTTCGAAGAATCGGAAGTATTTTTGGGCGAAGAGAGTATCCGGAAACTGCTGCGTGAGAACGGATACTTTGCCGCCGTGGTGGGACACAGACTGGAATATGACAACCAACACCAGCAGGTGATGGTGACCTACACGGTGAAGCCGGGAAAAAGAACGCACTACGCGGCCCCGGAGATTCACGGGGACACGGGTGGGTTGACGCCCCAGCAGATCACCAATGCAACTCGCTGGAGGCGTACCATTCTCCCTGGCGTCAATTTGCCCGGCTATCGGGGCATCACCCAGAACCGGACGCGCGCCGGACTGGATGCGGTTCGCGGGAAATATCACAAGTCCACTCGGCTGATGGCAACGGTAACGCTGACCGGGATAGACGAAAAGACCGGGCGTCCGACGCTCGAGATCAACGCAGGGGCGATTGTCGATGTGACCGCTGCCGGTGGCAGGATCAGCAAAAAGAACCTTCGCAAAGCGGTGCCAGTCTTCGAAGAACGAACGCTTGATGCGGATCTGCTCGCGGAGGGCGAAGAGAACCTGCGGGATTATTTCCAGTCGCAGGGGTATTTCGATGCACAGGTGGCACTGGAGCGGGAAGAGAAGAAGGGCGATAAGACCCTAATCGTCTACCGTGTAGACCCGGGCGACCGGCACAGCCTTGCGGCGGTGCTGACGGAAGGCAATAAGTACTTTGACGATAAGACCCTGCAGGAGCGGCTGTATGTAACGCCTCGGTCATTCGAATTGCGGCGCGGGCGTTACAGCGACGGAACGCGGCGGCGCGATGAGGAGACCATCCGCAATCTTTATCGGTCGAACGGGTTTCGCGACGTGAAAGTGGATTCGCGAACGGTGGACGACTACAAGACGAAGAAGGGCGATTTCGCAGTCTACTTCACGGTCACAGAGGGTCCGCAGTACATGGTGGAATCGCTGCGACTGGAAGGCACAAACAACCTGAACCTAAGCCCGATTATCGGGTCATTAAACTCGCAGGCCGGACAGGTCTTCAGCGAGTTCAATATCGCTTCGGACCGTGAGGCAATACTGCGACTCTACGGCGAGAACGGGTTCGCGGCGGCAACGTTCGAGTGGGACTCGGAACCGTCCCTGAAACCCAATCAGGTGAATGTCCGGTTCCGGATTCAGGAGGGCGAGAGGGAGTTTGTTCGCGAGGTGGTAACCAGCGGACTGGCGACAACAAAGCCCGACTTAGTGAACCGTTTATTACTGCTGAATCCGGGAGACCCCATGTCGCCCACAGCGCTGGCCGAAACGCAGAAGCGCTTGTATGACCTGGGGATTTTCGCGCAGGTCAACATGGCACTTCAGAACCCTGACGGCAACGAACGGAGCAAGTACGTGCTGCTGGACCTGACGGAAGCACGGCGCTATTCGGTAACTGCCGGCTTCGGCGCTGAATTCGCGCGCATCGGCGGGAGTCGCGCGTTGACGGATCTTTCTGACCCCGGTGGCTCCGCAGGCCTGAGTCCGCGAATCTCACTGGGTGTCTCGCGGCTGAACTTCCTTGGACTGGGGCAAACACTGGGAGTTCAGACACGAATCTCTACGCTGCAGAAGCGAGGCTCAGTAAACTACTTCGTGCCGCATATCGGAAAGCTGGAGAAGTTCGACGCAAACTTCTCCATCCTCTATGACGACACCCATGACGTTCGGACCTTTCAGGCTAAACGTCAGGAAGCTTCCGCACAACTGGTGCAGCGCTTGTCCAAACCGACCACAGTTTCGTACCGCTTCAACTACCGCAATGTCTCGGTGGGCGACCTCAGGATTGACCCGCTGCTGTTGCCGCGTCTGGCGCAGACGGTGAGAGTCGGCATCGCATCATTTAGTTTGGTGCAGGACCGGCGCGACGATCCGACCGATTCGCACAAAGGCATTTACAACACGCTGGAAGTTGGACTGGCGTCGAGAGTGTTCGGATCGCAAACGGACTTCCTCCGTATCCTGGGGCGTAACGCTTCCTACCACCGGATTGGTCCGAAACTGGTGTTTGCGCGGGAAACTCAGGTTGGGGTCCAGAAGGCATGGAGCGTACCTGCAACCGCCGATCCAAACGACCCCATCCCGCTGCCGGAGCGCTTTTACGGTGGTGGCGGTAACACGCAGCGTGGCTTCCCGGAAAATCAGGCAGGTACGCGCGACTTAGTGACGGGCTTCCCACTGGGCGGCTCGGCTCTGTTCTTCAACAACACAGAATTGCGCTTCCCGCTGTATGGCGCGAACATTAGCGGCGTACTGTTTGAGGACGCGGGTAACATCTATTCAAACCTGAACTCATTCTCCTTCCGGACAAAGCAGCGCAATCTGGCGGACTTCAACTACATGGTTCACGCGGCGGGCTTCGGCGTCCGCTACCGGACCCCGGTAGGACCGTTACGCGTCGATTTTTCGTACAGCATGAACCCTCCGAAGTACAACGGGTTTCCAGGCAGCTACGTCCAGTTAGTACAGTGTTCCGCAGCAGGTACGTGCCAGGCGAGCAGACAACAGATCAACCACTTTCAGTTCTTTTTCTCGATCGGGCAGGCCTTCTGATGCGAACTCTTCTATACCTCGGGGTAGTCGCGCTTCTGGCACAGGCCGAAATCGTTGACCGCATTGCGATCCGGGTTGGTAACAAGATCATCACGGCCAGTGAAGTGGAACTCCGCGTTCGACTGGCAGCATTCCAAAACCACGAGAAGGCCGAGACGACCGCAGCAAATCGCAGGGAAGCAGCACGGCAACTGGTGGACCAGCGCCTGGTGGAACGAGAAATGGAACTGGGGCATTACCCACGCCTGGAGGCAGAGAAGAGGGCTCGTCTGCTACCTGCATATGCGGCACAGTTCTACAGCAGCGATGCGGGCGCACTGGGCGCAGCGCTGGCCAACTACGGAATTACGCCGGCGGAACTGGAAGAGGACCTCGCTCGCCAGGCTGATCTGCTCACATTCCTGGGGCTTCGTTTCCGCATCAATGAAGATGTCGGCAAGGCGGATGCGGATCTGGATGTCTGGGTTCGCGATCAGCGGGGCCGGACGGTGATTGAGTATCTGCAAAAGGAACTGGCTCCTTGAGTCGGCGCTGGCGGTGGTTGCTGTCTGGTTTCGCGGGCCTGGTGGTGGTTGGGGCAATTGGCCTCGTCCTGATGCTTTCCAGCGACTGGCTGCGGCAGAAGATCCAGTTCGCGATTGTTGAGAGTACGCAGAAGGCCACGGGCGGACGCGTCGAGATCTCGGGCTTTCGCTATGACTGGCTGAACCTGACGGCACAGCTGGACCGGTTTGCGATTCACGGGCTGGAACCCACCGGTGCTGCACCGCTCGTGGAGACCGGACCGATTCGTGTAGAGTTGCAGATCGTCTCGCTGCTGGAACTACAGATCCGGCCGGCAACCCTGCAGGTCACGCAGCCACGCGTTCATTTGATTGTGCAGCCGGATGGCTCCACCAATTTACCGAAGCCGAAGACGCAGGGCGGGAAGTCGGCCGCCGAAACAATCGTGGACTTAAAGATTGGCAAGGTCAGCCTGCAGGACGGAACGCTAACCCTGGACGCACCGGGACGGCCAGCGAAACAGTTGCCGCTGGATGTGAACGCGGAGGGGCTTCGCGCCTTGTTTACATTTGAACTTGCCCGGGCGCGTTACTCCGGCGAGATGTCCCTCGCGAAGGTCAGGTGGAACGGACTGGAGATCGAGGCGGCAACCGAAGCTGTTCTGGAGCGCAACCGCGCGACTTTCCGCAAGGCTTCGGTGAAGACCAAACACTCCACGCTGCTGCTTGCCGAGGCGTCGGTCGAGAGTCTGGCAGCGCCGGAACTTCACGCGAAGTGGGACGCGCAGATTGCGCTCGAAGACTGGTCGAGGCAGGCGAAGGGAACGGTACATGGTTCCGGCGACGCGCGGCTGCAATCGATCAGCGATTACGACGTCACAGGCAAGCTGGACGCGGGCGGACTGGCGGTCAATCGCGTCCGAAATATCCGGGCTTCTGCAGAGATGACTGCGAAACCAGGCCTCGTCAATTTGAAGGATCTGCGCGCCAGCCTGCTGGGCGGAGACTTTACCGGCACAGCCGAGCTTCGCGACTTTGACCGGATCAAGGTTGCGGGTAAGGCAAGTCGATTCCGACTGGCGCAGGTGATGGCCACTCTGGGCGGGGCGGCGTTGCCGTACGATGCCATGGTCTCCGGACAGGTGGCCGCCGAGGGTCCGATCAACAGATTGAAGGCGCGGGGACAACTGGCCGTGGAACCGGTGAAGGGCGGTGCCGCGGTAAGGGGCATGGTGGCTGTGAACTACGACCCGGCGGGCGGCAAGGTTGACCTCGGCCAGTCGTGGCTGGAACTGCCGCATTCGCGTGTGGAGGTCTCCGGGATTCTGGGCGACAAGCTGAGTGTCCATGCGACTTCGACGGATATTGCGGATCTTTTGCCCGCATTCGGAGGCAAGGCCCCCCAGGCGAGATACGGATCACTGGCGTTTACAGGGACCGTGATGGGCCCGCTGGCCAGCCCGGAAGTGGTGGGTGCCGCCAGGGTTGAAAAGTTCGTCTCCGGCGATCTGGAGCTCGATTCCGCGGCAGGCGATGTGACGATCTCCGCCACACAGTTCCGTGCGAATCGCATGGAAGTGATGCGCGGTGGCGTTCGGGGACTGATCAGCGGCACAGCCGGACTCAGCGAGTGGAGCTTCGGCAAGACCTCGCCGCTGGCTGCGCGCGTGACAGGTTCGGAGATCGACTTCCGGCAGGTACTGGCGCTGCTGGGACACGAGGAGGTCCGCGTGACGGGGCGGCTCAGCGGTGACGTGGACGTCTCGGGGACGATTGCGGATCCCCACGCCACAGGCGACGTGACTCTGGTCCGGGGCGACATCTACGATCAGCCGTTTGACTCCATGACAGGGCGCCTTCAGGTGGTGAACGCCTCGGTACAAACCATCTCGGGACTGTTCATCTCCGGGCCCAAACGCGTAAACCTGAGTGGCCGCTTCGAACATGCAGGCACACAGTTCCCGGCTGGCACCCTGGAGTTCAACCTGACCAGCAACACCATGCCGCTAAATCAGATTTCGCTGGTGCGGCAACGGCAGCCAAATATTCAAGGCTTCGGAAAATTTCATGCTGACGGGGCGCTGAAGATCTCTCACGATTCGAAGCACGAGCTACAGGCTGAACTGACCGCGCTGAACGGAGATGCATCGGCCAACGGCGTGGAGCTGGAAGGCCGCAATCTGGGCGACTCCCGGCTCACTGTGACAACGAAGGGCAGTACTGTTTCCGGACACTTCGAATCCAACGCGGCGAACGCAGCGATTCGCGGCGATGGAACGATGCAGCTGGGCGGAGACTATCCGTTGAGTGGCACTTTCCGCTTCGATAACGCCAGTCTGAATGCCATGACCGCGCTGGCGTTGAAGGCCGAGGACTCCCGCAAGCTAACCTTCGACGGCAGTGTACAGGCCGAGGTAAAACTGACGGGTCCGGCGCGGCGTCCCGAAGAGTTGCGGGCTGAAGTCGACATTGGCCGGCTGGAACTGCGGGCGCTGCCGGGGTCGGAAATCGCGGCGTCGATGCCGGGTTACGTGCTGACGAATGACGGGCCAATCCGGTTCGCCGTCACCCGCTCCCAGGCAAAGATTGAGAGCGCAAGGCTGAAGGGTCCGGAGACGCAGCTAACCGCGAGCGGCACGGTCGCTTTCACGGGCGACGCGCCGCTGAATGCGCAGTTACGGGGCACGGTGAACCTGGCGCTCATCCACCAGTTCGCACCCGAAGTGACGGCCGGGGGCAGCATCTCGCTGGACGCCACCATGAAGGGCAGTTTCGCCACGCCGGACTTTACGGGTAAGGCGCAGTTGCGCAATGGCGAAGCGCACTACGCGGGCTTTGCGAATGGCCTGACAAACGCCAATGGGGAGATCACGTTTAATGGCACCCGAGCGACGATTCAGACGCTCTCCGCCGAAACGGGCGGCGGACGTGTGGATGCCTCCGGTTTTGCGGCGCTTTCAAACGGCGTGGTGGCTTTCCGGATCGATGCGAAAGCGCGTGAAGTTCGCGTACGCTATCCCGAAGGTGTCAGCTCCGTTTCCGACGTCGCGCTAACCCTGGCAGGCACTTCGCAGCGGAGTCTTGCGTCGGGTTCGATTACTGTTCACCGCGTGACGATCAATCCGCGCTCGGATGCGGCCACACTGCTGGCACTTTCGGCCCAACCGCTGCAGACCGCATCGGCGAGAACAGGCTTCCTCGGCAACATGAATCTGGACGTACAGATCGCCACCGCTCCGGACGTGGTGATGCAGACGAGTCTCACCGAAAGCCTGCAGGCCGACGCCAACCTGCGACTCCGCGGCACCGTCACCAATCCCGCCATCCTCGGCCGCATCAATGTGACGCATGGCGAGCTCATCTTCTTCGGCAACAAATACTCCATCAGCCAGGGCGCCATTTCGTTTTTCAATCCCACGAAGATTGAGCCGATCGTGAACTTCGATCTGGAGACGAGGGCACGCGGTGTGGACGTAATTCTCACCGTCGCTGGCCAGGTAAATAAGCTGAACGTCAGCTATCGGTCAGACCCACCGCTGCAGTTCTCTGAAATTGTGGCTCTGCTGGCAACAGGACGAACGCCGACGGATGCGACGCTGGCGGCGCGCGATACAGGGCAGTCGCAGAGCCTGCAGGATCTGGGCGCCTCCGCTTTGATTGGCCAGGCTATCGCAAATCCGGTAGCGGGCAGACTGCAGCGGTTTTTCGGTGTGAGTCGCCTGAAGATCGACCCTCGACTGACAGGTATTACGGGCAGCCCGCAGGCGCGCCTGACGCTGGAGCAACAGATCACACCCGACATTCTCTTCACCTACGTTACGGACGTTTCGAATACCAGCACACAGTTGATCCGCGTGGAGTGGACGATGAACCAGAACTGGTCGGCCCTGCTGACACGCGAAGAAAACGGCAAAGTTGGCCTGGACTTTTCGTTCAAGAAGCGTTTTAAGTAGCGTCCATTTCGAAACTGCCGTCACGAGCCACTACCAGCTTGCGGCCACGCCAGAGGATCGTCTTCCCGAAGAAGCCGAGACACCAGGTGACAAAGCTCGCGACGTCTTCGACAGGCAGCAGCCACCAGTAGCGCGCCAGGAGCGGATCGTTCAGGATCTCAACCGCTGTGGACCATGCAACACCTGCGCGGAAAAGCAGGGCCACAATCACCAGGCCCCACGCCTTCGGAGCCACCGCCCATACCAGCAGCGAAATCGCAAAGGGCTTGGTGAATAACTCGCCCACGTAGCCCGCGCGGCGCGAACGGCGTGTGCTGCGAGCCCAGCGAAGGCGATGCTTCCAATTCTTCAGGAAACCATCGTTGCCGATGTGGTGCTCGATGACGGAACGCGAGAGGATCACGCCGCGGCCCCTGGCATGGAGCAGATTGCCAATCATGAAGTCCTCCGCCAGATACCGCTGCAGCAGTTCGAGCCCCCCGATGGAGGCAAGGTCCGAACGTCGAGTGGCGATGGTGCAACCGATAGCAAAATCCATGCCGTTGAGGAAACGCTGCGTCAGCATGCCTGCGAGGAAGTCGGTGTTGAGGCCCAGGGCCTCGATCCGCGGCCAGAAGCGGGGTCCGCCATACGCCCGGTAGGGGCAGGTCACAGCCCCGACGTTCGGCTGTTCCAGTTCCGCAATCACGGTCGCCAGGCAGTTCGGTTCATGACGGATATCGCTATCCGACATCAACAGGTGCTCGTACGCGGCCTCCGGCAGCAGGGCGCTCAGACTCCAGACCTTGGCATTGGGCAACGGCGACGTTCCAGCCACAATCAGCTTCGAACGCACGCGAGGGAACTCTGCCATCACGCGACGGGCGACTGCCGCGGCGGGGTCGTCGGGCGTGTGCACGGAGAGGAGAACCTCAAACGCGGGATAGTGCTGGCTGAACAGGCTGCGCAGATTCGCTTCGGTGTTGTCTTCTGCGCCCGCCAGCGGCCGGAGTACCGAAACCGGAGGATAGACCGGGCCCTGCTTCGCGCCGCTGCGGCGATAGCGCCACGAGCCCAGCATGGCCAGCACGCAGTAAACGAGAGATCCGGTCAGCAGACACAGCAGGACGACCGTGAGGGCGGGTACAAGGTATAAATGATTCACAGAGGCGATGAGAAACATTATCGTAGGTACCGCCGGTCACATTGACCATGGCAAGACGTCGCTCGTCCGCGCACTCACCGGAATCGATGCCGATCGCCTCGCGGAAGAGAAGCGGCGCGGTATTACGATCGACCTTGGTTTTGCGCATCTGCAGGTCGGCAAAGACCTGCGACTGGGCTTCGTGGATGTCCCGGGACACGAGAAATTCGTCCGCAATATGCTGGCGGGGGCGGCGGGAATCGATGTCGTTCTGTTTGTGGTCGCGGCCGATGAATCGATCAAACCCCAGACCCGCGAACACTTCGATATCTGCCGGATGCTGGGGGTTCGAGCCGGCGTTGTCGCCATCACGCGTGCCGACCTGGTGGACCCGGAACTGGTAGATCTGGTGCGGCTCGAAGTGGAAGAGTTCGTGGCAGGGTCTTTTCTGGAAAGTGCGCCGAAGATCGGGGTTAGCTCGGTGACAGGCGCGGGGCTGCCGGAACTGCTGTCGGCGCTCGAAGCCGCTTCCCGGAATGTGGTGGCGAAGCCCTCTGCAGGCCGCTTCCGCCTGCCGGTGGACCGAGCCTTCACGATGAGGGGCTTTGGCAGCGTGGTGACCGGTACAACCATTTCCGGCACTCTGCGGCGCGAGGCACAGGTGGAGTTGTACCCGACCGGGCGGGTGCTGCGGGTGCGGGGTCTGCAGGTTTATGGCGAGGCCTCCGACGTGGCACGTGCAGGTGAACGGACAGCCGTGAATCTCGCCGATATTGAACCGGGCGATATCGAGCGTGGCATGGTCCTGAGCGAACCTGGCGTCTTCCGGGCAGTCAGCGCCTTCGATGGCCAAATGGACCTGCTCCCAACCGCGAAGCCACTGAAAAACGGAGCGCCGGTCCATTTGCACATGGGTTCTGCTGCGGTGGAAGCGGAGGTTCGCTTGCTGGAAAAGGCCCCGACGCTTGAGGCAGGCGGACGTGCCTGGGTTCGCATCATTCTTCGCCAGCCGCTGCTCGTGCTGCCGGGCGACCGATTCATTGTGCGGATGTTCTCGCCCGTCGTCACCATTGGCGGCGGCGAAGTGATGGATATATCGGGCTTCCGGTATCGCAACGGGGAAGGTGTTGCACCTCGCATGACGGCGCTGGCCGCCGCCACGCCTGCGCAACTGGTGGAACTGCTGGTCGCGGAACGGGAATACGGTCTGGACAAGGCGTCGCTGATCGCGTTGACGGGTGTGAGCGATATTTCGCCTGGCGCGAAGCTCGAGGTGGCGGGGGATTGGTATCTGGACACTGAACGCGCCAGCGGACTGCGCGCCCGTCTCACCGAAGCCGTGAAGGAGTTCCACAAAGCGAACTCCCTGCTGCCCGGCGTTCCGCGGCAGGACCTGAAGGGCAGGGTGATGCAGGCGGCCGCTCAGGACGTTTTCGACTACCTCCTTTCCAGCGCAAAAGACCTGGTTCCGGAAGGCGAAGTGGTTCGTCTGAAGACCCATCGTCTGGCCCTCAAACAGGACGAGGAAAAGGCCCGCGCAGCCATCGTGGGGGCGTTTGAAGCGGCTGGCCTGTCCACTCCGGCGGTCCCCGAAGTGCTGCGAACCACCGGCCTTGATGCAGTGCGCGCAAAATCCCTGCTCCAGCTTCTGCTGCGCGAGGGACAGCTGGTGAAGATCACCGACGATCTGGTGTTACACGCCACGGCACTCGCCGGGTTACGGAACACGCTCAGCGCAAAACGGGGCGAACGCTTTGGCGTCTCTGAATTCAAAGAATGGACCGGCGTCTCGCGCAAGTACGCCATCCCCCTGCTGGAATATCTGGACCGCGAGCGCATCACACGCCGCGAAGGCGATGCCCGAATCATTACCGCCTGACCGTGCTAAATTACAGCGAAATGACCGAGCTCGATCAGAAACTGGTAGCCCTCGCCTCCACACCTGTCCACACGATTCCGGACGTCGTTGCCGTCTTTGAGGCCATCGAAAATACCGTGCCGACAACCGATGGCCTGCACTGGTTCAACTGGCTCTACCTGGCCGTGACGAAGTCCGTTGGCGCCAGCATGAGCACCCGACAGTGGAACAACCCCGCGTGGCTGGAGCGCCTCGATATCGTGTTTGGCGGGCTCTACCTGAAGGGTTTGCGGGAATGTCTTCGTCATGATACCGGCGCACCCCGCTGCTGGCACGTGTTCGTCAATTCGCGGCACGATGGTCGGCTCGCGCGGATCCAGTTTGCGATGGCTGGCATGAACGCCCACATTAATCACGACCTCTCGGCGGCAGTAGTGGAAACCTGCCGCCAGATGGGCCTGCACCCGGCGCACGGTTCTGATATCCACTCGGATTTCACCCAGGTGAATGAGCTGCTGGAGAATCTGATCGACACGGCGAAGCGGCAACTTCTGGTTGGCCTGCTCGGCAACGTGATACCCGAAATCGGCAAAGTGGAGGACCAGGTGGCAGGCCTCGGCATAGTCGCTTCGCGGGAACTCGCGTGGACGAATGCCGAAATCCTGTGGCATGTGCCGTCGGGTCTGCGAGATCGCTTCCTCGCGGGCCTCGACCGCACGACAGCTCTGGTCGGTAAGAACCTTGTGACGCCGATTCTCTAGAAAATCCGGCTGAGGGGATTGCGCGGTTTGCTTACCGCAGGCGTATCGGAATCCAGCGCGGTATTTTCTTTCATCGCTTCACTCAGATGGGCCTCAAAGGACGCGGCGGCGTGCGTGCCACGGGCAGCCTGCTCCACCAGTGGAGCCGAGGGCAGGCCGGGCCCCTCAATCAGGCGTGTGATCACCTGCACCAGACTCTGCAGATTCGCATCTGTCTGATTGACTCGACCTTCTAAAAGTTCCAGCGAGTCGGCGTGTGCCACCAGGGTGCGGGCCAAGGTCGCGAGGCGGGATTCCAGTGCCACCGAAACCGCGTCGCGGATCACCAGGTCGAGAGTTTCCGGAGTGGGTGCCGGGTTGAGCGCCTTCAGACGACCTTCCACACTGGAAGCAACGAGCCCCGGCAGGGCCAGGCGCAGTTCATCAATCTGCTGATGGATCTCTGACAGGTCCGGAGCGACAGGTGCGGGAAGAATCGGTTCCGGACGACGCTCCAGCGCCTCCAGGCGATCAAAAATCGGATCGAGGTACAGCACATCGTCGGCGGGAATGCCAAAAGACATGGACGCCTCCGATTGCGGGTCCAGGGCGGGGGGTGAAGGTGGAGCGGGTGGGTGCACAACCTCGCGGCGGCGCACAGGAGCCGGTCCAATGGAAGACAGCGCGACAGCCAGGCCCGCTCCGGCTGCTATTGCGACGCGCTTGAAGATCGATGACATCGGGCGGAGCCGAGGTGGTTAGGCGGCCTGCGTCTGGGCAACCAGCTTGCGGGAAACCAGCGCATGCACCGCGAAGATACCGGCAGTAAAGGCGAGGTCACCAGCGAGAGTCCGACCCCAGAAGGGCAGAGCCATCGTGTAGGACTGCAGCAGACCCGAGAGGTCGGCCGAGTACATACCGGCATGGCCCCGGGCGGCGGGCAGGGCCCACGTGACGAAGTTGGTGATCAGGAAGAACTGCAGGCTACCCAGAAACGCGGTAGCGCCGACACGAATCGGCGTGGCGCGGTTCAATAAGGTACGACCGAGCCAGACGTTAATCAGGAAGCAGGCGTAGATTGCGATGGAGCCTTTGGTGTAACCGCCGACGAATGGATCGGTGACAGCCATGACGGCAACCGGCAACAGGTACGCCAGCCAGCCGGGGATGCGAGAACCGGCAAAAAGGCAGGACCCGCCGACGGGCGTGACGTTCGGAGCGTGCGGCACCAGGCGTCCAAGGACGCTCAGGGCGGTCAGCCCGATGGCTAGTGAACGGGTTTCTTTTGTGTTCTGCATTTTTCGCTTCCTCTTATGTTAGCTCTGCCGGATCTTTAGTTGACGGTTCGTTCAGTTTACTGGTGCGCGATGCCGCGCGGTTTGGCTCCCAGAGAACCTCCGGCGTATGCGTCCGGTGACTGGCCCAGCGACTCCACACAAAGAAGGCGTCGCTCAGGCGATTCAGGTATTGGATGATGGCGGGATCAAGATGCGTCTCGTGCTCCAGTGCAACGCAGATGCGTTCGGCGCGGCGGCAAATGGTCCGGCAGGCATGCAATTCCGCGTTCAGGCGGCTGCCCCCCGGCAGAACGAAGGAGCGCAGCGGCTCCAGTTCCTCGTTCATCTGGTCCATCTCCCGCTCCAGTTGATCCGCATCCTCCGGCGTGACCCGGGGCTGCAGGGGATGAACGTCTTCCGGCAGGGTCGCCAGAATCGAACCCGCATTAAAGAGTTCGTGCTGCACGCGATGCAAAATCGCGCTCAACTGGTCCAGACCGCTTTCAATGCAGGACTGGCGCGCCAGCCCGACGAACGAGTTCAGTTCGTCGAGCGTGCCGTAAGCCTCAATGCGCAGCGCGTCTTTCTGAACGCGCTGCCCTCCCACCAGAGATGTCTCGCCACCGTCCCCGCGTTTGGTGTAAACGCGGTTGATGGCGAGACGGGGCGCATTAAATTCCGGGGCACTCATCTGGACCTCTCGAGGCTCCACTTCACACCGGCCACCACATTCAGCAGCGGAGACGGGAAGCCATAGATTTCTTCATAGCGGCGATTCAGTGCATTGCGGAGGTTCCCGTACACCGTGATGTGACGGGCCACATGATAGTTCAGGTTGATGCCGACACTGGTGTAACCTGGGTTCCGATAAATGCCGCCGAAGGCACCGTAGTTCGGTTCCACATCCAGCGTGTGGCCACGGACCGCGGCCGCGATATTGGCGTCTGTGCGTTTGTAGTGAAGCGTCGCCAGCGCGGAACCCGACTGCTTCGGGCGGCGCAGCAGGGGCTGCCCCAGCGTGTAATACTGCTGCACCAGACCATTGCCACCATCCAGCGACTGCACCTGCGTATCGAGCCACGTATAGTTGCCGGAAAGCAGAATCCAGGAGGACGGACGGTAGTGGGCGCTGAACTCCGCGCCTCGCGCCCGGGCATTCGCCACGTTATCCGACGAATAACGCGAAAGCTTCGCCAGCGACCCGCCGAGGGTCACAATCAGGTCTTTATAGCGAGTATCGAACCAGGTAGCATCCAGCGAGACGCGGCCATTCATGAGGATCTGCTCCACGCCGGCATCGTAGCCACGGGTAAGCTCCGGACTCAGCTCCGGGTTATTCGTAAAGGCCAGGTCAGCACCGCCAGGGGGACGCAACCCGGTGCCATACGAGGCATGGGCACGCAACCCGGGCACAAGCGTGTAAGCGGCGGAGACCTTGGGATTCAGCCGCGAATACGTGTGCGCGGCAAACACAGGCCGGGGCGGGTAGCCATTGGCATTTGCTGGAATCAGTGGCTGCTGGTAAATCTCTTCGCGCAGCCCGACATTCAAATAGAGCTTGCCGATAGCCACATGGTTCTCCCAGTAGATGCCGCTGTTGTCGCGGCGCAGCAGAAAGGCGCGGCTCAGGGAGTCGGTGACGTAGTTATTCTTCATCTCCTCCCGGGCGAAAGTATAGCCACCCGCCATGGTCCAGTGGGCATTCACCGTGTAGGTGGCGCGGGCGTCACCATAACCGCGGATGTCCTTGTTGTAACTGCCGCCATACGGACTCAGATACGAGTTGTTATTCAGATAAAATCCGGCAATCAGGTCACCCCGAAGGCGTTCCGTAATGTCGTTCTGGTAATGGAGACCGTATGTAGAGGTGTTGTTCCGGCTCCGGCTGATCAGGTCGAGGCCACCAAAGTAGCCCTTCGGATTGGAACCCCAGGCACCCGGTTCGCCAGCGTCGTTGGAACTGAAATCCCCAAAAACAAAAAGACTCTGCGTGCCCCAGCGATGGTCCGCCGAGAGCAGCCCGTTGGTGCTCCCATAATCCGCGTTCCTGACGGCGCCGTTAGCATTAAAGCTGGAGAGCGACCCGGCGATGCCCCAGCCGCGAGCGATCCGCCCCGAACCAGACGCCGCGAATCGCTTTTCTGCATGAGTGCCGCCCTCCGCGATGAAATCCAGAGCCGGGCCATCGGAAGGAGCGCGGGTCACCACACTGATCGTGCTGGAAAGAGCATAGGACCCATACACAGCCGACTGAGGTCCGCGCGCAATATCAATTTCCTGCACTGCGTCTGACGGCAGGTGAGCAAAATCGAAGAGCCCGCCGTAGTAAAAACCGTTAACAGGAATTCCGTTCAATAACACCAGGTTGTACTTCGAGTCGCCTCCGCGCACAAACAAACTGGCAACCGTACCCCGCGAACCACTCTGGGAAATCACCATGCCGGGTGTCTGCCGCAGCAGGTCCACAATCTGACCTTCATTGCGGGAGCGGATTTCTTCACCGCGAATCACGCTGACACTGGAACCCTGCTCGGCGGACGAAACACCGACAGCCGAAGCCGCCACCTGCACCGACTCCGATACCGGCGCCAGCTTCAACTGAATGCGCGGCGCGGGCAGCGGCACGGTCGCCGTTTCAAAACCCGACGCAACCACGCGGAAGCGAACATTTTCGTAAAGAGGGGAGAGGTAGATGTTGTACCGGCCGTCATCCCCCGTAATCTGGCGGGTAATGATGCCTTGTGAATTGATGGCTGCGACCTGGGCACCCGCGACGGGCCTGCTGGCCGGATCGAGGACGACGCCGGTAAAGTCGGCGGCAAAAAGGAGGGAGACTCGCGCGAACGCGAGGGTACAGACGAATAGACGTGAAGTGTTCATATCGGGCAGCCCTGCGCTGCCGTCCTTTCCGCTTACACATTGATCGACGACGCCTGTCGGAAAACAGACAACAACGATCACGCGGGCCGGTCTCCTGACTTGCGCGTCACCGGACCCCGTTCGCCTTCCCATCTCCCCAAAGAGACAGTGGCCTATGAACGAGTCCTCAGCGCTTACAGTGGCGAGGGCCGTGCCGGACTTTCACCGGCTTCCCAAAAACAATGCCTGCGTGCTGCGAAGCCCTTTCAGCATAGCAGGCCAGGAAAAGGATACCGGCACGTATTCCCGATGTAACTTGTTACGCTGGCTATAAGGTGTTCCGGTCCCTCCGCCATGTCGCACTTACCCTCCCGGCGCTGCTCGTACTGGGCGCGTGTGGCCCCTCGGCACCGGAACGCGCGTCGGCGATTGGCGAAGCCTGGGCCGGCCCCGCGACCCTGCAACTCCATCGTGAAGTGGATTTGAAGTCTGCCGTCACCGGCAACGCGAAACATGGTGACCATCTCGAAATTGTTGGCCAGCGGCGCCGCTGGTACCGGGTTCGGACGGCACAGGGTACTGAAGGCTGGGTGGATGACCGCCAGTTGATGGATGGCAATCAAATGAAACGGTTGCTCGCGCTGGCGAAGGAAACCGTCGGTAGGCCCTCGCAGGGCGTAGCCACCACGTTCGATACCCTAAACGTTCACACCGAGCCCAATCGCCTCTCCGCCAGCTTTATTCAGGTGAAGGAAGGCGAGAAATTCGACGTAATCACCCACCGCATCCAGGCTAAAGGCCCCCTCCCGAAGCGGCAACTCCTTCCGCCGAAGCCTAAAGTGCCGAAGGCCGCGAAGAAGCCGAAAAAAGAACCCAGCGTCCCCCCGCCTCCGCCTCCCCAACCTCCTCCGCTGCCGCAGGACTGGGTGGCGCTTTCCAAACAGATCGCCCGGCTTCCGGAAGAGGAATTG
>CANIHR010000089.1 GCA_947467185.1 Bryobacterales bacterium
AATGGCAGAGGCAATACGGCGGAGGTCTGCGTAAACCAGGTCGGTGAGAGCGCGGAGGGCATTCTCATCGCCGCCCTGCCAGGCGCGCAGACAAAGCGTGACAGCTTCGGCCGGAATCGACACAAGACCCACATCATAACAGGCTCGAAAAAGAGTGGCGCACTTTTCCCCGCGTTTGCGGAAACAGACTTATGAGGGTAGAAAGCGGCTTAAAGACTGCCCGACATTGAAGGAGAAGATCATCATGTTTGTTCGCTTTGCGGTAGTCTGTTTGACGGCTGCCACCCTGATTACCCCGGCGGAAGCCGGGTCGCTCTCGGCAGCGGCTTACTCGGCGAGCGTGAGTACGCCCTCGGTTGTACAAATACACAGCCCCGGCACCGTAACAGCATCGAACGGACTCGCCACGGTTACCGATGGAGGTCATGCGGAGGTCAGCGGGTTTGTCACTTATTCGCAGCGCTACCTTAATGCGAACGGCTACATCGGTTATGATTTCGAGTTTTTCGGCCCTGATGGTTCTATTAACGTGGATGCTGATGTCGCCCTCTATTCGCAATCCAATCAAAACAATGTCATAACCAGTGCGTATTTCATGGTGCAGAACGCCGCGAGCGAGAACATCTTTGTCCTTGGCGATCCCTACGGTTTCGACAACATGGACATCACCCAAACCGTCCACCTGGAACTGAACGCCAACACCCTCTATCACGTTCTGACGGGCGCACAATTGCACGGGAACCGGATCCTGGAGATCGACGCCAGCGGTAACGCATATGTCAATTCCCGGGTTTATCTTTCACCTCAGTTTGGGGGAGATGCCTCAGCCTACACGATGGAGTTGAGTCCCGGGATCTCCTTTGACAACGCGGGCTCCGGTTCGGAGGCACCGGAGCCCGCGTCCATGGGAATGCTGCTGGGCGGCATGGCAGCGATTGGCCTTGTTCGCCGGCACCGCAAGATGAACTGAAGAAAGACAGGGTTCCGGGCAACGTGGGAGAACTGCCGGCTCAGGACAATTGGGGCAGAAGGCGAAGATCCTCTTCAAGGGCGGTCAGCGACAGGTAACGCTTCTCCGGTACCTGTCCCATGCAGCGGTGGACGATCCGGTTCCAGGCGGCGGCTACGGGTTCGCCGGAATCCGGTGCCAGGCGGCGGAGGATGAGGCCGAGGCTGGCGAGGTCGGCGGCGGAGGCGTGGGATTTGCCGCCGGACACCAGCCAGTCGCAAATCAGCACCGGGCCACGTGGGGCGAGGATGATGTCGCTGGTGTTCAGGCTGGCGGGCTGGAAGCCAGCGGTGGCGGCGTGGCGCAATACCCGGCAGAGACACAGCGCGATAGCGCAGGCATCTTCCACCGGGAGGGGCGGGGTGGCCTTCAAGCGGGCAGCCAGGGGTGGGCCTGCGAGGTATTCGAACACCGCAAAGCCAAACCGGCCTTCGGCGGAATCGACCTCGGCGTACTCGTGACGGCGGACCAGCCCTGCGTGAAACGGTGGTCCGGCGATACCGGGGGGATTGCCGACTTTGAGGGCGACGGGCAGCTCGGCTTGCGTGTCGCGGGCTTCGTAAACAGTGGTCCAGCGTCCGCGACCAATTTCCCGGGCGATTCGGTAGCGACCTGCAACCAGAGAGCCAGGCGCAAACAGTTCCGCGCGGGGGGCAGCGCGGGCAACGATGGGCTCGCGCAGGAAATCGCCCATCTTTTCTTCCCAGGCGACTCGATCCAGAATTTCGGCGACCACGTCGGGGTGGTCCGGACACTGCGCGTTTAGCCAGGCGAGCCGTGCTGCGGCGGGCAGGGCAGCGGCGCTTTCAGCCAGCTCCATGAAGCGCTCGTCACTCAGTGTGGCGTCGGCTATTTCGCACCCCGGGGCTGCGCACTGAGCTTTTCAAAGAGCCAGCGGCGGGCGTCGCCGAACCGGCGTTCCATGGTGCGGAGAGGGATATCAAGCGCTTCGGCGGTTTCCTCTGCCGTAAATCCGGCGAAGAAGCGCATTTCGATGATGGGCACCCAGTCGGGGTGCGATTGTTCCATGGCAGTGAGGAGTTCCCCGACGGCGGCACCCATTTCGAGTTGGGCATCGCGGCCTTTAAGAAGGTGTTCGAGGTCCGCAATGGGAATTTTGGCGCCAGCAGGGCGCGCGCGGGCATGGTCAATCAAAAGGTGACGCATGGCGCGGGCGGCCACAGCATAAAAGTGCTTGCGGTTCTCCCATTCACGCTCGCGGCCTTTGACGAGACGAAAATAGGCCTCGTTCATGAGGGCTGTGGCTTGCAGGGAGTGGTCGGCGCGTTCGCCTGCCATCATTTTGCCGGCGAGGCGGCGAAGATCCGGGAGCACGAGCGCGAAGAGACGTTCCTCAACCGAACGGTCACCGGTGCCCCAACGCTGGAGCAGGATGGTGACTTCACCGGGATCTTGAACGACGTCGGGTTCCATTAGATTTCCGATCTTAACTTAGGTGGACGGTTCAGCGGTGGGCTTTGATGTCGGGCCGGGAATCGGGGACAAAGCCGTCGCGATTAGGCATAACGATTTTTGGCATCGTCTTTTCAGTGAGTTGCTGGTCGCGAGTGACGATCCCGTTCAGGTAGAGGATGAAGGCGGTGACTGAATAAACATCGTTGGGCGGCAGGATGCGGGGCGTGTTGAAAGGCATCGCCCGGTTGATGTGGTCCCAGACGGTAGTGGTGTAGGGCCAGTAGCTGCCCACGGTTTTGACGGGTTTTGGCGTGGCAAGGGTACCCTTGCCACCGACCAAAGCGGGGTATTCGTTCTTGCGGCCCTCGCCTTTCGGGCCGTGGCAGACGGCGCAGCGGCTCTTATAGATGACTTCGCCAGCGACCGCGTTGCCGTGACCGACCGGGAGACCAGTGCCATCGGGCAGGACCGTGATGTCGGCCGTCTGAATTTCGGCAGGGGTGGCTGGGCGTCCGAGGTTGTACTGAGCCGGCATCAGCAGGGGGAGTAACAGGAAAAGCAGTTTACGCACTGACCACCTCCCCGGTTGCCTTCACGCGCCAGGGGCGAAGGCCGTTGTAGTGGTAGCCGCTGTTCAGGCCCCGGACAGCGATGAGTTCTTCGCGGGTGGGCTGGAGATAGCCGGTTTCATCGGTGCAGCGGCACTGGATCACGACCTCCTCGCCGTTCCATCGCCAGGGGAAACGGAACGCAGTCAGGGCTTTGGACAGGACAGGTTCCTGCAGTTCGGCTTCGGCCCAGGTCTTCCCGTTGTCGACGGACACTTCCACCTGGCGGATCTTGCCACGACCCGTCCAGGCGAGGCCGACGATTTCGTGGAAGCCCTGGCTGGTGAGCTTTTGGCCTCCGGAGGGACGGGTAATGACGGAACGGGCCTCCATCACAAAGGTAAAGATCTCGGCTTTGCCATCCGGCCGAATTTCCGTGTAGTACGCGGTCTCTTTGGCCGACATGGCGGGTTCCGCCGTGAGGTGGAGGCGATGGAGCCATTTCACATTCGTGTTGCCTTCCCAGCCGGGGATGATGAGGCGGAGAGGGTAGCCGTTTTCCGGGCGCAGCGCTTCGCCATTCTGGCCATACGCGACGAGCACTTCGGGGTCGAGGGCTTTTTCAATGGGGATGCTGCGGGCCATCCGGCAGGCGTCGGCACCTTCGGCGAGCATCCATTTGGCTTCCGGTTTCAGGCCCGCTTCGCGAAGGATGAGGCCGAGGGGCACGCCGGTCCACTGGGAACCGGAGAGGAGTCCGTGGCTACCCTGGACGGTCTCAGGGAAGATGCCTCGTTGTTCACCGACCACATTGCCACCGCATTCAAGGAAGGTGATGCGGGAAGTAGCGGGGAAACGGCGGATATCGTCCATCGTGAAGATAAGAGGCTTATCGACGAGGCCGTGGACGAGGAGGCTGTGTTTGGCTGGGTCGATGGCGGGAACACCGGCATGGTGGCGTTCGTAATGCAGGGCAGAAGGCGTGATGATGCCGTAGAGGTCCTGGAGTGGGGTCCGACTGGAACCCGTGCCGGGGCTGGCGCTGAGTTCGCGGATGACGCGTTGCGTTTTTTCCTGCGGCGCACGTTCGCCGTAGGTCCGCATATTGGCACCGGAAGCGGAGGGCTCGTCGTCACCTTTGCCGCAGGAAGTAAGACCGGCGGCGCTGGCTCCGGCGACTCCGGCACTGAGCGCCATAAATTTCCGTCTGCTTTTCGCCATGAGATTCAGGATACGTGCAGCAGGCGGGCGAACGGGAGAAAACTCAGGACTTTCGGGAATTGTTTGAGGCGGAACTCCCGTGATTGCGCACGTGGCGCTTCCGAAGGAAGAAGGCATCTCCGCAATCTTCACACAGATAGGGCCACTTCCCCAGCAAGCTCGTCAACAGCATTCGAAGGCCGGAACGCTTTCGGCGGCGGAGGTTGCGGCCTCGGCATTTCGGGCAAACAGGAGACATTTGGGGGTACTGGATCCCTCGAGGTGGGGATTTCTTTACGATAGCCCGACGCGCTGAACCGAACCAAGGGCGGGGCGGTCCACCGGGGCCAATAGTCCGAATTGGCCCATCATTTATACTGAAGCTTACCCATGCACCAGCAACTTACGGAACGGACAGTCGACCTCGATCCCCGCGAAACAGCGGAATGGCTTGAAGCGCTCGACCAGATCGTTGACGGAGCGGGGCCAGACCGGGCCACGTTCCTCATCGAGAAGCTCGCAGATCGTGCGCGCGAAAACGGAGTCACCCTCCCGGTTCGCCGCAATACCGATTATGTGAACACCATTCAGCCCTGGCAGCAAGTGCCGTATCCGGGCGACCGGGCGCTGGAGCGCCGGATCAAGAGTCTGATCCGGTGGAACGCCATGGTGATGGTGGCCCACCAGAACAAGTACGACGAAGGTATCGGCGGCCACATTGCCACGTACGCTTCGCTCGCCACCTTGCTTGAGGTTGGGTTCAACCACTTCTTCCGGGGATCGTATGGGGATCAGCCCGGGGATCTGGTGTATTTCCAGGGTCACGCTTCGCCCGGCGTATATGGCCGTGCTTTTCTGGAAGGCCGCCTGTCGGCGGATCATCTTTCGAACTTCCGTCATGAACTGCGCTCAACGCCTGGTCTGTCGTCGTATCCGCACCCGTGGCTGATGCCGGATTTCTGGCAGTTCCCCACCGTTTCGATGGGTCTCGGCCCGATCAACTCGATCTACCAGGCACGATTCATGCGTTATCTGGAGCATCGCGGTCTGATTCCGGAGACCGGCCGCAAGGTCTGGGCGTTCCTGGGCGACGGTGAAATGGATGAGCCGGAATCGACTGGCGCCATTGGCCTGCCGGTCCGTGAAAAGCTCGACAACCTGATTTTTGTTATCAACTGCAATCTGCAGCGCCTGGACGGTCCGGTGCGTGGCAACAGCAAAGTGGTGCAGGAGTACGAAGCCCTGTTCCGCGGTGCCGGCTGGAACGTGATTAAGTGCCTGTGGGGCAGCGACTGGGATGAACTGCTCGCGAAGGACACGAGCGGCAAACTGGTTCAGCTGATGAACGAGTGTGTGGACGGCGAGTATCAGTCGTTCAAGGCCAAGGGCGGCGAGTACGTCCGCAAGGAATTCTTCGGCCGGTATCCGGAAACGGCAGCCCTGGTTGAACACATGACGGATGAACAGCTGACGCAGCTGCGCCGTGGTGGTCACGATCCGCTGAAGGTCTACAACGCTTATAAGGCGGCCGTAGAGCACAAGGGCGGCCCGACGCTGATTCTGGCCAAGACCGTGAAGGGTTACGGCATGGGTGAAGCGGGTGAAGCCCGGAACCCGAGCCACCAGAGCAAGAAGATGAACGAGAAGGCGATGGAGTACTTCCGTTCGCGCTTCGACGTTCCGATCACCGACGCGGTCGCGGCCAACAGTGAGTTCTACTGCCCGCCGGCTTCGAGCCCCGAAATCGCGTACATGCAGGAACAGCGGCGTGCGCTGGGTGGTTATCTGCCCGCGCGTAATCCGGGTCCGGCACAGTTCAAGGCGCCTGGCGACGAAATCATTGAACCCTTCAAAACAGGCTCGAAGGAACCGCACCCCTCCACGACGGTCGGGTTTGTTCGCCTGATGACGGCCATGATGAAGTTGCCGGAACTGGGCAAGAAGATCGTGCCGATCGTGCCGGATGAAGCGCGCACGTTCGGTATGGAATCGATGTTCCGTTCGCACGGTATTTACGCATCGATGGGACAGCTGTACAAGCCCCACGATTCCGACATCCTGCTCTATTACAAGGAATCACGCGACGGTCAGGTGCTGGAAGAAGGCATCACTGAAGCGGGTGCCATGGCGGAGTTCACGGCGGCCGGTACGGCTTACGCGAACTACGGCGTTGACACGATTCCGTTCTACATCTACTACTCGATGTTCGGGTTCCAGCGTGTGGGCGACCAGATCTGGGCGTTCGCAGATTCACGCGGCAAGGGCTTCCTGCTGGGTGGTACGGCTGGCCGGACGACGCTTTCGGGCGAAGGTCTGCAGCACCAGGACGGGCACTCCGTTCTGCTCGCCAGCACGATTCCGACGCTGGCCACGTACGATCCGGCTTATGCGTATGAAACGGCTGTCATTGTTCGGGATGGTATTCGCCGGATGTACGAAAACCGCGAAGACATCTTCTACTACCTGACGCTCTACAACGAAAACTACGCGCAGGCCGCAATGCCGGAAGGTTGCGAAGAAGGCATTCTGAAGGGCATCTACCTGTTCCGCAAGGGCAGCGTTGCCAAGGCCAAGGCAAAGGTTCAGTTGCTGGGTTCGGGTTCGATCCTGAATGAAGTGGTGAAGGCTGCCGACATTCTGGCCACGAAGTACGCGGTGGAAGCGGATGTCTGGAGCGTGACCAGCTACAACGAACTGCGGCGTGAAGCTCTGAAGATCGAGCGGTGGAATCGTCTGCACCCGATGGAGCCGGCCAAGGTTCCGTTCATTCAGCAGCAGCTGGGTTCGACGGAAGGTCCGGTGATTGCGGCTTCGGATTATATGAAGACCGTGCAGGATCAGATTGCTCCGTGGCTGCCGGGCCGGTTTGTGGCTCTGGGTACGGATGGCTTTGGACGCAGCGAAAACCGTGTTCACCTGCGCCGTCACTTTGAAAACGACGCGGCTTCGATTGTGGTCGCGACGCTGTCGAAGCTGGCGCGGGAAGGTAAGTTCGACCCGAAGAAGGCTGCGAAGGCGATCCAGGAGATGGAAGTCGATCCGGAAAAGATTGATTCGGCTATTGCTTAGTTAAGACGTTCACGTAAGGAATATAGGGCCATACGTCCGATATACACTCAGCCGCATGGAGTGTATACTCAAAGCGTATGGCCTTTCATATTCGCAACGACGAAGCGGAGCAGATGCTGCGCGAACTTCAAAGCCTGACGGGCGAGTCGCTGACGGATGTGGTGAAGACCTCGCTGGCGGAACGACTGGAACGGGAGCGCGCCAGGGTCTCTCACGAGAAAGAGGACATTATGGAGTTGATGGAAGGGGTTTGGGCCCGTCTCCGATCTGTTCCGCGCCTGGACTACCGAAGCGCCGACGAGATCATCGGCTATGACGAGAATGGCCTTCCCACCTGATGGTCATTGACACGTCAGCGCTTGTTTGCATCATCCTGGGGGAACCGGAAACGTCCGCTTTCCTGCGGGCCATCGAGCAAGATAGTGTCCGCCTTGTGTCGGTCGTCTCGGCCGTTGAGGCAGGAATCGTCCTCGAAAAGGCGTTTGGCCAGGCGGGAAGCCGCGAGTTGGAGCGCGTGATGAAGGGCATGCGACTCTCTTTGCAACCTGTGACCGTGGAACAGGGCCAAACGGCGCTGTTGGCCCATTGGCGATTTGGCCGAGGCCTTCATCCTGCCGCTCTGAACTTTGGCGACTGCTTCACCTACGCGCTGGCGAAGGCGACCAGTGAACCGTTGCTGTTCAAAGGGAATGACTTTGGGCGAACCGACTTGCGCCTTGTCGTTTCGCAATAGCTGCCACTCATTGTCGTAACATTCAGGCAGGGGAGTCTTTCCGATGCGTGTTGTCAGTACTGCCGTCGTTTTCTGTTCCATCGCCGTTGCTCAAACAGCGGGCATCGACCTGGGTGCCATTGATCGCGGGATAAGTCCCTGCAATGACTTCTACCAGTCCGCGTGCGGGTTGTGGATGAAGAATAATCCGATCCCCGGAGACCAGGCGCGATGGGGGCGGTTTGATGAACTGGCCCTGCGGAATCGCGAGACGCTGAAGGCAATTCTGGAGGGTGCCGGGGTGGAGAAGCCGGGGCGAACCGCGAACCAGAAGCTCATCGGCGATCAGTACGCGACCTGCATGGATGAACCGGGCATTGAGAAGAAGGGTCTGACCGGGTTACAGCCGACGCTGGACCGGATCGCGAAGGGGTCTGGTAAGACCTGGCTGGCGGAGGAAGTCGCACGTCTGCACGCCACCGGAGTGAGCGTGTTGTTCCGCCTGGGGCCCACGCAGGACTCGAAGGATTCGAAGAAGACCATCGCGAATCTGGGCCAGGCTGGTCTGACCCTGCCGGATCGCGACTATTACCTGAAGACGGACGCGAAATCGGAAGAGCTGAAGGTGAAGTATCTGGCGCATGTGCAGCGCATCTTCGCCCTGCTGGGGCACGATGCAGACCGTGCGGCGGCGGAAGCGAAAGCGGTGATGGCGTTCGAGACTGGGCTTGCAAAGGTGGCGGCGGATCGCGTCACGCTGCGGGACCCGCAGAAGCGGTACAACACCGTGACGCTGGCGCAGTTGGGGCAGACTGCTTCCGGGTTCGGCTGGGACACGTATCTGAAGGGCGTGAAAGTTGGTGAAACGTCTTTCAATACGGCTTCGCCAGCGTATCTGAACGGAATGAGTGCTCTGCTGACTGCAACACCGGAAGCGGATGTAAAGAACTATCTGACCTGGCGAGCAGTGAAGGATGCCGCGACGCTGTTGCCGAAGGCCTTTGTGGCCGAGGATTTTGCGTTCAGCGAGACGACATTGCGTGGCGTGAAGGAACAGGCTCCACGGTGGCGGCAGTGCGTCGTGATGGTGGATCGCCAACTGGGAGAAGCGCTCGGCAAAGAGTATGTGGAGCGGACCTTCGGCGAAGAAGGTAAGCAGCGGACGCTGAAGATGGTGGGCGAGATTGAGGCGTCCATGGAGAAGGACGTCCAATCGCTGGAGTGGATGAGCGACACGACGAAGAAGCAGGCGCTGGAAAAGCTGCATAAGATGGCGAACAAGATCGGGTATCCGGAGAAGTGGCGCGACTATTCGAGTGTGAAAATTGTGCGCGGGGATCTGGTGGGGAATGACCAGCGGGTATCTGCCTTTGCGTTTCAGCGGCAACTGGGCAAGATTGGGCATCCGCCAGACAATTCGGAGTGGGGCATGACACCTCCCACCGTGAACGCCTATTACAATGCGGCGGCGAATGACATCAACTTCCCGGCCGGAATTCTGCAGCCTCCGTTCTACTTCAAGGGCGGTGATGATGCGGCGAATTACGGTGCGATCGGCGCGGTTGTGGGCCATGAACTGACGCACGGGTTCGATGACTCGGGACGACAGTATGACGGCGACGGGAATCTGCGTGAGTGGTGGACCGAAGAAGATGCGAAGCAGTTCAAAGAGCGTGCGGACTGCATTGTGCAGGAATACGCAGCGTTCAAGGTCACGGCTGATACCAACCAGAACGGGAAGCTGACGTTAGGTGAGAATGGCGCGGATAATGGCGGCGTGCGACTGGCGTTTATGGCACTGATGGATGCGATTGCGAAGCTGGATGCGGCGGGTGGCAAGAGCATGCCTGCGGTGGCCGATTTCACGCCGCAGCAGAGGTTCTTCCTTGCGTACGGGCAGGTGTGGTGCCAGAACATCAGTGAAGAGGCGGCGCGACTGCAGGCTCTGACGAACCCGCATTCGCTGGGTCGTTACCGGGTGAATGGTGTGGTGCAAAATATGCCGGAGTTTCAAAAGGCGTTTGGGTGTCAGGCGGGTCAGCCGATGGTGAGTGAAAAGGGGTGCCGGATATGGTAAGTTCACGCTGTTTGATTGCTCTGTTAGGGTTTGGGCTTTTTGCTCAGACTGCACCGCAGGCCTGGGTAGTGAAGAGCAACCAGAACGCGCGGCTGCTGCTGGATCTGAGCGCGAAGTACGGCCCCGAGGGGGCGTCGTCGCAGGGGGACCTGGCGTTCGACGAGAAGATCTCGCAGCCGACTGAGCAGAACAGCGCGAAGGCAAAGGCGGACATGGCGGCAGCCCGCAAGGAACTGCAGTCGCGGCTGGCGGCGGAAACGGACCCGCTCGTGAAGCAGGATCTGGAGATTCTGATCGCGGATGTGGACCGGGATATCCGTTCGCAGGAAGTGAACGAGAAGACATTCCTGCCATACATGAACGTGGCGGGGCTGATTTTCGCGGGCGAGAAGACACTGCTGGATGAGCAGACGGGCGCGGCGCGGCGTCCGGCGGCGGTGGTGCGTCTGCGCCGGTATACGGGGATGGAACCCGGATATACGCCGATCACGAAACTGGCGATGGAGCGGTACCGAGAGAAAGCGAAGAATCCGGCGCTGCTGGGTCCGGCGAAGGAGCAGGTCGAGAAGAATCTGGAGAACACTTCGACGCTGGTGACCGGGCTGGGAATTCTGCTGGAGAAGTACAAGCTGCAGGGTTACAGTGAGGCTTACGCGAAGCTGCGCGAGCAACTGGCCGAGTATGACGAGTTCGTGCGGAAGGAAGTAATGCCGCGGGCGCGGACGGATTTCCGTTTACCTCCGGCGATCTATCAGACGGCACTGGATAACTACGGCGTGGATTACACATCGGCCGATCTGGCGAAACTGGCGCATGAGGGTTTTGTCGATATCCAGAAGCAGATGGCGGAGATCGCGGTGCGGGTGGCGAAGGCGCGGAACCTGCCGAGTTCGGACTATCGCAGTGTGATCCGGGCGCTGAAGAAAGAGCAGTTCGCTGCGGATGAGATTTTGCCGAAGTACGAGGCGACGCTGAAGGCGATTGAAGAGATCGTCCGTAAGAATAAGCTGCTGACGCTGCCGGAGAGACCGGCTCGGATCGTGATTGCGTCGGCGGCCGAGACGGCGCAGCAGCCCGCCCCGCACATGCAGCCTCCGCCACTGATGAACAATCGGGGCGAGCGCGGGAGCTTCGTGCTGCCGCTGGCCACGAAGGGTGCGCATGGAGTGGAGTTGAAGTATGACGACTTCACCTTCGCGGCTGCGGCCTGGACGCTGACGGCGCATGAAGCGCGGCCGGGACATGAATTGCAGTTCGCATCGATGGTGGAGCGGGGCGTGTCATTGGCGCGGGCGATGTTCGCGTTTAACAGCACGAACGTGGAGGGCTGGGGACTCTATTCGGAATGGTTCATGCTGCCGTATATGCCGGATGAGGGCAAGCTGATTTCGCTGCAACTGCGGATGCTGCGGGCGGCGCGGGCGTTTCTGGATCCGGAGCTGCAGTCGGGGAAGGTGACACCTGAGCAGGCGATGCGGGTGCTGGAAGAGGACGTGGTTTGTTCGAGGGCGTTTGCGACGGAGGAGGTGGAGCGGTTCACGTTCCGCATGCCGGGACAGGCGGTTTCGTATTACGACGGGTACTCACGGCTGCTGGAGTTACGGCTGGAAGTGGAGAAGGCGCTGGGGCCTAAGTTTGACGCGGGGAAGTTTCACGACTTCATTTTGAGCCAGGGGCTGCTGCCGCCGGGGTTGCTGCGGAAGGCTGTCCTGGCGGAGTTTGTGAAGTAGAGCGAGAACAGCCTGAGCAACTTGAGCTAGACTCGGAACTATGGTACGGATGGAACGATTCACCGCGATCATTGAGCGCGACGGCGACGTTTACGTGGCCCTTTGCCCGGAACTGGACATCGCCAGCCAGGGCCATTCTGTTGAAGAGGCACGAACCAATCTGGTGGAAGCGCTAACGCTCTTCTTCGAAGTGGCCGAGCCTCCGGAGATTGACCGGCGCCTTTCAGGGCAGGCATTTATTACGCAGGTTGAGGTACCTGTTGGGTAAGATGCGGGTGTTTTCAGGCGACGAAATGTGCCTGATACTCCAACGGCACGGATTTGAAATCGTGCGTCAAAAGGGCAGCCACCTGATACTCCAGTCTCGAACTCAAGCCGGGACGGTAACCGTTCCGGTTCCACGCCACGCCGTGCTGGCGCGCGGGACGGCTTCATCCATTGTTAGGCAATCTGGCCTGCCTCGGGATCTGTTCGAAACCTGATTTTAGTTTTAGTGTCCGCCGCCAGCCAGTTCCTTCACCAGGCTCGCCACAAAACTCTTCGCGTCCCCGAACAGCATCAGGGTATTTGGCGCGTAGTAGAGTTCGTTGTCGATACCCGCAAAACCCGCCGCCATGCCTCGCTTGATGATCATCACGGTCCGGGCCTTATACGCATCCAGAATCGGCATCCCGGCAATCGGGCTGGTGGGGTCGTTCTTCGCGGCGGGGTTGACGATATCGTTGGCGCCGACAATCAGCGCCACATCCGTCATACCCATTTCCGGATTGATGTCGTCCATTTCCACGAGCTTGTCGTAGGGAACATCGGCCTCGGCTAACAGGACGTTCATATGACCCGGCATGCGGCCAGCGACCGGGTGCACCGCGAATTTCACATCCACGCCCTTCTTCGTCAGAGCGTCGTAGAGTTCGCGGATTTTATGCTGGGCCTGCGCCACGGCCATGCCGTAACCCGGGATGATGACAACGCTGCTGGCCGATTCGAGAATCTGCGCGGCTTCTTCCGGACTGGCCGAACGGACGGGCTTCACTTCACCACCCACAGCGGCGGCCTGCAACTGACCGAACGCACCGAACAGCACGTTGGTAAACGACCGGTTCATCGCGCGGCACATGATGATGGAGAGGATCAGGCCTGAGGACCCGTCGAGGGCACCAGCAATGATGAGCAGTTTGTTGTCGAGCGCAAAGCCCATCGCGCTGGCGGAGAGGCCGGCATAGGAGTTCAGCAGCGCGATAACGGTGGGCATGTCCGCGCCACCGATGGGGATGATCAACAGGACACCGAACGTCATGGCGATGCCCACGAAGATCGGGAATAACATCGGCTGATTCGGGTTGATGATGAGCGAGATCGCGATGCCGACGGCAACGAGCAGAAGCAGCAGGTTGACGTAGTTCTGCCCCTTGAACGTAATGGGCCGCGAGGGCAGCATTTCGTTCAGTTTCCCGAAGGCCATCAGGCTGGCGGTAAACGTAAGGAAGCCGAGCAGGATTTCCAGCGACAACGCCCCCATGGTGAAGCCTTTGGGGTATTGCCGGTAATATTCGGCGGTGCCGATGAGCGCCGATGCGAGGGCACCGCAGGCCTGCGAGATTGCGGTTCGTTGCGGAACATGCGTCATCGGCATCAGGATGGCGAGCGGGACGCCGATGGCGGCGCCGACGATCAGGCCCCCGACGATCCACTCATAGCTGACCACTTCATGGCGCATGAGGGTGCCGACCACGGCGAGCAACATGCCGATTTCGCCGGAGACCACGCCGCGACGGGCGGTGGCGGGCGAACTCATCCACTTCAGCGCCATGATGAACAGCGCAGCGGCCAGGATGTAGAGAAGGGCGAGAAGGCTCATTTGGTGTTGGGCTCCCGCTTGCGGAACATCTTGAGCATCCGGTCCGTAATGAGGAAGCCGCTGACCAGGTTTGTGGTGGCGGCGACCACGGCGATGAAGCCGAGAACGCGGCTCAAAGTGCTGGCATGCTCTTCACCACTGACCAGGATGGCGCCAACGACCGAGATGGACGCGATGGCGTTGGTCAGCGACATGAGCGGGGTGTGGAGCAAGGGAGAAACGCGGCGGATGAGTTCAAAACCGATAAATGCCGCGAGCATGAAGACATACAGCCCGAATTCGTAATTCATTACTGCGTGGCCTCCGAGGTTGCTGCGGGAGACGAGGGCGTGGCAAGTTTCGGGTGCACGATTTTGCCTCCGTGCGTAACCAGCGATTCGCGCACGATTTCGTCTTCCATATTGATATTCAGTTCGCCATCCTTGGTGATCAGCTTCAGCAGGTTCACGATGTTCGTCGCGTACATCTGGCTGGAGTGGAACGGGG
Organism: Bryobacterales bacterium; assembly: GCA_947467185.1. Lineage (GTDB taxonomy): Bacteria > Acidobacteriota > Terriglobia > Bryobacterales > Bryobacteraceae > BOG-234. The sequence goes on from CANIHR010000089.1 coordinate 14,106, forward strand.
CGCGTGACGGCAGATTGGCGGGGCCGATCACCGAGACGCCCTTATGGACGACGGTCTCACCAACGCGGGTGAGTTCACAGTTGCCACCACGTTCGGCGGCGATATCGACGATGACGGAGCCGGGCGCCATGGCTTCGGCCATGGGTGTCGTCACCAGGATGGGAGCTTTGCGGCCAGGAACGGCTGCGGTGGTGATGACGACGTCCTGTTCGCGGATCACTTCGGTGAGGAGTTCGCGCTGGCGGCGATAGAAGGCTTCGTCCATGGCTTTGGCGTAACCGCCGCCGCCTTCCCCGCCCCCGGTATCGAGATCGAGTACTACAAATTTCGCGCCGAGGCTCTCGATTTGTTCTTTGACGGCAGAACGGAGGTCATAGGCGCTGACCACAGCCCCAAGCCGCCGGGCGGTAGCAATTGCCTGGAGGCCGGCGACACCCGCGCCCAGAATGAGAACTTTGGCCGGGGTGATGGTGCCGGCGGCGGTCATCATCATGGGAAAGATCTTCGGTAGTGCGCCAGCGGCCAGAATCACCGCTTCGTAGCCGGCGATGCTGGCCATAGACGAAAGGGCGTCCATCGCCTGGGCCCGGGTAATCCGAGGCACCAGTTCCATCGCAAAAAAAGAAACCCCTGCCGAGGCAAGGGCCGAATTTTCTGCAAGTGAGGTAAGTGGGTCGCCGAAGCCGATCAAAAGCTGGCCAGGCCGAAGTAAGGGCAGGTCGTCAGCCCCATGGTCGGGGTTCGACCCATAGGTTTTCGCCTGCACGATCACCGTTGCGGACGAGAAGACCTCAGCGCGCGAGCCGAGTTGCGCGCCCTTCGCGGCGTAGTCCTCATCGAGGAAGCCCGCTTCCTCGCCGGCACCACGTTCCACGATGACCGAAAGTTTGGCCTTCGCAAGTGCTTCACATGCTTTAGGCGTCAGTGCAACGCGCCGTTCCCCGGCGCAAGACTCCCTGGGTACTCCAACTGTCGCAGCCATTTAACTTGTTACCCGAAATCATATCGAAGGCCTTTCGATGGCCGTTAAAATGAGCGAAAAGACGCAGTGGGAGGCCGCTTTCGGGAGTCGTCGTAACCCGTTCGATAGAATTACTCTGAATGACTGGGGCCCCTGTGGGCCGATGCTGCCCTTCAGGGCTTTCCAGGTGGATAAAAGACTGAATGCACCCCTCAGATACCAGCAATCCTGACTACTTTCATAAGGTAGTCGATTGCCAGTGGGCTTGTCCCGCACATACCAACGTTCCCGAATACATCAGACTGATTGCGCAGGGACGGTTCGCCGACGCCTACATGCTCAATCGCGAGTCGAACGTGTTCCCCGCAGTTCTTGGACGAACCTGCGACCGCCCCTGCGAACCGGCCTGCCGTCGTGGCAGACTGCCGAGTCCGGCTGGTGAAGAGACGCCGGTGGCGATTTGCCGCCTGAAGCGCGTCGCCGCCGACCACAAGGGCGATATCAGCGACCGGTTGCCGAAGGCTCCGGAAGTGAAAAATGGCAAGCGCGTGGCCTGTATTGGCGCGGGTCCGGCGTCCCTCACGGTGGCGAATGACCTGATGCCGCACGGCTACTCGGTCACCATCTTTGAAAGATACGACAAGCCGGGCGGGCTGATGCGGACGAATATTCCGTCGTTCCGGCTGCCGGAACCGGTGCTGGCTGCCGAAGTGAATTCGATCCTCGATATGGGCGTCGACATTCGCTACAACACGCCGGCCACCAGCATGAAGGCCATTCTTGATGAAGGCTTCGATGCGATTTTCGTCGGTTCGGGCGCGCCTCGCGGCAAGGATCTGGATCTGCCGGGCCGGAATGAATCGGACCGCATCCATATTGGTATCGACTGGCTGAGTTCGCTGGCGTTTGGGCACATCGACAAAATCGGTGAAAAGGTCCTGATCATCGGTGTCGGCAACACTGCCATGGATTGCTGCCGGTCTTCACGCCGTTTGGGCGGTAAGGACGTGAAGGTCATGGCACGCCGTCCGCGTGCCTACTTCAAGGCCTCCCCGTGGGAACTGGAAGACGCAGAAGAAGAAAACATTGAAATCGTTATCAACCACGCGCCGAAGCGGTTCGTGATTGAGAATGGCGTCCTGACGGGTATGGAATTTGAGCGCCTGGAATGGGATGCCGAAGCGAAGAAATCGACCGTGATCGACACGGTGATCCTCCCCTGCGACGACGTGATTCTGGCGATTGGCCAGGACAACGCCTTCCCGTGGATCGAGCGCGATCTGGGTATCGAATTCGACAAATGGGGCATGCCGAAGGTGGATCAGACCACGTTCGAATGCACCCGGCCCGGCGTCTTCTTTGGTGGAGACGCGGCATGGGGTCCGAAGAACATCATCTGGGCTGTGGAGCACGGGCATCAGGCGGCGATTTCGATTGATAATCACTGCCAGGGTGTTTCGACGGCACAGCGTCCGGGTTATGGAGTGAATCTCGTCAGCCAGAAAATGGGCCTGAGCGAGTGGAGCTACCACAACGATTACAACCCGGCGAAGCGCCAGAAGATGACGCACGTCGATCTGGTGCAGCGCTTTGAAGACCTGCATGTGGAAGTGGAACTGGGCTTCACGGCGGAACAGACGGCGCGCGAAGTGCAGCGCTGCCTGAACTGCGACGTGCAGACGGTTTTCAAGGCCGCCAAGTGCATTGAGTGCGATGCCTGTATCGACATCTGCCCGCTCTCGTGCCTGACAATCGCCAAGGATGGCCCGGAAGACGAACTGCGGCAACGCCTGTCGGCTCCGGCAATCAATATTTCCCAGGAGCTTTTCGCTTCCGAACCGCTGCCCCACACGGGCCGCCTCATGATGAAGGATGAGGATCTGTGTGTGCACTGCGGTTTGTGCGCGGAACGCTGCCCCACGGCTGCATGGGATATGCAGAAATCGCAGTTGAACATCACTTACGCCGGTCAGGCGTCCACTAAGTTAGAACTCACTCATGCGTAGCCGCATCAACGATTTTGCAATCAAACTGGCGAACGTCAACGGAACAGGCTCCGCCAGCGCCAACAGCCTGATTATGCAGGCCATCTTCAGGATGGGCGTGCCCGTGTCCGGCAAGAACCTGTTCCCCTCGAATATTCAGGGACTTCCCACCTGGTACGAGATCCGCGTGAACCCGAAGGGGTACACGGCGCGAGCTCTCGACTACGACCTGATGGTGGCGATGAACGCGCAGACGTATGCGCGGGACATCAAGGAAGTGAAGCCGGGCAGCTATGTGCTGTACGACTCGACCTGGCCGCTCGATCCGGAGCTCCATCGCGACGATGTGACGTTCATTGGCGTGCCTCTGGCGCGACTCTGCAACGAGAACTTCAAGGAAGTGCGCGAGCGCATCCTGATGAAGAACATCGCCACCGCAGGCGCTCTGATTGAGTTGCTGAATATCGATGCCGACGTGGTGGCCCAGCTTCTGGAAGAGAAGTATGGCAAGAAGAAGGGTCTGCGCGAATCGAACGTCAAAGCTCTCAAGCTGGGCGGCGATTTCATTCGCGAAAACTACAGCTTCCCGCTGCCGTTCCATCTGGAAAAGATGGACGGCAACAAAGATAAGATTCTGATCGACGGCAACACCGCAACCGCGCTGGGTTGTATCTATGGCGGCGCGACGGTGGCGGCCTGGTATCCCATCACCCCGGCAACGTCGGTGATGGACAACTTTAAGGCCTTTGCCGACAAGTACCGCAAGGACCCGGAGACGGGCGCCAATAACTACATGTTCCTGCAGGCCGAAGACGAACTGGCCGCCATTGGAATGGTGATCGGCGCCTCGTGGAACGGCGCGCGCGCGTTTACTTCGACGGCTGGTCCGGGTGTCTCGCTGATGAACGAACTGCTGGGTCTGGCTTACTATGCCGAGATTCCGGCGGTGGTGGTAGACGTGCAGCGCGTTGGTCCCTCGACTGGTATGCCGACGCGGACACAGCAGGGCGACATTCTGGAGTGCGCGTATGCGTCGCATGGCGATACGAAGCACATCCTGCTGTTCCCGTCGAGTCCCGCGGAGTGTTTTGAAATGGCTCCGCAGTGCTTCGATCTGGCCGAGCAGTACCAGACGCCAGTGTTCCTGCTGTCGGATCTCGACATCGGCATGAACGACTGGGTGACGCCGAAGCTGAAGTGGGATGACTCGTATGTTCCGAACCGCGGCAAGGTGCTGACGGCCGAACAGCTCGAGAAGATGAACAAGTTCTTCCGGTATCTGCCGGAATCCGGGACTGCGGTTCCGGCTCGGACACTGCCAGGCGTGCACTCGAAGGGCGCGTTCTTTACGCGTGGTTCGGGCCACAACAAGTTTGGTGGCTACACGGAAATTCCGGATGAGTACGCAGAAGTGATGGACCGGTTGCTCGCGAAGCACAAGGAAGCGGCTGGCTCGGTGCCTCCCGCCATCATTGAGCGTCGCCCGGGCGCGAAGGTCGGCATGATCACGATCGGCGGGTGCGAACCGGCTGTGCGTGAAGCGCTCGACATTCTGGATGAGATGGGCCGGCCGATGGACTTCATGCGGATTCGGGCGTTCCCGTTCACTGCGGAAGTGGAAGCCTTCCTCGAAGAACACGATTATTGCTATGTGGTGGAACAGAATCGCGACGGGCAGTTATGCTCGCTGCTGACGCTGGAAACGCCTGTGGCAAAAGATAAAATCCGCCCGGTGCTGGTGTATTCGGGCTTCCCCCTGAGCGCGAAAAACGTGCTGGATATTTTAGCTGTGAACGTGGAGGAACTCAATGCCATCTATCGTTAAACCGCTTGTTGCGCACCCGAGTCTCGCGAAGAACGCGCTGGGTCTTACGATTCGGGACTATGAAGGGCAGATGTCGACATTGTGCGCCGGTTGCGGTCACGATTCGATTACCGCCGCCATCGTAAAGGCTCTGTGGGAGCTTTCCACGCCACCTCACCGTTTGGCCAAGCTGAGCGGCATCGGTTGCTCGTCGAAAACTCCAACCTACTTTGTGAATGGCGCGCATGGTTTCAACTCGGCGCACGGTCGTATGCCGGCCATCGCGACGGGCGCAAATGCCGCAAACCGGGAACTGACTTACGTTGGTGTTTCGGGCGACGG
>CANIHR010000090.1 GCA_947467185.1 Bryobacterales bacterium
CAACGCACGCACTTTCTGCAAATTCACGTTCCAGCGACGATTGGTTACGTTGTGTGCGTGACTGACTTTGTGTCCGAACTGAGGGCCCTTGCCGCAAACTTCACATACTCTTGCCATAAACCGTTAGTGTAGCACAGGGCGCTTGTCAGGTGCCGCTTTTCGGTGCATATTACTGATCGCGAGCCACCCGAAACCCGAGCATCCGCCATGCCTGCAACTGAGGCCAACCCGCTTGCCGGGCATACGTCCGCAGGTCCAGCGCCTCGAAGAAGAAGCTTCCGCCCCGAATGACGCGGTACGCTCCGGTTGCCGGCCCCCTGGGGTTTTTCCGGGGCGAAGCGGCATAGTAGTCCTTGCTGTACCAGTCTGAGCACCACTCCATCACGTTGCCCGCCATGTCGAGGACACCATATGGCGACGCCCCGTTGTGCGTCTGTAACTCGCCCCTCTTCGAGCCGTCGTATGTTCCCACCTTCATCCCTGTATCGAACGCCGCCGCCCCAACGTAATTCGCATAGGTGTGGTCAATGTTGTTCCCCCACGGATAGCGCCGCTGGTCGGTCCCGCGGGCCGCTTTTTCCCATTCTGCTTCGGTTGGCAGCCGGTACTTCCTGCCGGTCTTAGCGCTTAGCCAGTTGCAGTAGGCGACCGCGCCATCCCAATTCACTCCCAGGACAGGATAGTCGTCGGAATCCGGCGTGCCGCCCCCGTGGTTATTTGCCTGCGTCCAGTAAGGTATCTGGTCCTTCGGCATCGGACGCCCACCCGGCCACAGCTTCGGGTCATCATACGCCGGATCATCCCGAAATTTGCGCCACTGTGCGTTCGTAACCTCCAGCTTTGCCATGTAAAACGTGTCCACGTCCACCGTGTGCACGGGACGCTCGCGCGGCAGACCATCACCGAAGTTATCGCCCATTTTGAACGGGCCACCGGACACCAGCATCATGTCCCCGAACCCGTCGTTCACAGACTTCATCTGTGCTGCCAGCAGCAGCGGGAAGACGGTCAGTGCTGCCACAGAAACCCAGCGCACTATTCTCTACCTCCTGGCAGGAAGCCACCCTGCTTCAGAAAATGTTCCAGGCGTCCCATCCAATCGGAATACGTTCCGCTGGCGAAGCCATCACCAAACCCGTGGTGGCCCTTCTGGTAGATGTGCAGCTCTACTACCGCCCCCGCACGAATTAACTCCTGCGCGAACGCGGCATTGCCCAGCGAGGGTCCGGTATCACCGGCTGCCGACAGCAGGAAAACCGGAGGGAAATTCTTCAGGTTCTCTCCTGGCGTGGCACGGCCTGGGCCATAAACTAGCCCCAGGTAATCCGGACGGGAATCCAGGCGGTCAATCGGGTCCGCTGCATTCGGATCTCCGGGGCCCGCCGAAGCCACCACGGTACGCCCCATGTTGGAGCCCGCCGAAAATCCGATATACCCCACTTTCTTAGGGTCCAGATGGAATTCCGCAGCCTTCGCCCGGAGTAAGCGGATGGCCCTCTGTCCATCCTGAACACGCGCGACCTCGTTATAGCGCGGCGCAAGCCGGTACGTAAGAACAAAAGCTGCCACGCCCCATTCGTTGTAGCGCTCGGCGATATCGATGCCCTCTGCTCCATACATCAGCATGATGTTGGAGCCTCCGGGTGCGATCACGACCGATGCGCCGTTTGCCTTGCCCTCTGGCGGGAGAAATACCGTGAGAAACGGAGCATCCAGGGGTCCGTCGCCCTTTGCGTTCGGAACCCTACCCGCATCCCAGAGCGGGATGTTGTAGTTATCGCGAGGACCTGCCTTGTCCGATGCTGCCTTATTCTCTGCGGCTGGCAACAAAGTGGCCATCGCCACAAACGCCAGGGTGATGCGCCTCAACTTCTGAACCGACATTTCGTATTCACTCCCCGTTCTCACGCATGACGAGACGCTAGACTCGATTTTTGACCCGCATCTCACCCAAAACTGTCCGCTGGATGATCCTCACCGCTCTCGCGGCGGTAGCTGCCCTGTATCTGGCGGCATGGTTCTCTCCCGCAATTGGACTTTATCACGACGACGGTGCCTACCTGGTCACCGCGAAAGCCATCTTTGCGGGGCATGGCTATGTCGTCGATAACCTCCCCACGCCAATCCCGCAAACGACCTTTCCTCCTCTGTTTCCTGTACTGCTCGGCATCTTCTCTCTGGTGTCCTCCAACGCGCAGTGGCTGAAGCTCCTCCCCCTGGCCTGTACCGTTGGCTGGCTCTGGATCTCCTTCCGTCTGCTCCGCCGCCTGGGCGCGTCGGAAGGCGGCGCATCCCTGGTCGTCCTGCTCGCGGCAGCCTGCCCCACCGTCATCTTTCTCGGCACCAACCTGATGCCGGAATCGCTCTTCGGCCTCCTCACCGCTGCGGCGATTCTGGCCCTGCTGGATGAAAAGGCTCTCCCGGCGGGCATCTTCGCTGGCCTCGCTGCCCTCACCCGTCCGGGCGGCCTGCCCCTCATAATCGCCAGCGCTCTGATTCTGTTGCTTTATGGGCGGCTCCGCAAAGCTGTTACTTTCACTGCAGCGGCAATCCTGCTGGCTGCGCCATGGATCGGCTGGTCGCTTGCCAATGCTCCCTCGCAGCTCTACTACGGTCGGATGACGCACGCCAGTAACAGCATCCTCACCAGCCTCGAAGCCAACGAAAAGTTATTCGCGCTTGGCAGCAACGCCCTCTACCTCTTTTCCTCCGTGTGGACCCTCCTGAGCGGCATTCAGGACGTCTGGGCCGTCAGCGTGACGGTCAGTTTTCTTATCCTGAGCCTCTGGCGCAGACGCCAACTCGTCCCGGATCTTTTCCTCGCTTTTTACGCGCTGCTGCTCCTCGTCGTGCTCGGACCGGTGCAGAACGCGATCGCACCGGTGCTGCCCCTCGTCTTCTGGATCTTCTGGCGTGGCCTCCGAAACATCATTCGCCGGGAAGTTGTCGCCGCCGTCCTCGTCCTTCTCATCGGGATGGTCGTCCGTCTCGACTACGAGCGTTTCCGCATGCTGCCCTCGGGCCAACTCCCGGTCTCCGACGCCGAGCCCAACGACTGGAAACAGATGCAGCGTCTTTTCGACTTCATCAACACCAACACGCCCCCCGGTGCTGTCATCGCTGCCAATCTCGACTCGGCCATTTATCTCCAGACAGGCCGCAAGACGATCCGTGGCTTCTCCCCCGACTACTACAAGGCCGTCCTGCAGCCCAGCGGTATCCCTGTAACGCCAGATGGTCTTTCCGCTGCCGTTCTGGGTGAAACCTGTAGCTTCGTCGTCCTCACTCCTGATCTTGCTTTCCCCGAAGCCGCCACCTATCGCCGTTCTGTGGAAGCCATGGAACGTGGTGGCGTGCTGGAACCGGTATCTGTCCCCGGTCTCGCCCCCGGATATCGTCTTCTTCGAGTCGCCAATACTGGTTTTCGCCGGTAACTCAAAACGGGTACACAATAGAAGTATGGTTATCGGCGTTCCACGGGAAGTGAAAGATCACGAGACGCGGGTGGGCCTTGTGCCCAGCGGGGCCGCGGCTTTAACAGAGGCTGGCCACAAGGTGCTGGTCGAAGCAGGGGCGGGCGAAGGCAGCTCGCTGATGGACGAGGAATTTACGCGGGCCGGAGCGACTATCGTCGCCAAAGCCGCCGATGTCTGGAACGATGCGGAACTCGTCGTCAAAGTAAAGGAGCCCCAGAAGTCGGAATATCAGTATTTTCGGCCCGGCCTGACACTGTTTACTTATTTACACCTGGCCCCTTTGCCGGAATTAACCGACGAGCTGGTGAAATACGGCGTCAATGGCGTCGCCTATGAAACGATCGTGGAGCGCGACGGCTCGCTGCCGCTGCTGACTCCCATGAGCGAAGTCGCAGGACGTATGGCCGTCCAGGTGGGCGCACAATACCTCGAACGCCCCAGCGGCGGTCGCGGCATTCTCCTCGGCGGCATCCCGGGCGTGGCTCCGGCTAACGTCGCGATCCTCGGTGGCGGCGTGGTTGGCACTAACGCGGCTCGTATCGCAGCCGGTATGGGCGCACACGTCACCATCATCGACCGCAATCTGCACCGCCTGCGTGAACTGGACGACATCTTCAACGGCGGTGTTGTCACGCTCGCGTCCAACGCGTACACCATCTCCGACACCCTCCGCCACGCCGATCTCGTCATCGGTGGCGTCCTGATCCCCGGTGCGTCGGCCCCCCGGCTCGTCCGCCGCGACATGATCTCGCTGATGAAGCGGGGTTCGGTCGTGGTTGACGTCGCCATCGACCAGGGCGGCTGCTTTGAAACCTCCCACGCCACGACGCACACAGACCCGATCTACTTCGTCGAGGGCGTGCTCCACTACTGCGTGTCCAACATGCCTGCGGCTGTGCCCCACACCTCCACGTTCGGGCTCACCAACGCCACCTTCCCCTATCTGCTGGAATTGGCGAACAAGGGTCTGGAAGAGGCCTGTCTGACGCATCCGGCGATCGCGGCGGGCGTCAACACCTATCGCGGCGAGATCACTCACAGCAGCGTTGCCGAGTCGCAGGGCAAAACCTGGAAGCCGCTGTCGGCCATGCTGGGCCGGGCGTAGTCATCATGCCACTCACGCATCTGAACGAGGAAGACGCCCTTCTTCGCGATACTGTACGCCGTTTCGCGAAGGAGCAGGTCGTTCCGCTGGTCCGCGAAATGGATGAGGCGGCCCACATGAACGCCGGGTTGCTGAAGCAACTGTTCGAACTTGGCCTGATGGGCATTGAGATCCCGGAGGAGTACGGGGGGCAGGGAGGCAGCTTCTTCCAGTGCATCCTGGCCATCGAGGAACTCTCGGCTGTCGATCCGTCCGTCGGTGTGGTCGTCGATGTCCAAAACACCATCGTCAATAACGCCATTTTGCGCTGGGGCAATGCCGAACATAAGAAACACTTCCTCCCGCGCCTCGCCACCGATACCATCGGCTGTTATGCGCTCTCGGAAGCGGGGTCCGGTTCCGACGCCTTCGCGCTTGCCACCACGGCCCGCGCCGACGGCGGCGATTTCCTCCTCACCGGCCGCAAGATGTGGATTAGCAACGCGGCCGAGGGCGGGATTTTTGTGCTTTTCGCCAACGCTAATCCTGCTGCCGGCTACAAGGGCATCACCGCCTTCATCATCGAGCGCGACATGCCCGGATTCACTGTGGGGCGCAAGGAAGACAAGCTCGGCATTCGCGCCTCTTCCACCTGCGAGCTGATCCTCGATAGTTGCCGTGTCCCGGCCGCCAATGTTCTCGGCGAAGTCGGCAAGGGCTACAAGATCGCCATCGAAACCCTCAACGAAGGCCGTATCGCCATCGGGGCGCAGATGACGGGTCTGGCGCAGGGTGCTCTCAACCACGCCGTGAAGTACGCGAAGCAGCGGAAGCAGTTCGGCCAGGCGATTTCGGGTTTCCAGGGCGTGCAGTTTGATCTCGCCCGAATGGCCGTGGAACTGGAAGCCGCACGTCTGCTGGTCTACAACGGAGCGAAGCTGCGCGACGCCGGTCTCCCGTTCGTGCAGGAAGCCGCCATGGCCAAGTACTTCGCCGCCGATGTCGCCGAAAAGATCGCGTCCCGGGCCATTGAGATTCACGGCGGTGTGGGCGTCACGAAGGATTACCCCGTGGAAAAGCTCTGGCGCGACGCTAAGATCGGCCGCATCTACGAAGGCACGGCCAATATGCAGTTGCTCACCATCGCGAAGAAACTGATAGCTTAGTGAATACGTCCATCAAGGGAACCGGAATGCGTAAAAACTTAGCCCTCTCATTCGCCGCGCTGGCTCTCGCCGGAGCGACGCCCATCCTCGCCGCCGACCTCCCTCCGGAAGAGGTTATCCAGAAGTTCGCCGCGAAGGAAGCCGAGTTCCGTAAGGCTCGCGAAGCCTACACCTACAAGCAGTCGGTGAAGATGGAGGAGCTCGACGGCAGTGGCCGCGCGACGGGCAAGTGGGAAATCGTCTCGGACATCATCTTCGGGCCGAATCGCCAGCGCGTGGAAAAGGTAACGTACGCGCCAGTCATTACGCTCCACAACATCGTGCTGACGCCGCAGGATGAGCAGGATCTCCGCTCTGTCCAGCCCTTCGTTCTCACCTCGGATGACATCGGTAAGTACGAGATCAAGTACACGGGCAAGGAGAATGCGGACGAAATCCCCTGTTATACCTTCCAGGTGAAGCCGAAAGCGATGGCGAAGGGCGAGCGCTACTTCGAAGGCAAAATTTGGGTGGATGACCGCGACCTACAGATCGTCAAGACCTTCGGCAAAGGTGTCGGCCAGCTGAAAAAGGGCGAGGACAATCAGTTCCCGAAGTTCGAAACCTACCGCGCTCAGGTGGATGGCAAGTACTGGTTCCCGGTCTATACCCACGCAGACGACGTCCTTCATTTTCAGACCAGCTCGCAGCGTATCCGCATGGTTGTGAAGTACGAAAACTACAAGCGGTTCGGCGCCGAGACGAATATTACCTTCGGCGAAGAAGTTGTGGACACCCCGGCCACGAAAAAGAAGTAAGCGGCGCAATTTCGATCAAGCGACTGCTGGCCAAACTCGTTACCCTGACCTTGTGCTGAGTCCCGCAGATAAAGCCCTCTGGTACATCGAAAGCCACTTTCACCAGCCGCTCACGCTGGAATCGATTTCTGAGAATGTTGGCGTCAGCCCCTGGCACCTGACTCGTGCCTTCGGGGTCGCCACCGGCCGCTCCATCATGCGTTATGTCCGCGAGCGACGTCTCACCCAGGCCGCGCGAACCCTGGCGCAGGGGGCACCCGACATCCTCGCGGTCGCTCTCGATGCCGGTTACAACTCTCACGAGGCCTTTACCCGCGCCTTTCGTGACCAGTTTGGCCGGACTCCCGAAGCCCTCCGTACCTGCGGTGATCTCAGTACAATCCAACTGATCGAGCCAATCCGCATGGACCAATCGTTCCTCACCGACCTCGCTCCACCCCGCTTCGAAACCACCAAAGCGTTCCTCATCGCTGGCTTCGGGCAGAGCTACAACGACGAAACTTCTGCCAATATCCCGGCCCAGTGGCAGCGCTTCGGCCCCCACCTGCAACCCGGGCAAACCGCGTATGGAGTCCTCTGTAATCCCGATGGCGCTGGCAACATCGAATACATTTGCGGCGTTGAAGTCCCCAGCCTCGCCCGCATTCCGGAAGGCTGGCATCACGTACAAATCCCCGAGCGGCGATACGCGGTCTTCACTCACCGCGACCACATCTCGGGGATTCGACGTACCTGGCACACCATCTTCAACCAGTGGCTTCCCGAATCCGGCTACACGGTCGCCCGCGCGCCGGAATTCGAGAAGTATGGCCTCGCCTTCAACCCCGTCACGGGTCTGGGCGGCGTGGAAATCTGGATCCCGCTCTAGAGCATGAACCCCAGATCCTGCGAAGCGAAATTCCCCACCGTCGGGAACACGCTCGCCATGCTCGCCGCCGGAACGCCGAACCACTTTGCCAGCGTCGCGCCGTACTGTTCCACTGACGTCGTCGGAATCAGGGTGCCGCGATTGTTCGCGTCATCCGGACCTGCCAGTGCCAGCGTCGGGAAGGTGCCGTAAAGTCCCGGCTTCACCGCGCCGCCGAGGATGATCTGGTGACCACCCCAGGCATGGTCGGTACCGCCACCGGAACTCGACTGCAGCGTCCGCCCGAACTCGGAGTTCGTGAAGGTCGTCACCGCCTCCTCAATCCCCAGCTCAATCGTTGCCTGATAGAACGCCGCCAGACACTGGCTCACGTCCTGCAGCAGGGCCGCCTGAATCGGCAACTGGCTGCCGTGGGTATCAAAGCCGCCAATCGAGACGAAGAAGATCTGCCGGTTCATCCCCAGCGACCCGCGCACCGACATCACACTCGCCACCTGCTTCAACTGCTGCCCCAGTTGGCTGCCCGGGAATACGGTCTGCACCGGAGTCGCCGAATTGAGCGCATTCTTCAGCAGCAGCGAATCGTTCGCGCCTCGCTGCGTGATCTGGTTTGACGCCTGCATCAACTGCACGCCACTATCGAAGGCGATCAACTGCTGGAACGCTGTCGTCCGCGACGTCAGGCTGGTGGAATTCAGTCCCAGCGCACCGCCCGGAGGCACAATCGACGGAGCCGTCGCTGCGCCCACTGAGTACAACCCGCCCTCACCGGTCGCCAGCACCATTGGGAATTGCGACGGTGCGTTCATGCTCTGCATCAGATCCGCCGCGCGCCCGCCCCAGCCGGTCGTCGCGAAGTCATCGCCCCGGCCAGCCTGCCACTGGTTCGCCTGATTTGAATGCGAGAACAGTGAGTCGGGAATGGGTGCCGACTTCGCGAGGAACTGCTGCCGGGTAATCGGCGTCACCAGGCTCCCCACATTGGCCAGCATCGCCACCTTCCCCTGGTTATAGAGGTTCTGCACCTCAACCAGCGAAGGGTGCAGGCCGTAACTGTCGGCCCCCACCGCCACCGGCAACAGCTGACCCTGGCTGATCGCCATCGTCTGCCGGGCCGTCGCGTACTGCGCGTAGTTCTGCTGCGCGGTGGCCATCGGCACGATGGTGTTGTGGCCATCGTTACCGCCATTCAGGAACACACAAACCAGGGCTTTATAGTTCGAGCCCCCCGCCGCGAAGGCCTGCATTTCGCCCAGCCGGCCCAGCATGGACGCCCCGGCGAATCCGGTGGCCGCCTTCAGTGTGTAATCAAGGAAACTGCGTCGTGAAAAGTTAGACATTGGTCCTTTATCTCCGTAAAGTTAGTGAGCTACCTGATACCAGGCCGAAGTGAGAATCAGGTAAGTGCCAACCTGAACTTTTTTCAAATCCCCCGAGGTTCCCGTCACCGCTGAGATGATCGACTGCTTCATCGTTGCCGGCATCTGACCCCGCGTGAGTGTGGCATCCAGGGCCTCTACCAGCGCCGTCGGATTTCCCGCCATCGCGAGCCACGGAGACAGATCAATCGCAGCACCCGACCCGTACGTCGCCTGCGTGCCCTGATAAGCTCCGAACCAGCTGTCGAATAAGTTGATCTTGTAGATCGCGGCCCACGGAGTCTGAATCTGGAACTCCGGTGCTGCCAGACCGTTCGGCAACTGATACAGCTGCGTGTAGTAGTTGAACACCGAAGGCGAGTCGTACAGGTTCTGGCTCAGTTGCCGCAGTTCGTAGTTGAAGATATTGCCGTCATCCACGGTGGCGCTGAAGCTGCGCAGAATGTTCGGGATAATCAGACCCGGTTCCTGCAGATGGCCAAAGCCAGCCGTCACCGAACCGTTGTCCCCGGCGCGCGCTTCCTGGTCGAGCAGGATGGCCGAGATCACTGCCCTCATATCGCCCTTCACCGCGCCGTTGTTGAAAACCTGCACCACACGCTGCATATAAGCGGGCGAGGGGTTGCTGGTGACAAAATGCTGGATCAGGAACTTTACGATGAACGGAGCCACGTTCTGGTGGGCCACAATGTTCGCCAGCGCCGCATCCAGATCCGGCTGCGCCGATTGCCCGGCGGGTAGCACTACGCCATTCAGCAGCGTCTTGGCGGTGGTGTCATGATACGGATCCCATGCGGTCATCGGCGCATCGAAGTTATAGCCGTTGTGGCCGATGTTCGGACTCCCCGGCTGCGGTGCATAACACCAGCCCGTGAAGACCTTCGCGAACTGTGCAATCGTGTTCTGGTCGTAAGTCGCTACCGGGCGGCCATTCGCGCCAATTACCGGGGAACCGTCGTTATTCAGCAGCACGGTCCCGATGCTGAACAGTTGCAGAATCTCACGGGCATAGTTCTCATTCGCGACCGAGCCAGTGACAGGATCGGCCTTGTCGTTATTCACCATGTCGAGGTACTTACCCATGGCGGGCGCCAGCGTGACATATTTCAGCAGCGCCGGATAGTTCGTGAACGCATTCTCGTACAGCTTCTGCTGATACGGCACCACCGCGGTCGGCGAATCGAGTTTCACCAGCGACACCACAAATAACTGGTGCAGCGCGAACGCCAGCTTCTGACGCAACTGATCCGGGGCATTCGAGGCGTTGTTAATGAAGCGTCCCGACATGTCATAGATGTAACCGCCGCCCGCCGCATTGAATAACTGCGAAGTCGGCAGTGCGAACTGTTCATTCAGCCACGCCTGAAAGCCCACCTGCTGCAGGTGCATCACATCCGCCGGACGAGGCCCGAAGCCCGCCTGTTCCAGGAACCGCATTGCGGCAGAAGCCGAGACCACGGGGTTCATCACACCCACGGGAATGGAAACCGCCGCCGAGTTCACCGGAGTCTGCCCGCCGTTCGTCACCAGCACAGGCACATTCGAGCCCTGCTGCGGAATCGTGGTCACACCCTTCGTGGTCAGTTGCGTGGATGAAACAAACGTCGTCGCCAGCGCCACACCGCCTACATTCACAACCGCGCCGTTCACAAAGTTGGTGCCATTCACGGTCAGCGTAAATGGGCCAAGGGGCAGGGAAGCGGGTGCCATAGTGCTGATCGTCGGGAGCGTGGCGGGCTCCTGAATCGTCACCGTCGCCGAGGCGCTCTTCGTATTGTCCGCCACGCTGGTGGCCTTCACGGTCACCGTCGCCGGATTCGGCACCACCGCGGGTGCGGTGTACAGGCCCGCAGCGGAGATGCTGCCGCCACCCACCACACTCCAGGTCACAGACGTATTCGCATTCCCCGAGACGCTCGCGTTGAACTGCTGTGTCGCGCCTTTCAGCACGTTTGCGGTCGAGGGACTCACCGACACAGAAACCGTCTGACTTCCACCGCCAGCCGGTCCGCCGCCATTCACATTGATACCGGAAGACGAGGTATATGTCATACCACCCGGCCCCGGCAGCGTCACACTCAGGTAGGAAGTAATCTTCAAGCCCGCCGGAACTGTGCCGGTGATCTTCGCGTTCCACGGCGACTGATACTGCGTGGTTACAGTCAACCCGCTCAGTTGAATCTGCACATCGGGAGCGAAGTTGTTCCCGCCCACCGACATGGTGAACGCGCCCGTCGAGAGCGAATAGGGATAGTAGGAAGCGATTGTTGCCGGGGGACGAATCACTGTCAACGAAGCCGTCCCCGTTACTCCCATAGCCGTCGCGCCCACAGTAATCGTGTTGGGGTTGGGCACCACCGCCGGCGCGGTGTACTTACCCGCCACCGTAATCAGGCCGACAGCGCTGTTGCCGCCGGCCACCCCATTCACCGACCACGAAACAGGGCCGGACACCTCTGTCAGCGTCGCCGAAAGCTGCAGGCTGTTCCCGCTTTGCAGCGGAGAAACAGCGCCTCCAATCGTAATTCCAGGCATTGCCCATGCTGGTGCGAGGGCTAACAGGACCCCGAACAGCAGTTTGATGTGTTGTCTCATACTCTCCTTGGGACAGGCGGAAACCCGCCGTCACTAAGGTCTTGCGAAGCCAGCGCGCAAAACCTAACAGGAGAATGGAAAATATTTCCCCGATTTGCGCTACCGTTGGAAGCAGAGAAAATATGTCAGATCAACCAGGTGTTGCACAGAAGGCCTTCGGGCACATCGCCCCGGCGCTCGCCGACCTCACGGACAGAGTCCTGTTTGGCGAAGTCTGGGCGCGTCCGGGTTTATCGCCGCGTGATCGCAGCCTCATAACCGTGGCCAGCCTCATCTCTCTTTACCGAACGAACGAGTTGCCCTTTCACTTGAAAAAGGCGCTTGGTAACGGTATCAGCCGCGAGCAGCTGATCGAGATGATCACGCATCTCGCCTTCTACTCAGGCTGGCCCACGGCGAATACCGCGCTGCACATAGCGCAGCGGGTGTTCGATGAAGTGGATCAGGAAACGGCCCAGGGTTAAGCGCCGCGTCATCGCGCCAGGAAGACCGGCTGCGCCCAGGCCTTCGACCCGCTGGAAGACTCCACCCGAGCCCGTACATACCGCTCTTGGCCTGTGAATTTGTAAACAGGCTTCCGGTCGAACGACTTCGCCAGCACCTTGCCGCCCTCGCCGATGAAATACGTGGTTATCTTCTCCCAGTCGGCACCTTCCACGGTCAGCTTGTACTCCGAACCGGCCGTCGAGACCTCGCTCAGGGTCACGCCGGAACTGGCATAAAAATCACCCTGCGCCAGGGCCGTCGAAATCGCCGTCGGCGTCAGTTCCGCCGCGCGAACCTGCACCCAGCCATGCCCGGGATTCGAGTATTCTTTCCCGATCGTCTTGAAGTGGTGCGCATCATCCACGGCGATGCCATAGATCCGTTGTCCCGCTGTCAGCAGCACGTCCCACATTTCATCCAGTGACTGGAATCCGCCACCGCCATCGTTATTCACCATCGGATGCCCGTTATAGACCTCGAACATGCTCAGGTTCCGAACCGACAGCAGATCCTTGGCGGTCACCGCCCACCCGAAGTTCGGATGGTTCAGCGAAGGCAGTCCATTCGCCTTCAGAATCTCGGCCGTATTGTTCTGAATCGTATCTGCCACGCTGGTGCCATGCTGCGGGATCGCCATCGCCGCCGGGTTGTACGAGTTCATGTGGATCGGCTTCTTGTCGTAGGCGTCGGTTACCTCCTCGCCCGGAATCAGCAGGAACTTCTCCTTCGCCCCGTGCACCGCATTCAGACCTCCCACCTCAGTCATGAAGTTGTGGTCGGACAGCGTCAAAAAGTTGTACTTATGCTCGCGGTACCAGGTTGTCACCTGATCTGGCGTGGAATCCCCATCGCTGTTCAGCGTATGCGTGTGCAGATTGCCCTTGTACCACCGCTTCTGGGCGACATTCAGTTGTGCGAGTGCCAGGAGCGAAGCCAGCGAGGCGGCGAACAGGGCGCGGGGCAGCCATTTACGAAGCATAGTCGCCCGATTCTAACACCCGAATCGTTAAAGCTTCGTGATTTGCGGGATCAGATTCCCGTACACATCCGTCAGCCGCATGTCCCGCCCGTTGAAGCGGTAAGTCAGCTTCGTGTGGTCCATGCCGAGCAGGTGCAGGATGGTTGCATGCAGATCGTGGATCGACACCGGCTGGTCCTCCGCCTTGTAACCGAACTCATCGGTGGAGCCGATAATCTGGCCACCTTTGATTCCCGCTCCGGCCATCCAGATCGACATCGCCCCAGGGTTATGGTCGCGTCCCACACCACGCTGTGAGATCGGCATCCGACCAAATTCCCCGTGCCAGATCACCAGCGTCGAATCGAGCAACCCGGAAGCCTTCAGGTCGGTCAGCAGCCCGGTAATCGGGCCATCCACCTCGGCCGCGTGGCGGCGGTGATTGTCATCGATGTTGTCGTGCGCATCCCACGTATCCACGTTCTGAATCCCCAGCCCGCCGTGATACAACTGCACGAAGCGAACCCCGCGCTCCACCAGTCGCCGGGCCATTAAACACTGGCGCCCGAACGGCTCTGTGCGGGCCTCATCCAGACCATACAGCTTCTTCACGGCTGGGGATTCCGCCGAAATATCCACCGCTTCCGGAGCGCAGGACTGCATGCGGTACGCCAGCTCATACGAAGCGATTCGCGCCGATAATTCCGAGTTCGCCGGGTACTGCGCTGCATCCATCTTGTTGAGCTTGTCCAGCAGCCCCAGCCGAGCCTGTTGCTGCGAATCCGACATACTCGATGGGGGACGGAGATCGATAATCGGCACACCCTGCGACCTGAATACTGTCCCCTGATAGGTCGCCGGCATAAAGCCCGTGCCCCAGTTCGCCGGGCCCCCGAACGGCCCGCCGTGCATGTCGTAGATCACCACAAATGCGGGCAGATTCTGGTTCTCCGAACCCAGTCCGTACGAGACCCAGGACCCCACGCTCGGGTACCCCATCCGGATCATCCCGGTGGTCAGTTCGTAGTGCGCCTGCACATGGTCATTCGACTGGCAATGCACCGACCGAATCAGCGCGAAGTCATCCACCATGGTTGCCATCTTCGGGAAGATGTCCGATACGTCCATCCCGCTCTGGCCGTACTTCTTAAAGGTGAACGGACTCGGCATCAGCGGTCCCGGATTCCCCTGCCGCACGATCACATCGCCCTTGCCCTCCAGCGGCTGCCCCGCGTACTTGCGCAGTGCCGGTTTCGGGTCAAAGGTATCCAGATGGCTCACGCCACCGCTCATGAACAGCGAGATCACCGACTTCGCCCGGGCAGGGAAGTGCGGCTTCTTCGCCGGTCCACCGCCTACGGAACATGCCCCACCCAGCAGGCCCTGTTCGCTCAGCAACGCGGTCAGACCCAGGCTCCCAATCCCGCCCCCGGCGTCGAACAGGAACTGCCGCCGAGATCTACCGGACATAGAGAAACTCATTCAGATTTAGCATCACGTGCGCAAAGTCATTCAGCGTGTGTTCCTTCAGGAACCCCAGCGCAATCTCGCGTTCCTCACCCTTCGGCGCCCGCGACAGCGCAATTTGATACGCGGCTTCAATCTGCTTCCCCGCATCGCCCGGAGCACCCTCGGCCAGGCGCTGCGCGAATAAATCCGCCTGCTTCAATATGAACTCGTTGTTCATCAGCGCCAGAGCCTGGGTGGGTACCGTCGTTATGTTCCGAGCCCCGCAAGTCAGGTTCTGGTTCGGCAGATCAAACACCTCCAGCAGCGGCATCGGCAGACCCCTCTTCCGGTAGATATAAACCGACCGCCGCCACACCTCCGCACTGTCGTCCTTCTGCTTCCAGATGCCATTGGTCATCGACTGCAGAATGTCCTTCGGCAGCACCGGAAACACCGGTGGCCCTTCCATCTTCCGGTTCAGCCCGCCGCTCACCGCCAGTATCGAATCGCGCAGCGTTTCGGCGTCCATACGCTGCTGCGGGAATGCTGCCAGCAGCCCGTCGTTGCTGCCGTCGGACGCTGCCTGGTACGTCTCGGAGGTCATGATCAGCCGGTGCATCGCCTTCGTGCTCCAGCCCTTCTCCACAAACTCCGTTGCCAGATAATCCAGCAGTTCCGGGTGCGTGGGTAACTCGCCCATCTTGCCGAAGTTATCGATGCTCGAAACGATCCCCCGGCCAAAGTGGTTGTACCAGATCCGGTTCACGGCCACTCGCGCCGTCAGGGGATTCGCCCGCGACACCAGCCACTCGGCCAGCGCGAGCCTCCGTCCCGACGTATGTGAGGTCGATGGTGTCAGCTCCGTCGCCGGATTCCCGTACGTCGCCACCTTCACAAAGCCCGGCTTTGTCTCCGGACCATGGCTGGCTACGTCGCCGCGAATCTGAAACCACGATGGCGGAGCCTGATACCGCCCCGCCCCGTCATGGACATACGAACCCTCGCCCGCATAATTCCCTTTGCCCTTGCCCGGTGCCGGTTCGTCGCCCGGACCATCCGGCGTAAACCGGTAGTCGCCGTCCGTGACACCCATCGCCATCGGAATCGGTGCGGGCCGCGTCTTCTCCACAGCCGCAATCTCCGCCAGCAAACCCTGCTTCTTCGCCTTGTCGGCGTCGGAAATAACCCGCGCAATTTCCGCTTCCGAGACACCCACGCCGCGAATCACCTGGTCTGCCAGCAGCTTCTGACCCGGAGTTCGCTGTGTTTCGGGGATCGCAATCGCTTCCTGCACATTGGCCGGAAACTTCGCATACTTCGCGGGCAGTAACTTCGCCTTGTACGGCTGGTCGATGTCCCGAATCTGCGCCCGCAGTTCGGCGATCTGGGCGTTTACCTCGGCGGTCCGCTTCTTATATGCAGCCGCCTCCGCCGCCGGAACCAGGGGATGATCAACCTCCACATAACCCCATAGTGCCGACTGCAGCCGGTAATAATCCGCCTGGCGAATCGGATCGAACTTATGGTCGTGGCACCGCGCACATTGGACCGTCAGTCCCAGCAGACCCTTGCCCACCGTTGCGATCATGTCATCCAGATACTCAAACCGAAACTCCGGATTATCCTTCTCGCGGTACCCAACCTTCGCATAACTCCGCAGAAACCCGGTCGCAATCAGACTGTCATTCGTAACCTGCGGAATCTCATCGCCCGCCAGTTGTTCGCGCAGGAACGTGTCATAGGGCTTATCTTCATTGAACGCCCGGATCACATAGTCCCGATAGCGCCACGCATTCGGGCGGTCGAAGTCGTGCTCAAAGCCATTCGAATCCGCGTAGCGCGCCAGATCCAGCCAGTGCCGTCCCCAGCGCTCCCCATACTGCGGCGACGCCAGCAGCTTTTCAATCAGCCGGGGCCACGCATCGGAAGCCGAGTCATTCACGAAAGCGGCCGTCTCGGCAGGCGTCGGAGGCAGCCCGACCAGATCCAGGTACGCCCGCCGAACCAGAGTCGGCCGGTCCGCGCGTCCCAGCTGCTTCCTGCCCTTCGCCGCCAGCGTGTTCTGCACAAACGCGTCGATTGGGTTCGTTCTTTCAAGCGGAGGTTTCGCCTTCACCGGCAACTGAAACGCCCAGTAAGCTCGTTCCTCTGGCCGAATCGGCGGATCCGCCACAACGGGAGCCGCGGACGTAATCACCGTTGCTTCCCACGCAGCGCCCTGATCGATCCAAAGCTTCAGCGTCTCCACTTCTGCCGCGGTTAACTTCCCGCCAATCGGCATCGCAGGCTTCTCCAGCCCCGCTGCCAGGCGATACAGCTTACTTTTCTCCGCCGAACCGGGAACCACTACCTTCAACGCCGCTTCCCGCGAAACCAGACTCAAACCCGATAACTGCACCGAAGGCCCATGGCAATTCCAGCACGTCTTCTCAAAGATCGGCCGTACGTCTTTGGAAAACGAGATTTCGCGATCTGCCGCCGACAGGGCGACACTTGCTACCAGTAAAGCGGGGACCAGGCGCATCGCGCTTATTATGTCACTTCTGCGGCTGCGTCTCGAAAAGGTGTCCAATATCGAAATATCCGTTCATCGCCAGCCTGGTCGAGGGCCCGTCCCCGAACCACCGCGCCCGGTGCCACTTCGATTTCGGCACATAAACCACATCGAACGGCTCCGCCACAAACGTTTGCAGGCCTTCGATTTTGTACTGAATATGTCCGCCCAGCACAATCCAGTACTCTGCGCCCTGCGGATGATAGTGCCCCAGGTCAGCATCCGTCACGGGAGGCAGATCCTTCGCGTAGCCATAGATGAAGTTGACGGTCGCCCGGTCGTCATGGCAGAACCGCAGGGTCGCCTGCTTGCGCGGAGTCCGCTCGGCTTCTGCCGCCAATTCCTCGTATGTCGCATGAATCCGATTCCCGGGAATCTCCGGCATGGTCGGCCCGGTAATACGCACGGGGATGAAATCAAAACCCTTCAACTGCGGTGGTTTGCCATCACTGGGATACATCGTGGTGGCATTCGCAATGTTCGACTCGAACCGGACCGAGGGCTTATCCCCCACCGTCTCCATGCTGAAGACCGTTCGGTAAGGAACCTGTACCAGCCAGCCCTTCGACGCCACAAATGGCTCCTGCCCATCGATGCGGAACCGGATCTGCCCGTCCGTGATCACCCACCACTCGCGTGTATCCGGGTGGAAATGCCGGGGCGTTACCGTCCCCGGGGCTTCAGATATGTATTCGCTGCGCAGGTGCTCGTCGTCCACCACCAGCTCACGCCAGTTGGCCTCGCCTTTATGCTTCGCGAGAAGGTCCGCGTACTTCGTATGTGGTTTGTGCGGACCCGTCCACTCGGTTGGCTTTGAAGCCTTCGGTGCCCACGCCAGAATATCCTTACTCTGCTGAGCACAGGCAAAACCAGCCAGCACCGTGGCCGAAACAACAGCGAGCGCAATCTTCATGCGCTACATTCTATTCCTGTTGGGGTGGTTTATGCGGCGTGGGTGCGGAGCCACTCTTCTTCCCACTTGCGAAGAGAGTAGTCCAGTTGTTCGATTTCCGCCGGGCTCAGGACCAGGAAATCCTTCTCCATGTCCTCGCCGTTTTCAATCGCGTGCTTCAGTTTGAAGGCCGCAATGCGCGAACACCAGGTGTCGCTCAGGACGATCCCTTTGCGCTTCGTGTACGCCAGCACTTCCGGGTGATGCAGCACAACCACGCGTTTCAGCGTCTCGTCGCCACTGGTCGCGAGGAAACACACGTCCACCGAATCGGAGTGGCGAATCGAAATACCCGTCTGCAGGTACTTGAACAGGATGTGCCAGGTGCGCCCAAACGGGTCGGGGCCGATCTCGAAGTCGCGGTAGTTCTCCATCAGGATCATTCTAGCAGGGCTCAAAAAGCGCCCGGCCTGGAGCAAAGCCGCGAACAAACCGAGGGCGATAGTCTGGTATCAGGAATGGCATACGAACGTGAAATGACGATAGTGTCCGAGATCGCCCGCGCGGCTGGCGATTTGGCGGTTCAGATCCGCCAGGGCAATATCGGTATTGAAATCAAAGAAGACGAGTCACCCGTCACGGTGGCCGACAAGGCCTGCGAAAAGCTCATCGTCGAGCAACTCAGCGCCGCGTTTCCCGAGGACGGCCTCCTCGGTGAGGAAGGTGCCATGCGTGAAGGCACCAACGGTCGCCGCTGGATCATCGACCCCATCGACGGCACCCGCGACTTCATCCGCGGCACCCGCGCCTGGAGCATGCTGATTGGCCTCGAAGAAGACGGCAAGATCGTCGCCGGACACGCCTACTATCCCGGCTTCGGCGAAATGTACTCAGCCGCGAAGGGCGTCGGCGCTTTCCATGACGGCAAGCGCATCCACTGCGGCAACCCGAAGAACAAAGCCGAAGCCCTCCTCTGCTGCAATGGTCTCGGCTTCATGCACCGCTACAAGTTCGCCCCCGAATTCGTCGACTGGATCTCCAAATTCTGGACCGTCCGCAGCATGGGCGGTTGCCTTGACGCCGTCATGGTCGCCCGAGGCGTCGCCGATGTCTGGATCGAAGCGCAGGCCAAGCCCTGGGATCTCGCGCCCCTGAAGATCATCGCCGAGGAAGCCGGCTGCGTCACCTTCGACTTCACCGGGGAAGACACTATCTACGGTGGCAACTTCGCCATCGCGCCCCCCTCGCTCGCCGACGAAATTAAAGAATTCCTCGCAAAAGGTTAACCGCCATGAAAGCAGCCGAACTAGCTGGTGTCCGCGAATTTCGCGTCGTTGAGCAGGACCTTCCCGACCCTGGGCCTGGTGAAGTCCAGGTTGAGGTAGCCGCTGTTGGTATCTGTGGCTCCGATGTCCACAACTTCACCGAAGGTGGCATCG
>CANIHR010000091.1 GCA_947467185.1 Bryobacterales bacterium
GACGATCGTCTTCGGCTGGGAGACCCTGACCGGAGCTTATCTCAATCGCGATCGTGGGACCTGGGCGGATAGCCGCCTGGCTGGGATTAATTGCCAGCTTAATAACGGCAGTCCTCTGGTGTTTCGGGTTGATTTACCGGCAACCGGAGTCTATGCCGTCTCTGTTGCCCTTGGGGATGGTGTCGGCAACAACCCGATGAACAACCACGTGAAAGTTAACAGCAACAACACCACGGTCCTGACGCTGGATGTGAACTCCAATAACAACTTTGCCGATGCCACGGGTGCGCTGAACACGGCGCTGCTTTGGCCTTCCGCCAACGCTGCGGTCCAGCGAACGTTCAGCAGTACAATTCTTCGCCTGTCTCTCGGTGCGACCTCGGATTCCGGTTACTCCTGTATTTCGCATCTGCGAGTTGTACAGATGGCGCCGACATCAGTTCCAAATCCTGCATCCCGCAGCTTTTACCTACAATAAGAAAGGACAACGTAATGATTAAGAAAATACCGATTCTGGCGCTTCTCGCCCTGGCGCCCCTTACGGTTTTCGGAGGTCAGTCGCTGGTCCTCACCCCCGGGGCCACGAGTTCAGCCGTGAATGACCCCAATCCGGGGGACATCTCATGGCGTGCGGAGTTTCAGCTTCACGACTGGGTCGCTCCGTCCGTTGCGACGAGCGACGGCTATATTTGGGACCTGAATGGTCTGGGGGCATCTGCCGCCATTCTCAACAGCGGAACATTGCGCATCTCCGATAAGCGCGATTCAGTGGCTCCGTCAGTTTGTGACCTGTCGCTAAATGGCCGCACCAATATCCTCGTCCGGATTCAGCGCGACACGACGACGTCAAAGTTCACTTGTGAGCTCTGGAACTACAACGGTTCCGGTTATGCCAGTTCAGTCCTCGCGATTGGAAGCCACCAGCCCTGGCAGTTCAGCGGTGGGCGATTTGGGAGCGCATATACTACCGCGCGGCTGGGCTTCTTCCGCGTACACCGAACAGTCGTGCCGGAAGGCGGAAGGCCCCCTACCACTGCCAGTACCGAGGCAGCCTTCACGAATTTCCGATTTGATGGCAACACTCAGGACACCTCCGGGAATGGCCACAACATGACGTTTCCCTCTGTGGCATTTGCCAATACTCCAGACCAGATTCCGGCCGCCATCCTGCGTACCAGCGGCGCGCCGGCCTGGTCTGACTGGGTCTCCGTTCGTGCGGGCTTCCCGGCCACGCTCGATGGCAGCGGCAGCTATTCCCTCGCGGACGCAGGAGATGCCGTCACTTACCGCTGGCAGCAGCTTGCCGGCCCCACCACACTACGCTGGTCAGACCGATCCGCAGCCCGACCCGTGGTTCGTGGCCTCATTTTCGGTACATACAAAGTCCGTCTACTCGTGACGGACGCCTCGGGAAAGTCGACTTCCACCGATCTCGCGTTTGGCGCGGTTGCGACGGACGACAACGGGGTGGTTGTGAACGCGAATCCCGATGCCGACAAATTGTTCGGGCCCATGATTGCCTTTGGGAAGAACCCATGGCCGTGGGCCGACCAGATGACTCTCCGCTCGGCTCAGGTTCGAAGCCCGCAGCTGCAGGCCATCAGTCCCCCAGGCTGGGGTGTTGACCTCCCTGGCACCATCAGTTACACTCCCGGCTTCGCCAGTCAGCCGCAACAGACGACGATTGCCTCAGCGTTGAGTGCCAGTGCCACCGAGATCACGGTGACGGATGCCTCGAAGCTGGACCTGTCGTCATTACCAACCGTCCTGATGCTGCATGCGCCGGGCGTCTGGGCTCCGATTGAGGAGGTTCGCGTTTGTTCCGCCTCCGGGCGTATTCTGCAGATTTGCTACGACGGACGTGCCTGGCGGGCGGGTGTGTATGAACGTGTCGCGGCACCGCAGGCATGGGCCGTGGGCACCACCGTGCGTCAGGTTAAGTCCGTCGGGGTCGGGTCGACGTTTGTCACCGATTTTTGTCCTGCGGGGCCTGGAGAAGGTGGCCTGATTCAGTACAACACCGGCACCGTCTCGGTAACGCCGGGCAGTAATGCGGTTACGGGTTCGGGCACGTCTTGGGCCAGCACTCTCGATGGCCAGCGGATTCGGATCGCTGGTACTCACGATGGTCAGCCGTTCGCCTTCTTCTCAACGGTGCGGGTGACTTCTGCAAATACGCTGGTGCTGAGCCGTCCCTGGCCCTCCGGCGCTGACGCCGGGACCTCGCTCGCCTATGCGGTCCTCCAGGCTTCCCGCTATATCGTTCGGGGCTGGCGGCGGCCGGATGGCACCACTGGCCGGAACACAATGTCCGTCTCCTCCTGCGAAAGTGACACGCAGATCTACCATACGGAAATCTTTTCCAGCGTCAACGGAGCGCAGGTTAGCCAGGTTTATGGCTATCTGACGTTCAGCTGGTTTTCGGAATTCGGCCCGAACTACTACGACGAGGTGCTGGCACACTACGCCGGGTATTTGCGTTCCGGCTACACAATGTTCCGCGATAATGCCCGAATGGTGGGTGACTACTGGGCACAATCTCCGGACTTCGACGAGGGGTGGAATAGTCAGCTTCCCAGGCGCACGGCGGCCACCGGCATGGTGGCGGCAGCCATCCTTGACGGGCGGACATCAAATTGGTACGCAATCCGCCGGCTGGCCTCCTCCGCAATCGGAAACCCGTTCAGCGGTGGCGCGGTGATCTCGGGGTGCGATTCCGATATCCGCGAAACTGCATACGCGCTTTCGTGGATTGCCCTGGCGGCGCTCTTCGATCCCGTGGACACCGGCGACCCTTCGGAACCAAATCAGCGTTCTTACTGGAAAGCACAACTGGCGAGGGCCTATACCCGCGACCAGGGTTGCAAGGGCGCGAACAACGAGTTTCCTCAGGCTTACTGGGGTGGAAAAGGCGCCTACGCGGTTACCAGCGGCAGCGCGACTGTGAAGGGTACGGACATCTCTCCGTCGCTGTGTTCCTTCGCAGGTGGCGGTTCCATTAACGTGACCAACGGCGTGACTGCCGCAACCGGCAGCGCCTTTAATCCGGCTGCCAAGATCGTGATCCTCGGCAAGCGGCTTGGCCAGCCCTACTTGTTCTACAGTCGTTTCACCGTCAACTCGTCGAACAGCATAACGATGGCTTCGCCCTGGGATGGCGATTCTGGCACTTACAGCTATCAGACCGAGACGGACCTCAACTGGCTGGCCTTCGCGGAGGGGGTGGCTGACCACGCCACGATGAATCATCTCTACGCCTGCCAGTGGGTCGATTCAACGACCGTCCGACTCGACCGCCCCTGGGAGGGCTCCACCGGTACTGTTCAGGCCTACCGGGCGAACGAACTTGGCTTCGGGCAGGAACCGTTCCTCGAAGGGATCAAAGTCTTCGCCATGAAACTGGCTTCGCTGGGTGCCACCGGGCCGACGGCCTCTGGCTACGCGAACCTCGCGGCCGCGACGGCCAACCATATCCTGACAACCGGCTTCGACACGCTTACGGGTGGGCTCCACTACGCGCGTGGCTGGCCTGGGTGCGAACCTAAACTGAATCCGCGCCTGAATTGTTCGTACGGCGCGAATCCGGCTGAAATGGAAGCCTCCCGCACTCTGAATGCCGAAGCGCAGAACGCCATCCGGGTGGCCTATGAGGCCAATCCGACTGCGGAAACCCGGCAATTCGGCGACCAGTTCTACGGCTCGCAATGGGGGAAACTCGGCGGACCGTACTTCGATAACATCTACCTCACGGCGCTCGACAATGACGCCACGTGGAGCTATAAATGGTTGGGGTTCCTGTTCGGCATTGGCATGTCACACCAATGGCCAGCCGTGCGGCTGGGGGGGCTTCAGCCCGAGGTTCGATTAACACCTTCGGTGGCGTTCAATCAAACATCGGTCCCGGGTTCCGTCTCAGCGCGAGTGCGTGTGACGCGCCCTTCCGGGGCAGAGGCGATCTACTCCTGCACCACCAGCCCGTGCACCATTGAAGTGGATGCAAGACAGGGGGCGCACATCTACCGTATCGAATACCTGGATTCGCGCGGCGTTGTTCTGGCTGTCGGCGATCCGGAAATCCTCGAAACGCGCTAGCGGACTTCGTCCTTGGCGAAGACCATGTGAATCCAATTGCCGTGCGGTCGGACAAAAGGCCTTAAGGCACTGTCCAGCCGCACGGCAACGCCGGACAATACTTTCTGCGCGAGACTGCGCTGTTCTGGCGGCATGATCTGGCTGCCGCAATAGATGCAGGGTTCCTCCTGGTCGTAGCTGCCCCAGGGGTTCCCGCCCAGATCCATCAGACCGGCGGCCAGCGCGGTTGTAGCCTCTCGATTTTCGCCCACCAGCGAAACTTCTCTTACCGCTGCGCCCACAAATAACAACCGCAGCTTTGCCTCGTCGAACTCGTTGACATGCCCCCACGGTGGGTTCGTTTTCCCGCATCCGGGGCACGTGGTTCGTCCCACCCGGGTGTCCTGCCGATACGGAACTCCGATGATGACTTCATGCCGGGCCACGCGCAACAACTCTTTGCACGCTGCCTCGAGGGCCGGTATGTGCTCCAAAACTTCTGCGCAGAACACGCAGTCAAATGCGTTGTCCGGAAATGCCAGTTGAGTCGCGTCCCCGGCAACCGTCGTAACGCCAGGAATCTCAAACGAAGGGCGCGTCAGGTCCAGCGCCGTTACTTCAGGGAAGTGCTCCGTCAGCAAACGGGTGAAGTGTCCATCCCGCGCGCCGACATCCAGAACGGACTTCCGCCCACGGGGCAGCAGGCGGACCAAATCCGTGGTTCTGGCCAGTTCCTGCTGGCTGGCTCGGTATTTCTCAAGTGCCTCCGGTCCGGACAGGCTCATCGACCCGCCAGCGCTTTCTTCTGGTCCAGTTCCCGCATTCCGGAAAAGTACATCGCCACGCCCAGACTGATCATGGCGGGCAGGGTGAATCGGTACGCGCACGAAAGAAACGTAATGCAGGTCATGTAGGCGATCATCGAGGCCAGGAAACAGGATGACATTTGCTCCATTTCTTCGTGGCCTTCTCGCCTGGCTCGCCGGTAAAGCGTGTTCACCAGCCGGAGCGTGGAGATGAGTGCCCCCAGAAAACAAACCAGCGCCGGGATGCCCAACTCGCTCGACACCTGCGTGTAGCTGTTGTGCGACTGATGCCAGTTTCCACGTTGGCCAAGAGCTCGCTGGGCCATGCCCTCATAGTTCGCGAACTGATCCATGCCAACCCCGAAGACCGGATTTGCCAAGGTGTACTCAATACTTTTTTTCACCAGGTAGGATCGCGACTGGAACGACTCTTCTGCCTCACCCAACTCCTGTCCCGCCGAAATCTCCGCTGTCACGAAAAGCGACATCAGTCGGGTTGTCGTACTTTGTGGCAGGAACATGAAGAGCACCACTGCGGCGACGGGAAGTGCCAGTCCAATGAAGATGCGCTGAGAACCCCTCATGCGAATAAAGAAATACAGAGACATCACACCCATCGAAATCATGGCGCCACGCGAAGCAGTTCCCAGGACTATCCACAGGCCCACCCCAAGCGTGCCGACCAGAACCGCCCGTATCAGATTGCTGGTGCCCGATTTGGCAATGACATAAAGCAGGAACGGCGTCATCAGTACGATGTGCGCGGCCAGGTCGTTCGGGTTTGAGATGGTACCGTCGAAGCCGAGGTCCAGCGCGAGACGCCCGTCCCCACCCGGCTTTGCGGCCACTTTTGCGACGGCGATCACCATAAACCCTGCAATGGCCATGTACTTATAGGTCGATCGGACCTGACTCCAGACCGTAATCGAACCAGCCAGCGCGAACAGGCAGATAAAGTCCACTCTCACATAGGAAATTACGTGTTGCGCCGAGCCGCCTATCCAGGAGCTGAAGGGGGTGGAGGCCATCATCAGAATTACAAGCCCGGTCCAGCACCAGACCGCCGTAGCGCGGTAGACTCTTGCAAAACCGCCGGAAGCTATCAGACCGATAACTGCCAGCGGAGCTAACAGGTAAAGCAAGGGAAGGGGTGCACCCACAAAAGCCAACAACTCCGGCATCACGGCCATCCGGAAGATCACCATTGCGACGGACGCGAGGAAGGCCATGCGGGCAGCCGGTTCCACGTAGTCTTCCACAACACTGCCGGAGCCCATGGTTTTTGCCGGAGGCGCAACCGCTACCGCTGGAGCAAATCGATTCGGCAGAATCCCGTTGGTCCGGGGGGCCACCAATGGCTGTCGATGCGCACCTGCGGCAGGCGTACGCGATGGCGGCGGGTTCGATGACAGAAATCTGCCCACAATGCCATCATACCGTTTGGTGTGGACCGTCGTCTGACAATCCAGGCAAGCGTCCGAACAGCGCTTCATAGCGCTGCAGGACCTTGTCCATGGAGTAATTTTCCACCACTCTGGTCCGCGATGCACTGCTCATCCGTGCCCGCATCGCCTCGTCCTCAAACAGTCGAAGGAGTGCTGCACCGATGGCCCTGGGGTCATTCCACTGCACGGTCAGGCCATGGATCCCCTCGTCCACCAATTGCAGATTCGCCTCGATGTTGCTGACTACGGAAGGCAGGCCCGCCGACATTGCTTCCAGCAGTGAACAGGAAAAACCCTCATTCGGCGATGTCAGGCCAAAGACGTCGGCGGCTCCAAGCCAGTTCGGAATCTCCTGCAACGGTACCCGACCTGTGAAGATGAAGCGGTCGTCTGCCTGGTCCAGAATTCTCCCCAGCGCCTGCAACTCTTCCCGGATCGGTCCGTCACCCACCAGCACCATCCGGGCTTCCGGGCATGTTCTGGCCGCCTCAGCGACGCCGCGCATCAGTTCCCGGATGCCTTTTTCAGTCGAAAGACGCCCCGTGTAAATAACGATCTTTGCCCCGGGCGGCAGTTGTAACCTCTCCCGTATTTTCGCCTGTTCGTCGCCTGAGACCGGCCGGAAGAGATCGATCTCCACCGGATTCGGCATCCAGGTCAGTTGTTCCTGCGGAAAGCCAACGCTCTGAGCTTCCCGGAACATCTGCTTGTTTAGCAGCATCACGGGAATCTTCCATTCGAGCAGCTTTTCCAGCTCGAAGCGGCCCATCCGGACCCCCTTCATTATTGTGAGAATTCCGTCACCCGAGATTTTTACTACTGACGGTTTTCCCAATAAATGTGCGGTGGGCAGTCCGAACGCGAGATGCAGACCCTGCATCAGAAAGTAAACCAGCGAGTATTCCCTGCGCCGCACCAAAAGGGACCAGGTGACATTCAGCGCGAACATCAGGTCCTTCATTCGGCCCCGGCTGCGGCGAGTCAAAATACTGACCGGGATGCCACAAGGGTCGGTCCAGTGACGGATTTCGGGCATCGGGGGGCCACCGGAACAAAGGACCCGAACCCGGTAACCTCTGTCGATCAGACCTCTGGCGACCCGCTGGGCTTCGATCTCGGAACCGCCCAGTACCGGCGGGTAGCTGTCACAGACGATCAGGACTCCGGGTTTTTTAGCCACGGCCCGGCGCACCCCTGCTCATCCAGTTTTCCAGTACGATCAGGTACCAGAGTTGGTTGGGGACGCTGCCGGCCGCGACAGCATCTTCCACCGCACGGCTCAGGCTGCGCTGGTCGAACCAGCCATTCCGGGTGAGGGCGTTCGGCCCCCGCAGCACTTCGAGTTCGCCCTTCCAGTGAGTTGCCAGCCAGCGCTCCACTGGTACAGTGAAGCCCTGTTTTCGGCGGAAAGCCACTTCCGGACCCAGATGACGTCGTGCAATCTCCCGCAGCACCGCCTTCATCTGGCCGCCGCGCAGGTGGACCTCACCCGGCAGCGTCGCCGCGAATTCCCACAATTTTTGATCCATAAAAGGTGCGCGGGCTTCCAGCGAGTAGTACATGGTGCCGCCATCCACTTTAGGGAGGAACTCGGACGTGAAGTGCATGGTCCGGTGATATTGGAATACATCGGCCAGCAGGCGCCGGGCAGAGTCGAAAGATGCCGGCACACTGGTGAGACAGGCCGGGCGGGCGTGCCCCAGCGCGGGGCCCATCATGCCCTGGTCTTCGAAGTAGCCAGCCTTGTCCCGGACCCTTCCGAAGGGCCCGATACCACCCAGTGCATAGTCCAGAAAATTACGGCCTGCGCTCAGTTTCGGAACAGCAGCAACCAGGGGGCGGAGGAGTGGCCACATACTGGCTACGAATCGGGGCGTTCGATTCGCAAAAAGCTGAGCCTGCCAGGCGGTCAGGAAGAACCGGTAACCCGGGAAAACGTCGTCACCTCCATCGCCCGTCAACAGAACGGTCGCCTTGCTGCGGACACTTCGCGATACTCGCAGAACGCCCAGTGCCGAGGTGCTGGCGAAGGGTTCGTCGTACGCGGCATTCAGTTCGTCCAGTGGAGCTGCGGCATCCTGGTCAATCTGCACAACTTCGTGCTCGATACCAAGCTGGCGGGCTACCGTCGCGGCATCGTTGCTTTCGTCGGTGGGGTCTCCCGGCACGCCCACTGTGAACGCCCGGACGTTGGAGTTCAGCTTCTTCAACGCCCAGCACACGAGGCCGGAATCGATGCCTCCGGAGAGCAGCGTGCCGATCGGGACATCGGAAATCAGGCGCAGCCGAACGGCCTCCACCAGTAACCTCTCCGTCTCCTCCACGGCATTTTCGAACGAGGTCGCGGGGCCGTCACCAAATGAAGGCAAGTCCCAGTATTTCCGGACCGTCGACTGCCCCTGCCGCCATTCCAGAAAATGCCCGGGTGGCAGCTTTTTTACACCTTCCAGAATGCAGCGCCGGTCCGTGACGAACGCCAGTTCCAGGAACTCCCGAACGGCCTCCACGTCAACGGACCCACCCGCGCCAGCCCCGCGAAGTGCCTTCAGCGTGGAAGCAAACAGCAGGCCGCCATCGGTCTCCGCGTAGAGCAGCGGCTTCACCCCCAGACGGTCGCGAGCCATCGACAGCGTCTGTGTTTTGTCATCCCAGATGGCGAACGCGAACATCCCGTGCAGCCGGGGCAGCAGTTTCTCCAGGCCCCACTCCATGTATCCTTCCACCAGGATTTCCGTGTCGCACTGCGACCGGAACCGACGTCCCCTGCTCTCCAGTTCCGAGCGGATTTCGCGAAAATTATAGATGCAACCGTTAAACGTGACGCCGGTCCGACCGTCCGTTGACAGCATCGGCTGGGCTCCGGCAGGACTGAGGTCCAGAATCGACAGACGTCGATGTCCTAGCGCCACACCGGGCCATTCGTGGATGCCTTCGCCGTCCGGGCCGCGGCGGGCCATGGCGGGCAACATTCGCCGAACGAGGTCACCAGCGCCCCGGTCCCGACTTATCGCACCCGCGATTCCACACATACCTTACATTGTTTCAGATCCGCTCTGTTTCAATAGTTCACAGACGGCCGCCGTCACCTGCGCTGTGGTGGCCTTTCCGCCCAGGTCGGGGGTGTGGAGCGAAGGATCCGCCATGGCGGCCTCAATTGCCCGCATCATGCGGGACGCCGCAGCCGGCTCGCCCAGATGTTCCAGCATCATC
This sequence comes from Bryobacterales bacterium, assembly GCA_947467185.1. Lineage (GTDB taxonomy): Bacteria > Acidobacteriota > Terriglobia > Bryobacterales > Bryobacteraceae > BOG-234. The sequence continues at coordinate 9,533 of CANIHR010000091.1, forward strand.
TGGCCCGACCAGAACGTACCGACGGGATTTGCGATCCCTTTGCCCGTGATATCAAAGGCAGAACCGTGAATCGGTTCAAACATGGAAGGGAAGCGGCGTTCGGGATTCAGATTCGCTGTGGGTCCAATGCCCAGCGAGCCTGCCAGCGCGGCTGCCAGATCCGACAGAATATCGGCGTGCAGGTTGGTGGCGACGACGGTGTCGATAGACCCGGGCTTCAACACCATCCGCATGGTCATGGCATCCACCAGCATTTTGTCCCAGGTCACGTCGGGGAAGTCCTTCGCGACTTCGGCGGCGATCTCATCCCACATCACCAGCCCGTTCCGCTGGGCGTTCGACTTGGTGACCACGGTCAGGAATTTACGTGGCCGCCCCTGTGCGAGGCGGAATGCATAGCGCATGATTCGCTCCACGCCTGCCCTTGTAAAGATGGATACCTCGGTCGCGACTTCTTCAGGCAGTCCGCGGTGTGAGCGTCCGCCCTGGCCGGCGTATTCGCCTTCTGAGTTCTCCCGGACAATCACCCAGTCCAGATCCGCCGGACCTACGTCGCGCAATGGCCCCGAAATGCCCTTCAAAAGGCGCGCGGGGCGGACGTTCGCGTACTGGTCAAACGGCTGGCAGATGGCAAGGCGCAGTCCCCAAAGGGTGACGTGATCGGGTACTTCCGGGGCACCAACGGCACCAAAATAGATGGCGTCGAAGTCCTTCAGTGCCGCCAGACCATCGGCTGGCATCATCACGCCGTGGGCGTGGTAGTAGTCCGAACCCCAGTCGAAGTGGGTTACATCGAGTTCGAACCCGCCGTCCGCCTGCGCGCAAACAGCCAGCGCCTCCAGACCCGCCGCGATTACTTCTTTGCCAATGCCATCGCCCGGAATGGCCGCGATCCTGTATTTCTTCATCCATCCGATAATATCGGGACGTGGCTCTTACTCTTTCGCCGGCCGTGAAGGCTGTTCTGGAGCGGATGGCGTCCATGGACGACCGCGACGGCAGCATCGAATCTGCCAGACGCTATTTGTTGCGGATTTCCGCGTTTTCCGGGCCCGGTGCCCCCCTCCTCCATGTTGAAGACCGGCAAACTCCGGTTCCGGTGCGGATTTATCGTCCGTCCGAAGGGCTCCTGCCCGCCGCCGTCTTTTTCCATGGCGGCTGGTTTTGTCTCGGAAGCCTGGAAACCCACGATTCGGCTCTTCGCGACGTCGCGAAGGCTGCGAATTGCGTGATTGTGGCGGTGGATTACCGACTGGCCCCCGAAAGCCCCTTCCCGGCGGGCGTGGAAGATTGCCTTGCCGCGACGGCCTGGGTCCGTGATCATGCTTCCGAGTTGGGGATCGACCCCGAGAGGATTGCGGTCTTCGGCGACAGCGCAGGTGGAGCGCTGGCTGCCGTTGCCGCCCGTCGCAACCCGTGGTTGAAGGGTCAGATTCTGATTTATCCCGTTGCCGACGCCGCGATGAACACGGAATCCTGGCAAATCTTCGCACAGGGGCCGACGGTGACACAGACGCGAGGCAATTGGGCCTGGGACCTTTATGTGCCGGATCGATCGCAGCGCCAGCACCCCGACGCTTCGCCCGCCCGAGCCACGGATCTTCGGGGCTTGCCACCCGCTCTGGTGATTACGGCGGAACTGGATGCCTTGCGGGATGAGGGCGAGTCTTACGGAGAAGCTTTGCGCGCCGCCGGGGTGCCGGTTACGATAGTGCGCTGGCCGGGCATGATCCACGGCTCTCTGCTAATGGCGGAAGTCCTGCCGGACGCGCCCAAACTGCTCGATCGGATCGCCGCCGAGCTAAGAACCTTCCTGATACTCCCCGAAAACGGCGCGTAAACGGTCAGAAATTTCGCCCACGGTCGCCATCGCTTCGGCGGCGGCCAGAATGTGGGGCATCAGGTTTTCCGCCCCTCGCGCCGCGGCTTCCAGCCCGTCCAGGCACTGTTTCCAGACCTGCGCGTTTCGCGTCGCCCGAACTTCCTGTACTGCCGCGATCTGCGAACGCTCAATTTCGGGATTGATGCGGAAAGGCGGCACGCCCTCCGGCGCTTCCATGTGGAATCGGTTCACTCCAACAATGATTCGCGCCCCCGACTCCACCTCGCGCTGCCAGGTGTAGGCCGCGTTTTGGATCTCCGCCTGGATGAAACCGGTTTCGATCGCGCGGAGGGTCCCGCCCATGGCGTCGATCCGGGCAATGTAGTCCACCGCTTCGGCTTCGATCCGGTCGGTCAGGTCTTCGATGTAGTAGCTACCGCCCAGCGGATCGGCTGTGGCTGTTACCCCGGTTTCGTGGGCGATAATCTGCTGCGTCCGCAGGGCGAGGCGGGCGGAATCTTCCGTCGGCAGGCCCAGCGCTTCGTCCATGGAATTGGTGTGCAGCGACTGCGTTCCGCCCAACACCGCCGACAGGGCCTCAATGGCCGTCCGGACGAGATTGACCTGCGGTTGCTGCGCGGTCAGAGTTGACCCGGCAGTCTGCGTGTGGAATCGGAGCATGGTACTCCGCGGATCTTTCGCGCCGAACCGGTCGCGCATCAGCCGAGCCCAGAGCCGTCGCGCTGCCCGAAATTTGGCGATTTCCGTCAAAAAATCAGAGTGGGCGTTAAAGAAGAACGAGAGGCGGGGGGCAAAGCGATCCACCTCCAGCCCGGCGGCGATGGCTGCCTCCACATATGCGATGCCGTTCGCAAAAGTGAACGCCACTTCCTGGCTTGCCGTCGACCCCGCTTCGCGAATGTGATACCCGCTGATCGACATCGTATTCCATTCCGGAACGTATTCAGCGGCCCAGGCGAGCAAATCGGTGATAATCCGCATCGCCGGACGCGGTGGGTAAATGTAGGTCCCCCGGGCGATGTACTCCTTCAGGATGTCGTTCTGGATGGTACCTGTCAGTTTATTGACCGGCACTCCCTGCTCACGGCCCACCAGCACGTAAAATGCCAGCAGAATGGCCGCGGTGGAGTTGATGGTCATTGAGGTGGAGACCTCGTCTAACCGTATGCCGTTAAACAACTTACGCATGTCCGCAAGGGATGCAACGGAGACGCCGACGCGACCGGTTTCCCCGGCGGCCAGAGGGTGGTCTGGGTCGAGTCCGATCTGGGTTGGCAGGTCGAAAGCCACCGAAAGGCCGGTGGTGCCCTGGCTCAAAAGGTACCGGTAACGGGCGTTACTCTCTTCGGCCGTGCCAAAACCGGCGTACTGGCGCATGGTCCAGAGGCGCTTCCGGTACATGTCGGGGTATATCCCACGTGTGTAGGGGAACTCGCCGGGTTTGGAGGTGTCGTGCAAAACGAACCCAATCAGGATTTCGAGATCTTGCGGGCTTTGCGGACCGAGGAGATCCCATAGCCCGCCATGACCGCTACAAAGATCACGATAATCAGCAACTGGACAGGCGGCAGCTTGCCGAATCGCTGCCAGATCCGGAATGCGCCAATCCCCGCAAATGCAAGAAAAACAAAGCCGAGGATCTCATGCCACAGGGCGTGGATCGGTTTCACGGTGGCGGGCAGCACATGTTTCACGAACTGTTCGGAATGCTTCGCCGTGGGCCCCCATTGTTTGGTGGCAGCGGCGGATGCGGCCTTCGCTTTGGGCATCATCTTACCCACAAAGCGTCCTGCCACACGTCCGGCCTGCGCGATTTGTTCGTCTCGTCCCACGACCCTCATCCTACCAAAATCGACGGTTGTACCCCGCGTCGTTCGCCTGTACAATCAAAAAATCAGCCTGTGTTGGTTGCTGTTTTGACCAATCTCGGAACTGTTGGTACTGCGCGTGCATCTGTTAACAGAGAGTGAAGCTCAGTCGGAGCGAGCAGCCGGAAAGGGGCAGCATCTTGGAAGAGCGTCTGAAAGGCTTAATGCAGGATCTCGGCAACGCCATCAACGAATCGTTGTCCGACTCCGAAAACATCGCGGAAGCGATCGGAGAGATCAAACGTGCGGGGTACGACGTCTTCCTGGTTCTGGAGGCGACAATTGGCTTCAACAAACGGGACGAGGCGGATTCGGACGATGACTCCGAGGACGTGCTGATTGATGAGCCGACGGAAACGACGACCGGCAAAGTTAGCTTCACCACCCACGACCACCGCTTCCTGAAGGCTCTTCGGATCGCGGTCGACGAGGACGCTTAGAGCAGCTCCCGGTAGCAGGCCAGGGTCTGCTGTACGGCAGTCTCCCATGTGAATTGCGCGGCGCGTTGCCGCCCGGCGATACCCAGCTCTTCCCGTAGCTCCGGATCACCCGCGAGGCGCACCAGTGCCTCAGACAGAGTGTCGTCTTTCGTCGGGTCAATGCTGATTCCCGCATCTCCGGCCACTTCGGGTAGCGCGGACCGGTTCCCGACGATCACGGGTATGCCGGCCGCCATGGCTTCCGCGACAGGAATTCCGAAACCTTCATCGAAAGAGGGGAAGGCAAAGATTCGGGTGCGGGCGTACCAGTCACCCACCTGCGCATCGGTCAGGTAGCCGGTTACCAAAATCCGGTCGCGTGCCGGGCTTTTTGCGATCTCGTCCAGAGTTTCCTGAGCCTCAAAGCCTTCCGAACCCGCCAGCACCAGGCGCCAGTCTGAAGGCATCGCCCGAAATGCCCGCACCAAACCCGCCTGGTTCTTCCTTCGCTGAATAGCTCCCAGGCAGAGGACGACGTTTTCCCGGGGGGTGTCGGGGATTTCCCTCGGCAGAACGCCATGGTGAATCACACGGATGCGGCTTTGCGGCACGCCAAGGTATTCCTCGATCTGGCCGGCGGTGAATCGGGAAACGGCAATCAGCAGGTCGGCACCGGCCGCGGCATCTCGAGCCTGCGCCTGAAATCTGCTTCGGAAATCCGGAGTGCTGTACTCTCCCGAAAACACAAACAGGTCGTGGAAAGTGGCGATCTGTCGGCGAAACCGCCGTTTGGGCAAGCGTTGGTTGAGGCCGTGAAAGAGGGTTGCGCTGCGGTTTCCCAGGCTGTCCGCCAGGAGTCGCCGGGTGACGTTACTCGGTACCGCCGACCCTCGACCCCGCCAGAAGGGCTTTGAACGGTAAAACCAGTCCCAGGTGCAACCGGGTTCCATCGTCGCCAGGCCATGCAGGATCTCGCGAGAATACACGCCGACGCCGGACAGGGATTCCCCTGCGCTGTACGTGGCATCGAGCGCGATCCGCAAGCTTTGAGACTACCAGCAAGACGCCCGATCAGTCCTGCGCGAGTTGGTATTCCTTGATCTTTCGGTAGAGCGTGGTTCGCCCGATACCGAGCTGAATGGCCGCTTCGGTGCGGTCCCACTTCAGGTTGTCGAGGGCGCTCTTGATGGCACCGCGTTCCACCAGGTGGAGCGGCACTATCGGTGCCGTCGGCAGGACGGACCCGCCTCCAGCCGCGGCAGCCATGGCCAGATGCGGTTCGTTGGTGGCGCGGATGTGGTTGATGACCTGGGTCGGCAGATCGGCAAAATGCAGCAGGGGGCCTGAGTTGAAGGCCATCATCCGGTCGAGGCAGTTCTTCAGCTCGCGGATATTGCCCGGCCAGTCGTAGCTGGTCAGTGCCTGCGACAGTTCCGGGGTCAGGAGGTAGCGCCGCCCACTGGCCTGGAGGAACCGGTCGATCAGCAGCGGGACATCTTCTTTCCTCTCCCTCAGGGGCGGCAGTGTCACCCGGATTACATTGAGTCGGTGGAAGAGATCTTCACGGAAGCGGCCCGCCTTTACTTCGCGCTCCAGGTTCCGGTGAGTGGCGGCGATTATCCGGACATCCACTTTCATGCGCTGCAGGGATCCGACGGGGCGAAACTCCTTCTCCTGCAACACGCGCAGCAGCTTGACCTGCAACTCGGCGGCAAGATCTCCGATCTCATCAAAGAACGCGGTGCCGCCATGCGCCAGTTCCAGCAGGCCTCGTTTGGCCTCGCCTGCTCCGGTAAACGCGTTGCGGGTGTGACCGAACAATTCGCTTTCCATCAGAGGGCCAACCATGGAGCCGCAATCGATGGGCACAAAAGCGCCGGTTGGCGCTGCGTTGTAGAGTGACCGTGCCGCCACTTCCTTGCCGGTACCGCTCTCGCCCTGGATCAGCACCGGCATACGGCCGGGGCCGATTCTCTCGATCAGGCCGCGAATTTGGGCGATCCGGGGCGACCGTCCCACGAAGCCAGTGGGTAGTTCTTCGCCTGCAGGTTTCATCTAAGAGATATAGTGCCGGCGCGGCGAATTTTTCTCAGACTTTAATCAAGTGGAAACTAATCCAGGCGGATAACAAATGCCTGAACCACTTTCTGTTCCACCCGGACCCGCCTCGCCAGGGTTTCGGCGGCTTCCGGCGTCGGTTCGCTTCCGGCCACGACGCGCCAAAGCGTAGTTTCGCCGGACCTTTCCACAATGCGCGCCGCGCCGTATTGTGTCATCAGGGTTTGCTGCAGGCGTTCCGCATTCGCCTTTTCCCGGAACGCACCTACCTGCACGCCGAATTGAGCGGCCTGCGTCTGCACCGGCGACGAGATCACGGTCAGTTCGACTTCCGCTACACCGGGACCGATCAATTCAATTTCCTTCGCCGCCGCGTGCGAAAGATCGATGATCCGGGTTCCGACAAAGGGGCCCCGGTCGATGATCCGCACATCTACCGTCTTTCCGTTGGAGATGTTCCGCACACGCACCCAGGTCTGAAAGGGCATTGTACGGTGAGCCGCTACAAGCGTCTCCATATCGTAGATTTCGCCATCCGCCGCGCGACGCCCATGGTACGGGGCGCCATACCAGCTGGCCATGCCCCGCTGCACCTGCCCGACCGGCGCGGGGACCGTGGAGGGCCTGGGTTTCGTAGGGGGATTGACGGGTGCGCTGCCGGGTGTTCTCGCCGGAGGGGGAGGCACCGGGGGCAGTTTCTGCTTCTTTCCGCATGCAGTCAGCAGCGTCAGGGCGACCGTGAGGACTATAAGACCGCGCATGTGTTGTGATAACATCCTAACCTTCCCAATGCCCTGGCAACAGATATATGACCCTCTCGGCAATGTGTGGCTTTCCACACTTTCCGCCGCGCTTCCCATTTTTCTCCTTTTCTATCTGTTGGCGATCAGGCGGATACCCGCACACCTCGCAGCAGTCTTCGCCTCCCTGCTCTGCATCGGTCTGGCGGCTTTTGAGTTCGGCATGCCCGCTGAGAAAATAGCAGGGGCTGCTGCCCATGGCATTGTTTATGGCGCGATCCGGGTGGGCTGGACGCTTCTCGCGGCTGTCTTTGTTTATGAGTTGACCGTCGAATCCGGGCATTTTGAAGTTATCAAGCAGTCGATCGGTGGGGTCACGGCGGACCGTCGGCTGCAAACGCTGCTGATTGCCTTCTCGTTTGGCGCTGTTTTGGAAGGCGCGGGTGGAGGTGGCGCGCCTGTCGCGATTTGTGGTGCCATGATGGTTGGCCTGGGTTTTGATCCGTTCGCTGCAGCCATCCTTTGTCTGATCGCCAATACTTCGCCGGTGGCTTTCGGCGCAGTTGGAAATCCCGTACGCGTGCTGGTTGCGGTTACCGGACTTGACGCCATGAAGATCAGTGCCACTATGGGCCGTATTCTGCCCGTCACGGCCGTCATCCTTCCCTTCTGGCTGACTCGCATGGTTACTACCTGGGACAAGGTTTTTGAAGTCTGGCCCGGATTACTCGTTGCCGGTATCACCTTCGGGGGAATCCAGTTCTACTGGTCCAACTATCAGGACTTCGGTCTGGTGGATATCGTCGGTGGCATGGTCACGCTGCTTGTCCTGACCTGGTTCCTCCGCGTCTGGAAGCCAAAGAGCATCTGGCGATTCCCGACCGAACCGCCCGTCACCGTGCAGTTGAAGTCGTACACGTTCAGCCAGGTCGTCCATGCGTGGACGGGCTTCCTCCTGCTTTCGCTCTTCGTGGTCATTTCTGGTGTCCCGGCTGTTGTCACCTGGCTAAACGCCGCAGCGCCTGTGATTCCGGTCCCTGGTCTGCACAATCTGGTGTTCCGCATGCCGCCGGTTTTCCCCACACCCCACGCGGAAGGCGCCATCTTCGATCTGACGATTCTGGCCAATGCAGGCACAGCCGCCTTCCTGGCCGGTCTGATCTCCGGCCCGATTCTTGGCCTCAGCTTCGGTAAGACGCTGAGTGTCTTCTTCCAGACCTGTAAGAAGATGCAGAAGAGCATGCTGGCCATCATGGCGATGCTGGTGCTGGGTTACGTGACGCGCTACAGCGGTATGGACGCGGTTCTGGGCCTTGCGATGACCCACACCGGCCGTTACTTTCCGTTTTTCGGGACGCTCATCGGCTGGATCGGGGTTTCGCTCACCGGCACGGATGCAGGTTCGAATGCCTTGTTCGGCAGCCTGCAGGTAATTACGGCGACCAGCCTCGGGCTGCCACCCGTGCTGATGGCGGCGGCGAATTCCGCCGGTGGCGTGATGGGCAAAATGATCGCCGCCCAGTCTCTGGTGGTTGCGGCTGCGGCGGTGGGCCTGCCCGGGCGCGAGGGTGACCTGTTCCGTAAGGTGGTCCCCCACTCGCTGGTACTGGCGGCCATCATCGGCCTGATCGTCTTCTTTCTGGCGACCGCCGGACGCGTATTTGTGCCATAAAATCCAGCACATTTACGAACCTATACTTACGTTTCCATACTTACAAAAGCAGACTGTGTAAAGCATTTTGAATGCGTTCGAAACCCCGTAACTACTGGGGTGCGAAGGCGTCTATACCAACAGAAGGCAAGAGCGGGGCGCAACAAACGCAATCGCTCAGCCAAATTTAAAATAACGGAAAGTTGGTAAGAAAATGAAAAACGCATTCGCTCGCTTTGGCAAGACCCTGGGTTCCCTGGTTGTGGTCGGCGGTCTGATGACCTGTGGCCTTTTTGCCGGTACGACGGCGCTGGTGACAGTGAATCTGCCTCACGCCGTTACCGTCGGCAGCACCACGCTGCCCAGCGGCCACTACACCATTTCTGCTGTCGATATGGCGAGCGGCGATGACGTTCTCATTCTTCGCGCGGACAAGGGCAACACCACTGTGACGCTGCAGGCCCAGAAAAGCACTCTGGCCTCAAATTCTGACAAGACACAGGTCTTCGTCACCAGGGACGGCGACACTTGGAACCTCGACAAGATGGTGATTGAAGGTACGGACGTCAGCTACCAGTTCGCGAAGTAAGCTCGCGATTCCAGCCTGAACAGGAAGTGCTTCGAACCCATAGCGCC
>CANIHR010000092.1 GCA_947467185.1 Bryobacterales bacterium
CTCGCGTCAGCAGCACGACCGAGGTCACGCCAACCGGAACGGTTTCCTTCTTCAGCGGCTCCACGCAGTTGGGCACAGCCCCGCTTTCCGGGTCCGCCGGCGTCGCCACCGCCACTCTCACGGTACCGGCATCGTCATTTTCACCGGGCAACAACTCGTACACTGCGAGGTACAACGGAGACTTGGTTTATGGCGCCACCACCAGCCCCTCCGAGGCGCTCAGCATTACGGCTGCCACCAGCATTGTCATCACCGGGGCGGTGAATGCCGGATCCTACAGGACGGCTGTTGCGCCCGGCATGATTCTCGCGGTCTTCGGTGCCTTCCTCAGCGGAGCTCCGCAGAGTGCACCCTCCGTGCCGCTGCCGACCACGCTCGGAGGTGTTACGGCTTTCGTGAACACCATCGCCGCGCGGCTCTATTACGTCTCGCCGACGCAGATCAACTTGCAGGTTCCTTACGGCATTTCCACCGGCGATGCCACCCTGCGGATTTCGTACAACGGCCAGACCGCTACCCGCCCGATCAGTATTGCGCTCTCCGCACCGGGAATCTTTATCAACACCGCGAATGGCGCGCCCGTGCCCGATCAGTCGGCGAAGCGCGGCCAGACCATTACGCTCTACACCACCGGCGAAGGCGCTGTCTCCCCGCAGCCCGCCAGCGGCGCAGTCCCCGCTGCGAACACCACCCCGAAGCCCTTCGCGGCGGTTTCGGTGAGGGTCGGCGGCATTCCAGCGACGGTCACATACTACGGGGTGCCATCCTGGTCCATTGGGGCGATGCAGGTGAACTTTACGGTCCCCGACAGCACCCCGCTCGGTGCCATCCCCGTTACTGTCACCATCGGCGGCCTGGTCAGCAGCCCGGCTACCCTCGCCGTTATTCCATAGCGCGAACCCGCTGCCGAACCGGCATCAGGTCGCAAAGTCGCGGTGATGTCGCACCGCATTCGCAGGCTTCCGGCAACAACGTCGCGCCGTACCCGCTGCGCGCCAGCACAATCGGCTCCTCCACCTGGTTCAGGTGAGTCAGCAGCAGTTCCTCGTCCCGGATGGTGGCGATCACGGTCTCGTCCGCCAGATGCAGGCCGCAGTGCAGTTCGCACTCCCGGGCGATGACGGCACCATCCCAGCCGAGCAGTTGCTCAAACACGGGAACCTCAAACGCTCGCCACAGCAGATCCCGATGGTGCTGTGCCATCGGGGAGTCGTCGATGCGGGTAATCGCTGTTACTGCCAGCGAGAGGGACGGTAGTTCGAATTTGCCACGCAGTTTCTGGTCTGCCAGCAACAACGCACTGTTGAGGGGCACGACCAGCGCATCCGGCTCCCATGCCTGAATCCCGGCGAGGTCATGCGCGGCGAACTCCTTCGCGGTTTCCGGCAGGGTAAAGCCCGGTCGCAGGACCGCGATCTTTTTCGCCGCCGCCAGCGGGAACGCGAGCGCTTGCGGCCCGTGGTTCTGTCGCCGCTCCGGAGGCCAGGAAGGCGGGACGTCCTGGAGAAGTGAGGCGACATCCGCACCGGGCTCATGTCTGTTCAGTACCCGACCCAGCTTCGCCAGGGTCGTCTCAGAGGAGGAGTCCGCACGACCCCTCCTCCGCAGAAACCGGAAGGAAAACACTTAAAGACTAAAGTGCGTTTGGAGCCAGGAAATTCTCTATTTTTTTTCGGTCAGGCGTCGCAGATTGCCACCAAAGATCAGCGCCGCGTCTTCCGCCGACACGCCAATTCGCGAAAGCGTCTCTACCTGGGTGTCATAAACGCCCTTCACCCACCCGCGCGGGAAGAACGAAGAGTCCGACCCGAACAGCAGGCGCTTCGGACCCAGCACGTTCAGAGCGTTGCGGAACACACTTTCGAGGCTGGTCTGCATCGTCAGGTACTTCGTCCAGCCGTTGGAGCTGGAGGTGTCGAGATAAACGTTCGGGCAGAGATCCGCCACCATCAGCGCCTCCCGCAGATAGCCTGCGCCAAAGTGCGGGATCACGAAATTCACGCGCGGAAAACTACAGGCCAGTTCATGGAGATCGATCGGGTTTGAATACCGCATATCGAAGGGCGACGGCAGGCCCAGTTTCTTGCGGAACCCGAGGCTGAGCACGCCGCAGTGGACATACACCATAGCTCCGGGGTGCCCCGCCAGCACCTGAATCAGCGACCGGACTTTGGGGTCGTGCATCGAGTAGTGGTGCATCGCCGGGAACAGGAAGATCCCGCTGACGCCGTCCTCCCGAATCGCCGCATCCAGGCGAATATCCGGACTCGGCAGCAGGGGGTTCGCCATGTAGACAGCGGAAAAACGGTCCGGGTATTTGGCAATGGCTGCGCCCACCGAATGCGTGTCGTTGGGAACGCTGGCGATGAGCATCGCCTTCTGGACGTTGTGGCGGTCCAACTCGCCGGCCCACTTGTAGGCCAGCGCTTCGGGCGAAGTCGGGTACTCCCAGCCCAGCAGCTGCGTCACACCTTCGGCATCCTGTGCTTCCGGCTTCTGCGTGGCCAGCGCCTGGAAGAATGCGGGCGAGAAGAAGTGTACGTGCGCGTCGGCGATTTCGAGGGGGCCCCAGGGGGTATCCATTGTTTTGTTCACGGCGGTCATTTAGAGCGCTCCCAGCAGCTTCGCTGCCTGTTCCAACTGGCCACCCAACGTGGCCAAAACCTGTACCACCTGCTTCGACTGCTCCACCGCTTCCTGCGGCTGGTTCAGTTCCACGGCTTCCCGAATTCCGGGCAACGTCTTCACCGCGTAGCCCGTGTACTTACCCGGCGCGTAGATGCGGTGACGGAACCACGGGCGGCCTGGCAGACCCGGGTCCAGGGTCAGATTTCGTTCGCTCTGGAAGAGGATCTGATTGATGGCAGCCAGCTTCTGCGGTGAGGCGGTCGAGAGCTTCGTGTTCGCCGCACCCCAGGCCTTTTCGAGGTCGGCAGACGACTTCTGCAGCTTCTTGAGTTCCGCCCGAACCGCCGTCAGATCCAGCTTCGTCTTCTGGTTGGGTAGCTTCTCAATCTCATCGAGGTAGGTCGAGATAGAGGCCGTCAGACGGCCGAATTCAAAAGGCAGCAGCGGGGCGTTCGCCAGCCGCAAGACAGCCGTCGCGGTCACCTTCGCCAGCGCCGGACCATGCGTGAAGTCCTTATCGGAGAAGTGGCTGTACCAGTAGAAATCGTCGTAGTTCGAGTGGTAAATCCCGCCGCCGGTTTCGGCGTCAAAGCCGACGTTCAAAGACGCGATACCCAGGTGCTGCAGGAACGGTGTGTAATCCGAACCCGAACCCAGCGGACTCAGGTGGAATTCCGTGGGAGCGGCGGTGCCATTGCGGCGAGGTGTCGTGCGCGGAGCAACGGCGGCGTCCAACAGGCTCTTATTGCTGTCCACATCGGGGATGTCGCGCAGGATCTCCTTCACGAAGGTTTCCAGCGTATGCGATCCACCCGCGCCGATCCGGCCGTTCGCCGTCGAATCCGAATTGATGTAGGTCACCAGCTTCTGGTTGAGCTCGTCGGCATGCTTCTCCATGAACTCGGTGGAGCCGACCAGGCCGTACTCCTCGCCATCCCAGAACGCCATCATGATGGTGCGCTTCGGCTTCCAGCCCTGGCGGGTCAGAGTCGCCAGAGACCGCGCGGTTTCCAGTTGCGCCGAGACGCCCGAAAGCGGATCGTCCGCGCCATGAACCCAGGCGTCGTGGTGATTGCCGAAGAGAATCCACTGGTCGGGGAATTCGGAGCCCTTGATCGTCGCGATCACGTCGTAGAGCGGGCGGGTTGCATTATCCATCTCCAGCTTGAAGTGCACGGTGCCAGTTCCCGGACCCATGTGATACGTGATGGGCAGCGCGCCGCGCCATGCCTCGGGCGCCACCGGGCCGTCCAGGTTTTCGAGCAGAGGCAGGGCATCGGCATAGGAGATCGGCATCACCGGAATCTTCATCAGCGTGGAGGCTTCGGGAATCGTCAGACGCTTCGAACCAGGCTCAGACGCCCAGCCGGGGGAGAGGGGGTCGCCGGGGTAGAGGACCATGTCCATCACGCTGCCGCGCTGCACGCCGTCGCGGGGACGGAACGGACCTTTCGGATAAACGTCGCCCTGGAAGTAGCCGTCGTCGCGGGGGTCGGAGTAGATGAGGCAGCCGACCGCGCCATGTTCGGCGGCGACCTTCGGCTTAATGCCGCGCCAGCTGCCGCCGTAGCGCGCGATCACGATCTTGCCCTTCACGTCGATGCCCTTCGCGGCCAGGGTTTCGTAGTCAGCCGGAACGCCGTAGTTGACGTAGACCAGCGGCGCCTTCACGTCGCCGTCGCCCGAGTAGGCGTTGAAGGTGGGCACCATGCCGGGGTCTTTGGAATTCTTGTCTTCGTCCACGGCCGGTTCGTTCAGCTTCGCGGTGAAGACCTTGCCGTTCACCGTCATTTCCAGAAGGCGAGATTTCGGCTGCGGCAGCATCGCCTCGTACTGCTCAATGTGGGCGTCGAGGCCGAATTCGCGGAGCTGCGCCAGCAGGTATTCGGCGGCTTCTTTGGATTGCGGTGTGCCGGCGAGGTGAGCCTGATTCGACAGCTTTTCCATTACCCGGCGAACTCGCCCGGATTCGGGGACGGCGCGTGCCGCCTCTTCCCACCTGGCTTCAACGGCAGCCGAAGCGGCATCAAAGCCACGGATGGAATTATTCGTCGCCGAGTAGAGCGCGGCGGTGCCCGCCAGAGCGGCAATTGCGGCGAAAGGACGCAGGTTACGCATTTCGCTTCAGTTTAGCGGTTGGATTGTGGTGCCAGGTGTTATTTGGGTGCGAGGCGAAGCAAGGCGTACAGCATCGGCATCGCGAACAGCGAGCTGTCCAGGCGGTCGAGCATGCCGCCGTGGCCGGGCAGCATGGTTCCGCTGTCCTTCACCCCGGCGCTGCGCTTGATGGCGGATTCGGCCAGATCGCCCACCTGGCCGGCAATATTCGCTCCGATCGAGAGCAGAATGGCTTTCAGATACGACGTTCCGTGCATGGCCAGCGGCAGGTACACGACGCCGAAGATCACCGAGGCAGCGATGGAGGCAAAGGCACCTTCCCAGCTCTTGCCAGGGCTGATCGCAGGGGCCAGCTTGTGCTTCCCGATCTTGCGACCCACGTAGAATGCGCCGGTGTCGCCCGCCCAGTTGACTATCAGGGCGAACATCAGCCAGTGGGCGTTGATGTCATGCAGCAGGATGCCGCATTTCCACGCCCCGAAGATGTATGAGATGCCGACGACCAGGTAGGCTGCTTTCGGCACCGCCAACTCTGGCGTCTTCGAGAAGACCGGCAGACACATCGCCGCCAGCGTTGTCATAAAGACGAAGGTACCGACGTCGCCCGGGGGGGCCAGCAGAATGAGCACGCCCGCCGCGTATCCCAACGGAGCAAAGGACTTCGTGATCGTGGCGTACTCGCGGAAGCAGCAGCCGGCAAAGATAAAGATGACCCCGAGGAAAATCGCCCAGGGTGCGAAAAGGACGGAGTAAACGGCTACCGGTACGAGCACGAGCGCCGTGAGGACGCGCTTCATTGGGAGGAGACGGCGATCTCCTCATTTTCCTCGGCTTCCAGATTAGCCTCGTCTTCGGGTAGATCTTCATTCACCGCTTCCACCGCAGGGGCTTCCGAAAGGCCACCGAACCGCCGTTCGCGGCGCTGGAATTCCAGAATCGCTTTCAGCAGTTCAGAGCGGTCAAAGTCGGGCCAGTAGGTTTCGGTGACGTACAGTTCGGCGTACGCGATCTGCCAGAGCAGGAAGTTCGAGACACGCATCTCGCCCGAAGTGCGGACAAGCAGGTCGGGTTCGGGCAGGCCGGACGTATAGAGGTGGCGGCCGATGGCAGCTTCATCGATGGTCAGGCGCGCCAGTCGTCCCGCGATACGGGCTTCATCAATGATGGCGTTGACGGCGTCGGCGATTTCGTTGCGCGCGCTGTAGTTAATGGCCAGATTGAGGCGCATGCCGGTGTTGCGTTCGGTGGCCTTCTCGGTGGCGCGGAGTTCGCGGTAGGCAAGCGGCGGCAGGGCTTCCACGCGGCCAATCGACGTAAGGCGGATGTTGTTGCGCTGCAGGTCGGCCAGATCCGAGCGGAGGTAGATGCGCAGCAGGCGCCAGAGGAGGTCGATTTCGAGGCGGGGGCGCTTCCAGTTTTCGGCGGAGAAGGCGTAAAGGGTAAGTGCTTTCACGCCCAGGTTGGAGCAATCCTCCACAATCGAGCGGACGCGGTTGGCCCCGGCGCGATGGCCGGCAAAGCGTGGCAGACCCCGGCGTTTCGCCCAGCGCCCGTTGCCATCCATGATGATGGCGATGTGAGCCGGCATTCTGCCAGGATCGAGTGCCGCTGCCAGCTCGCGTTCTCCGGGCGCGAACGTTTCGAAAGCCTTCATGATCCGACTTTCATCGTACACCGTGGCGCAAAGCTCTGTCAGGAACAAAGTGCCCTGAGGCGGGAGCCGAGGCGCATCGTTTATCCTGACATTGCCCGGTATACAAATCTTGACACCCGCACCCTGGCTTCGGAAACTCGCACTCTGGCTCGCGCTGGCGACGGCGGGGTCCATTCTGCTGGGCGTCGCATGGTCGCAGATTCTGATGGCGATAGCGCTGGGCGTTCTGCTGCTCTCGGGGTTACCGCTGCGGTGGCCGAAGATTGCCAAACCGCTGGGCCTGTTCCTGCTTTGGACTCTCGTCGCGCTGGCGGCTTCGCCTGACCCCGCCGGTGGCACCGCGCAGATCCGCAAGTTCTACGTGTTTCTGGTGATGCTGGTGGTGTTTTCGGCGGTTACCGAGGTGAAACAGGCGCGCTGGCTGGCGCTCATCTGGATGGCGATCGGGACTTTTACCGCGGGTAAAGGCCTGGTGCAGTACGTTCGCGACATCGCGGCGGCCAAAGAGGCGCACGTCGATTTCTACCACTTCTATATAGCGGACCGGATCAGCGGTTTCATGAGTCACTGGATGACGTTTTCCGGGCAGCAATTGTTTGTCCTGCTGCTGCTGGCTGCGTTCCTGCTATTCGCGCCGGATGTGAAGAAGCGGCTGTGGATCGCGGCCCCGGCGGGGTTAGTTGTTTTCCTGGCGCTGGTGGCGAGCGATACGCGGTCCATCTGGATTGCGGCGGTGGTGGGCGGCGCGTATCTGCTTTGGCACTGGCGGAAGTGGGCGGTCGCGGCGATGCCCGTGGCACTTGGCCTGGGTCTGCTGCTGGCTCCGACCGCCGTGAAGACGCGGGTGAAGTCGATTGTCAGCCCCGAAAAGCAGACGGATTCGAATCAGCACCGCATTGTTTGCTGGCGGACCGGATGGCAGATGATCAAAGCCCATCCGCTGCTGGGTTTGGGGCCGGATGAGATCCAGAAGGAAGCGGTCTTCTTCGCCTACCTGCCTGCCGATATTAAGAAACCGCTGCCCGAGGGTTACTACAAGCACCTCCACAACTTCTACATCCAGTACGCGGCGGAGCGGGGCATTCCAGCGACTCTGTTCATTACCGCTGCATTGTTGCTGTCGGCCTGGCGTTTCCGGAAGGCACTGCAGGTGTTGCCTCCGGGGCGGTCGGACCGCCGGTTTTTGCTGCATGCCGGAATCGCGGTGATTCTGGGGACGCTGGTCGCCGGAGTGTTCGAGTACAACCTGAACGACACGGAAGTGCTGACTATGTTCCTGTCGATGATGTGCCTCGGGGAAATCGCGGCGGGATGATTTACTTCAGATCCGCAAATTTGAGCTTTGCGGCTTCCGCGCACTCTTCGCCGACCACGAAATAGCGGGAAATGGCGTCCTTGCCGATCTCGAAGGGACTCGGCTCGCCCGGTTTCCGCCCGGCGAGCATCCTGATCTTCGGAATCGCCTGATCGAATTCCGTGTGGTTCGACATCCAGACCGTGGCGCCCGCTGCTGCTGCCGCTCCGGCGAGTTTCTTCTGCGACGCAATGTAGATGTCGAAGTTGGAGCCGGTGCTGGGGAAGTTGAATGCCGTTCCACCCGTATAGACGGCAGTCAGAGGGCGTCCGTTGTCGCGCACAGTGAAGATCATAGAGAGAGTGCCTTTGGTGTGCCCCGGCGTCGTCACGATGTTGACTGTGTTGTCCCCCACCGTAATCTTCTGACCGTCGTCTCCCGCGATATCGCGCTTGGGTTTGCCTTCGGGGAAGCCATTTTTCGAGTTCTCGATCAACTGCCAGTCCTGCTCGCCCAGGACAAGGCGCGCATGATACCGGTCCTGCAGAAGCTTCGCGCCTCCATCGTGATCACCGTGCGCATGCGTGATGATCACGTATTTGATCTTGGACGGGTCAAGCCCGAGCTTTTTGAAGCCGCCGATGATTTCTTCCTCCGAGTTGTAGGTGAAGAGAGTGTCGAAGAGGATGATGCCGTCGTCATTGACGAGCGCCCACGAATTGTGGATCTTCGAGCCCACAAAATAGAGGTTGTCGAAAACTTTGGCGGGTTCGGCATACCAGGTTTCGCGGGCCGGAGGGCGGCCCGGCGCACCGTCACGAATCTCCAGGGGAAAGCGCGTCGGCGCGACACAGAGGCGCGAAAGGGTCCCCGTGAAGTCGGTTCCGGCGGCTGACTGCGCTTTCCGGAGATGCGCGTCTATGGCGTTGTCCCGGGCGATAATGGCGGCGGCATCCTGAGCGTATGCCAGGCCTGGAATCATGGCGGCTGTTGCGAGTGCTGCGAGGTATTTCATAACCTGCTGATCTTATCCCAACCCATCCCAGGACCAACGCGGCATGCTCAGGTTGTCGGGTACATCGTCCGCGGACCGAGGGTAACGGGCCATAGATGTTGTGGTGGCCCAGACGAAGTAGTCGTGCAACACCTGCTGCAAAACAGGGTCGGCGTCCAGTCCGATATCTGTGAGCGCCTGATCGAAACAGGCAATGGCGCGGAGGTCCATATCTTCATGCCGCCCGCACCCGCTGTGCATTCGGACGACGGTGGTTTCGTCGCCACAGGTCTCAGAGTACGTGGCTGGGCCACCGAGCGTCTCGGCCCAGTAAGCGGCGAGCCGAGCCACATGGTCGGGGTGGAAGCCGTGGCTGAAGGCATGGGCGACTACCTCGTCGGCCATGACGCGATCATGCCAGGCATTCGCCAAACGGCGCAGGCCATCGCTTCCACCTGCCGCCTCAAAGACAGTCTGCATCCTCTTACTTTGACAGATTTGCTAAAACTGCTTCGCCAGCGTGGCGACGACATGTTCTCCGATGGCCAGCGATGCCGTGGCGGCAGGGGACGGTGCGTTGCAGACGTTCACGATCCGAGGGCTTTCCTGCAGCAGGAAATCGTCCACCAGCGTGCCCTCCACGGTCAGGGCCTGAGCGCGAATTCCGGCGGGTGCGGCATGCAGATGGCTCTCCCGAATTTCCGGGATCAGCCGCTGCAGCGCCTTCGTAAACGCCGCCTTGCTGAGTGAGCGCCAGACTTCATAAGATGCCATCGCCCAGTGCTTCGCCATCATGCGCAGGAAGCCTGGGTAGGTGAGAGTTTCGGCGAGGTCCGCGATGTTGATATCGGCCCACGTGTAGCCTTCGCGAGCCAGGGCCAGCACGGCATTCGGACCGCATTCCACGCCACCCGCGATCATCCGCGTATAGTGCACACCGAGGAAGGGAAAGTTCGGGTCCGGCACAGGGTAAATCAGGTTCCGGCAGAGCTTCGCGGCCTCCGGTGTCAGTTCGAAATACTCACCGCGAAAGGGCACAATCTTCGCCGGTGGTTTCGCGCCCGTCAGCGCCGTCACACGGTCCGACTGCAGACCGGCGCAGTTCACCAGATATGCTGCCTCGAACGCTCCCGCCGTTGTCTCCACCGCGACCGACTGCGGCAGGTGCCGGATTGCCGTCACCCGCGCATTCATCACCACCTGCCCACCCGCTGCCGTCACCAGTTCGCCCAGCCGGTTGCAGACGCTGGTATACGCGGCGATCCCTGCTTCCTTGACATAAATTGCCTGAATGCCGCGGACATGCGGCTCCAGTTCCCGCAGGCGTTCGGGGCCAATCATCTCGCAAACCACACCGTTGGCCTGGCCCTTTTCATACAGCTTCGCGAGGCCCGGAAGTTCCTTCTCCTCGGTCGCGACAATCACCTTCCCGCAGATCTCATACGGGATGCCTTCGCGCTCGCAGAAAGCCTCCATCGCCGCCTTGCCCTCGCGGCAGTTGCGCGCCTTGAGTGACCCCGGCTTGTAGTAAATCCCCGAGTGGATGACGCCGGAATTGTGGCCCGTCTGGTGTCGCGCCAGCACGGCCTCTTTTTCGAGGACCGTTACCCCCATCCCCGGATACTTCTGCGTAAGTTGCCAGGCGGAAGCGAGGCCGACAATGCCGCCGCCGATCACAATGGCGCTGTTGTTGTTGGTCAAATTCCATGTTCCTATGCGGCGCTTCGCGGATCTGATACGATTGAGCCGGAATGAGCGAAACTCGGCGAAACACCTTACGCGTGTTGTCTGCAGCCGGGGCTCTGACAGCCCTGCCCCTGGGTGCGCAACAAACGCCCGCGCAGCAGGCACCCGCCCAACACGACCACGCAGCGGCAAAACCTCCCGCTCCCGCTGCTCCTTACTCTCCAGTGGTGTTCACGGCCACCGAGATGGCGCTCCTCTCGAAGCTGACGGACCTCATCATCCCCGAGACCGACACTCCCGGAGCTGTCACCGCCAGCGTCCCCGCTTATATCGACACCACGCTGTCGCGCACGCCACAGAATCAGGCGGCTTTCCGCGCTGGCCTTGCGCTGGTGGAAACGACCGCACGAACGAAGTTCAGCAAGAGTTTTCTGGAAGCCGGTGAAGCCGCGCAAATCGAACTCCTCACACCGTGGAGTGACGCGGCCGACCGCAAAGATCTGGCCACCGACGGTGCGAAGTTTTTCCGCACGCTGAAGGGCCTCACCGTAGACGGCTACTACGGGTCGTACCAGGGTCTGGTTACCGAACTGGGATACAAAGGCAACGTCGCCTTAGCCGCTTTTGCAGGGTGTGACCATGAGCATTAACGCAAGCCGCCGAGACCTTCTGCGGGGCGCCGCCGTCACCATGACCGCCGCTTCGTATTCCCGTGTGATGGGGGCCAATGAGCGCCTCCGTTACGGCATCATTGGGGCCGGAGATCGCGGCCAGCACGACATGGACCTGTTCATGACCGATAAGACCGTGGAGGTCGCCGCCGTTTGCGATGTCTACGCGGCCAAAATCGATCAGGTGAAGAATAAGGCCCCGAACGCGAAGTCGTATAAGGACCACCGCCAGTTGCTGGCCCAGAAAGATATCGACATCGTGCAGGTGTCGACGCCCGATCACTGGCATGCGGTTTGCGCCATTGATGCGCTGAATGCCGGTAAGGACGTGTACTGTGAGAAGCCGCTTACGTTGCGGATGGAAGAGGGTCCGGAGATTGTGAAGGCGGCGCGCGTGAATGAGCGCATCTGTCAGGTGGGCATGCAGCAGCGTTCGGGCAAGCACTACCTGCAGGCGAAGGCCGAGTACATTGACTCCGGCAAGATCGGCAAAATTACGATGGCGCGGACCTGGTGGCATGGCAATACCTACCACCTGCGTCGCGCTCCCGCTTCATTGCAGACGAAGCCCTCGAACCTCGACTGGGCGCACTTCCTGGGGCCGTTGAAGTGGCGCGATTACGATCCGCAGCAGTACTTCAACTGGCGCGCGTATCTCGACTTCGGCGGTGGTCAGGTGACCGATCTTTTCACCCACTGGATCGACGTAGTTCATATGTTCACGGGGTCGGATATTCCGTTTTCCGCACAGGCCGCCGGTGGCGTTTATAACTACAAGGACGGCCGCACCGCTCCCGACACGATCAACGTTCTGTTGCAGTATCCGGCCGAATTTACCGCGACCTTTGAAGCGACGCTCGCCCCTGGGATTTCGGGCGCGGCGGTGGAACTGTGCGGGACACAGGGACGCCTCCTCATCGACCGGCAGCACTACGAATTCACGCCTGCCGGACGTGGCGCGGTGCCCATCGTGGTGAAGGCCGAAGCCGGGCAGGACCCCTTAACGCAGGACCACGTAAACAACTTCCTCTCGTGTGTCCGTTCACGAAAGCTGCCGAATGGCGATGTGCTGATCGGGCACCGTTCCGCCCAGGCGTCCCACCTGGGGAACATCTCGTACATGCAGAAACGGCGGTTGGATTTCGATCCGGTTCGCGAAGAGATTCTGCCGCACTAATTCGCTTCGGGGACTCGCTCCGGGTGGTCAACCACGACCAATTCAGCGGGTCCCTATCGCGTTTTCAGCCTCAGGCCGAGTTGCTCGGCAAACCCAGCTACGGCATCGATTCAAACTGCGTAAACCTTACTTCCCGACCAGGTCAGACCGCGCGGATTCCAACGTCCCGCCAGCCGGACCCGCGTCATCTGCCGTGCAAGGCGCAATTCATCCAGCGGCATTCCCTTGATCGTTTCGCGAACGCCTTTCTCACTCTCTGTCTGCGTTCGGGACCAGCGGCCACCGCCGGTCTTATCGCTGCCGATCAAGAAAACGGCAGTACGTGACGGGTCGAAAGCAGAGGGCGTTCTCAATTGCCGCCCTCCACTTTGCATTCGCAATTCCCGCATGGGAGGCGGAATTCTCAGGCTGCGCTTCTGCGGTTTCGTCGCATAGCGCCGGATCGAATTGTTGCGCACCACCGGTGTCTTTGCCGCCGCGTCACTCGGCCTTGAGCTGAGCAGCTACATCCAGAATCAGGCTCGCGGTCAGTCGCGAGCGGTCCACAACACCCTTGAACCGGTCGTCGGCATCGATCACAGGCAGTGTGACTGTGCCTCCCTTTTCCATCCGCTCCAGAACGCCGCGTTTGTTCTCCGTCTCACGGACTGCGACTTCCTGGAGCGGCATTAGCTTGCGAAGCTCGGCTTTATCGCCCGCATTCAGCGCGACGGCGAAACGGTCGCTGTCGAACGATGCACGCGGATCGCCCATCGCCCAGAACTTGCCCGAAGGTTCGAGAATCAACAGGTACCTGAGGTAGGGCTGGCGCAGCAACTCTGAGAGATAAGTTTCCACGGCACTACCGCTGTAGCGTCCGTAGCCGAGGGTGAAGGAAAGGACTTCGGTCTTCTGCCCGGCGATCTGCGGGATTTGAGCGACAGACATCTTGGAGGCGACGCTGACCGGCACAACGGGCAGCGCCTTCTGAAGGACGACTTGCGATTGGATGGATTTGGTGGATGCATCGACGATGGCGCTTTCCACCTTCAGGTCGCCGAGCTGCAGGCTCTTGACTTTGCCGGTAACGAGGAGATAGAGGGCGACCGGCAGGACTGCCACCATGACGTCGCCGGTCTTGATTTCAAACTTGCTGTTCCTGGCGCGAAGGGCCACCATGACAGCCAGAATGACCGCAAATGCGATCAGCGAACCAATGGATACTGCGTCCATGCGACACCTCCGCGTTCTGATTTCAGCCTCAATCAGGATCGCACATCTGGGGCTGCCGGAAAGTTCGAGAGAGGTCCTCCAAAGACAAGCCAGTGGCGTCTCCGCGGCATTGTCTCAATTCGACTGAATGGTTCCCCTCCGGAACGTTGAGCGGCTGCATGCCAACGCATATTTGTTCCCGCAATTGTGCCCTCGGTAGCGGCTGGGGACCCTCTCCAGTACTGAGTTCGGTCAACGCGGCACCTCCGCGCCCTTCCGATCCGGTTCGCGAAGAGATTCTGCCGCACTAATTCGCTGCGGGGACTCGCTCCGCGTGGTCAATCACGAGCATTTCAGCAGATACCTTTCGCGCTTCCAGCGTCAGGCCGAGTTGCTCTTTGACTGCGTGAATCAGATCGGGACCGAGTTCCTCGCCGGGCGGCGATACGGTTCTGGCATCCCAGTATAGATCGATGTCGTACTTTCCGGCGAGGCCTGTTTCGTCTGTCACGATGCCGCGAAGCTGGCCCCCCAGCTTTTCGGCAAAGGCAGACACTGTTTCGTTACGCAAGGCGTAGCGGGCGCGGCCATCCATGATGGCCATGCTGATGCCACTGCCTTTGCGGAATACGGGATAGCCGTCGGGGCCGACGACAGGACCGCCGGGTACCGGATCTGGCTGGCGCAACACCGGCACAGACTCCCGCAGTTTTGTTCTGTTCGCGGCCAGTTTCAACGCATAGCCCGTTGCCTGTTTCTTCTCGAGGTGGACAGCAAGCTGGAAGCGCTCGACCAGTAAATTCTGCAGCATGCTGCGGAACTGCTCCGGCGTAGTGCCCGGCGGCACTTTGGCGATCACGTCAAATCGACCCCACTGTGTCCAGTCGGGCGCAACCACTTCGAAGAACTTCTTGCTGAAGGCCTCGCCGATCAGGCTCGCCAGCGTGGCGCTCTGATAACTCCACGTGGTTGGGTCGTCGGTGCCGGGGCCACCTTTCATTCGCGGTGGGCCGGGTCTGCCAGTTTGCGTGACGGGCTTCAGGGAAGCTGCTTCAAATTCCAGCTTCTGGGCGGCGGCAAGTGCTCCGCAGAGCAAAACGAAGCAGAGGGCGCGCATGGCCGTACGACGACACATGTTGGCAATTATAGATTATTTTTCCGGCGTGCTTAAACCACGCCGTCAGTAGTTAGTTCATAAAAAGGACTAAACTGATGTTATGCAAATCAACGTGCACGAAGCGAAGACTCAACTATCCCACTTGCTCGAACTTGTAGAGCAGGGGGAAACCGTCACGATCGCGCGTCACGGAAAACCCGTGGCCGACCTCGTGAAGACCCGCGGGACTGGCTTTCCCCTGGGGATCGCCAGCGGTGATGATCTCGTTCCGGCCGGTGATGAGTGGTGGGCTCCAATGACCGACGACGAAGCAGACGCCTGGGCCGAAGGCCGATAAATGGCCGGGACTCCGCCCCCAAAGTTGCTCCTCGACACCCACACACTGGTCTGGGCACTCGCATCGCCGGAGAGACTGGGACGCAAGGGCGCTAAACTCCTGCCACAAGGTGATGTTGTCGCGTCCGCCGCCAATCTGTGGGAACTGGTGCTGAAGGCGGGCAAGAAGGATGCCCTCGTTACCGAGCCGGTTAGGTGGTGGGCGCGCTACGTGACGGGAACCGGTATCACGGTGCTCCCGATTCGTACCGCTCATGTGATCGCGCTCGCCCAGCTGCCGGAGATTCACAAAGATCCCTTTGACCGGATACTCGTGGCGCAGGCGATTTGCGAAAATCGCGTTCTCGTCAGTCGGGATGCGGTCCTCGCGCGCTACGGAGTCGCTGTTATCTGGTAACGCTGTTCTCAGTGCCCGGCTAGTTGATTACAACCCGCTCATGCGGGCTGTCGAGCGAGAAGGTCGGGATCTGAATGTCGAACGTCTCGCCTTCCATCGTGATCATGCGGTAAGTCCCGCCCATGAACCCGGAAGGGGTCGGCAGGGGGCAGCCGCTTGTGTATTCGAACGACTCGCCGGGGCCGAGTTTGGGTTGCTTGCCGACCACGCCCGGTCCCCGGACATGCTCCACGTGACCCCGCGCGTCGGTAATCTCCCAGTGCCGCGACCGCAATTGCACCGTCTCGTCGCTCAGGTTTTCAATCTCCACCTGATACGCCCAGACGTACTTACCTTCCGCCGGATTCGAGCGCTCCTCCAGCCAAATCGGCTCGACCGAAACGCGGATCTGACGGGTAGTGGCAACGTAGGGCATAAACGGCCGGATGGCCTCCGACTAAAGTAGCACCTGACCCCCGGAAAGGGACAGGCCTCCTCCTCCAGGTGGTATCATGACCTTTAGTTTCGCCAAGTTCTCTCAACCAAAACTGGAGTTTTCTTTAAATGTTATCCGCAACACAGCTGCGTCCCGGCATGGTGGTCAAGTTCAACAACGAGTTGTACTCGGTCTTCAGCATGAGCCACAGGACCCCCGGCAACCTCCGCGGCTTCGTTCAGGTGCGTATGCGCTGCCTGCGCAACGGCTCCATGATGGAGCATCGTTTTTCGTCGGAAGATAAGGTCGAAAAGGCCATTCTCGAACAACACGATATGGAGTATTTGTACGACGACGGCGAATACTACTACTTCATGAACATCGAGAATTACGAGCAGATGCACCTGACGAAGGACCTGCTCGGCGATGCGACGTTCTACCTGATTCCGCAGCTGAAAGTCTCGGTCGAGTTCTACGAGGGCAAGCCGATGAGCGTGGAGCTGCCCGCTACGGTCGTGCTGACCGTGGTGGAGACGGAGCCCGGCCTGAAGGGTGCCACAGTGTCGAACGTGGGCAAGCCCGCGAAGATGGAAACCGGCCTCGTGGTGCAGGTTCCGGCGTTTATTGTGGAAGGCGAGAAGATCCGCGTCAACACGTCGGAAGGCACCTACCAGGAACGCGCTTAGTTCGCCTTTAGCGCTGTTGCGATCAGGTATTCCTCTTGAGGGAATACCGTTCGCAGGTCCAGCACCAGTCGGTCGTTTTCGATCCGCGCAATGATGGGCGTATCGCGCTGGCGTAAGTATTTCTCCAGCTTGTTCGGCTCCGGGTTCTGCGCCACCAGCAGCCACGTGGGCAACGTCAGATCCGGCGTCGAGCCCCCGCCAATTACTGATTCACCCGGCTCCACCGTCACGGTGGGGCCGATTGTTTTTGCCAGCGCCTCGGCTCGGTAGCGGATCTCGTCTGGTGCCATCCGCATCATGCGCAGGGCCGGTACCGCGTCGTAATCCTCCAGCGCGATGGCTCGGAGCGTCGATTCCATTACCTGGAAGAAAAGCTTGTCCTGTCGCAGAGCGCGGAACATCGGGTTGCGCCGGATGCGCGCGACCAGGTCGGCGTCGCCTGCGATGATTCCGGCCTGCGGACCGCCCAGCAGCTTGTCACCACTAAAGGAAATTACGTTCGCTCCACGCCGGAGGCTGTCCTGCGCGAGGGGTTCGGGGATGCCGAAGGGCTTCAGGTCCACAACACAGCCGCTGCCCAGGTCCTCATAGACGGGAATGCCGAATTCACGGCCCAGCGCCACCAGTTCACTCAGTTCCGGACGAGCAGTGAAGCCGGTGATCTTAAAATTGCTGGGGTGGACGCGCAACAGAATCTTCGTCTCCGGGCCGATCGCCTCCCGGTAGTCGTCGATGGTGGTCCGATTCGTTGTCCCGACCTCGCGAAGTTTCGCGCCCGATCGAGTCATAATGTCGGGGATCCGGAAACCGTCGCCAATCTCGATCAGTTCGCCGCGGGAAACCACGGCTTCCCCACCCGCGGCCAGTTCGTTCAGGATCAGGTAGAGCGCGGCGGCGTTGTTGTTGACCACAATGGCCGGCGCGCCCAGAATGGCCTCCAGCAACTTGCCCGCATGGGTGTCGCGCTTGCCCCGGCGCCCGGTTGCGAGGTCATATTCCAGGTTTGAGTAGCCGGCGGGAACCTCGAACCCGGGCAGGGGAGCGCGCCCCAGATTCGTGTGCAGCACGACGCCCGTCGCGTTGACTACGTGCCGCAGAGAGGGACGCAGCAACCGCAAAACATCGCCCCGGGCCATCAAAAACGGAGTCACAGGAGGGTTCGCGCCCTGCAAAATCGCCTGCCGTGCCACCTCCACTGCCCGACGAGCCGCATCCCGGATGAGCCCGGCCGGAGGGTCATGTCCCAGGTCCAGCAAAGAGCTAGCAATAGTGCCAATCAGGGCGTCAACCGATGGTAAATCCCGCAGTGTCACGTCTTGATGGTAGTGCACAAACGTGCTTTCCCGAAGCACGAAGGAGAGGGATGCTACACTAACAGTTTCGGGGCGTGGCTCAGCTTGGTAGAGCGCCTGGTTCGGGACCAGGAGGTCGGAGGTTCGAATCCTCTCGCCCCGACCATTTCCCGCAATTCAGAACGGCCATCCAGATCGGGTGGCCGTTTTTCATTTCTGCCCTGAATCGAGCAGGAACGCGCAGGATCTCTCCACAATCAGACTCAACACGTCGGTCAGTTCATGATCGGAATCCAGTTCGGTCAGGTGGGCGTTGCTGTGTCTCTGCGAGAAATCCCTGGATAGCTCAACCGGAACCACTGCATCACCCGTACCGTGGAAAATCAGTGCTTCCTGTTCAAACTCGGGCAGGGCAGGGTGCCGGCGGGAGTCGTCATATAGTTCGTAGGCGACTGATCGCTGTGTGCCCGTTCCATAGTGGAAGACTTCCAGTGCGCCCGTCTCCCGCCACTCAGCCAGCCTTTCTTCTCCCAACAGGTGATGCCAGCGTTCACTGAAGGAAAACGCGGGGGCCATCAGGACCAGTCGCGCAACCTCGGCATGCCGGGATGCATAGAGAGCAGCAAGATATCCCCCCATGGAAGAACCCATCAAGCTGGCCGGTTCTCCGGAGAGCAGCTCTTCCACAATCTTCAACTGACCGGTGATCGTCAGATGCTCGAAGTCGCTTCCATCCAATGCCGGGATCTCCAGTTCGACTTCCCTTGCGGCAAAAGCAGCCCGAAACCCCTGCGCCTTGCGGGACGAGGGCCCCGAAGCGAATCCGTGCAGATAGATGTAACGCATGTAAGGCCCAGTTTAGGGCGAATACAGTTGCTACAACCCCGCGAGAAAAATAATAACGACTCTAACTCGCGTTCTGTCTATGGTTTACGGGCGGTCTCGAAAACTATTTTGAGTGAAAGGCTTGCGTTGTTTTGTGCCCGGATGCTATATTTTTCTTGTGCCCGACGCAAGCAACAACGGCGGCGAGCGGCGAGAAAAGCGGAAACGCTCAAACGCAAACCTCTGAAGCTCCC
>CANIHR010000093.1 GCA_947467185.1 Bryobacterales bacterium
AGACTTCCTTCGTAACACCCGCGCACTCCTTCTCCAGACTCTGCAGGCACTCGCGCAACAGGTCCCGCGTGTTGAAGGACACGATGACAATGGAAACATCCGGTTGTTGCTCCACGGCGCTCATCGTGGATCCTCCTCATGGCTGCGTTCCGTACGAACCCACTTTGCTTTGCCCCGCGACGACCGCAACACCGCCGGCAGCATCAGCAGCTTCCACAGGACATAAAACGGTGCCGTAGCCAGCGCGGCAAAATCCTTCAGCCCGCCACCGCCGACCGCGATAGCCGTAAGCAAATGAAATCCCAACACCCCGAAGCCGGCCAGCGCGATGGTGCGCCATGGTCCCGGTGCAACTCCGGCCGCAACCAGCAACAGCGTCACATGAAACGCCAGCGGTAACAAGAGCAGGTCGGCCAGGGGCTCCAGCAGCGACAAGCGCCCTCGCACTACTTCCTTCGCCAGTGACGGGGCTCGCTCTGTCAGCATGCGGAACCGCCCGCCTTCCCACCTCGTTCGCTGCGTCTTCACGCCTTTACCGGATACGGGCATTTCGCCGTAAACCGTCGCGGCATCAGCAAACCGGACCTTGCGCCCCACGCGAACCAGATCCAGGTGATATTCCAGATCCTCCACCAGCGAAGCCGCGCCATACGGCACCTTCCGGAGGGTCTCCGCGCTCAGCGCAAAACCATTACCGTTGATCCCCGCAGATAGTCCCCACCGATCACGCCCCCGGGGTCGCAGAACATTAAAGGCCATCAGGGCGACATTCATCAGCCGCGTCCGCACCGACTCCCCGGGATTCCGAACCATGTACCGGCACTGCACAGCATCCGCACCCGACCGCAACAAGCCCACGACTTCCGTCAGCGTATTCGCCGCCACATTGCTGTCGGCGTCAATCACCAGGTAGCCGTCGTAGCCTTCGGACTGCAGGGTCTGAAATGCGAAATCCAGCGCATAACCCTTGCCTCGTAATTCTTCGTTAAACCGGGTCAGAACCCGTGCCCCGGCTTCAGCCGCCGCCGCGCCAGTGCCGTCGGTGCAGTTATCCGCCACCACCACCCGGGTCACCTCCAGACCAGTCTGGTCCGCCTGCGCCACACTGGCAACAGGAATCCCAATCTGAGCCTCTTCGTTATGCGCGGGAATCACCACCGCGAGCCGGAATTTCGCACCGGAAGACAGACCCGAATTTCCTCGCCGACGCACTGGAAATGCCGCCCCCAGCGTCAGCAACAAGAGCTCCAGCGTGCCCGGCAAACTCGCCACCGCACACACAATCCCGATGATGGCAAGGCCGTACCCGATCATTTGCCTTCCTCTTCGTTCCGCAAAAGCAGTAACTCAAACGGACGCATCGTCACAACGGCCATTTGCCCCTGAAACCGGATAGCTTCCGTCTGTATAGTAACGTGTTCGCCATCCTCGTTAGTAGCGCCTTCCGCATCGCCCTGCAACCGAATTAATACAGTTGGCGCCGTTGCCCCAACTGGTATTTCCACCTGCACTTTTCTCGCCGTGGCGCTGGTTGACGCCAGCACCGTTGCCCAGCGTTTCCCCTCGTGAAAAGCATACGCGTTGATGGCTTTATCGTCCACTGCGGTCCGAACCATTTCTCCGCCCAGCGCCTCATTCATCAATTTCAGACCCAAACCCGTAGGACGAAAATGTACACCCGAAGCCAAATCCCGGGCAATGCCCCAAAGCCGGACAAAATCCTTGTGATCCTGTCGCGAATTATCGAAGCCGGCCAGCGTGTAAACACACTGCCGCCGCGTCCCCAGCGCCAGAGCATCCAGCATGGTTTTCGCCAGCGCCGTGGCCGAAGCCACCCCCGAAGTCACCAGGCGCCGCTCGTAATCCGGAGCCGACCCCGCATCAGTGTGCAGATTCACCTCATAAACCGCCAGTTCCCGGTGCTGCTTTTGGGCGATTGATGCGATTTGTGCCAGATGCCCGCTGTCGCCCTCGAATAGCTTCACACGGCCCGCCGCCGGGGCCAGCCCCGCATCCAGCCCGTTCAAAAAGTAAGGAGCCACCCCAACCAGGTCGGCACTCCCGCTCGCCGACGCAAACGCGGCCACCGCCGTCGGATTCGCATGTTGTGCATTGATCAGGGTCCTCAGGGGACGGCCACCTGCCGTGCGGCGCAGATTCGCGAAACAACGGTCCGCCGCCTCCCCATGCGTCCCCGGATGCGGAATCCCGGCCGGTCGAAACAGCGTATTCCAGTTCTCGTTGCCAAATTCGACCACAATCTCCCGGAAACGCACATACCGCGGATTGCCATTCAGATAAGCGCCCAGCCGCCCGCACTCCTCATCAGTGAACGTCGTTGGCACCACAATCCACGGCGACGCATCCACTTCAAGCGCCAGATCCAGAAACTCTCCAAGCCCGTACGAAAACCCCGTCTGTTCCGTGCCGCCAGGCCGATACCGCGATGTCCGTCGCCCCTCCGCCGGTGCCGTACGGTTCTCGAAGGTGTCCCCCAGTTGACCCTCCCAGTCGCGGAGCCACCCTGGCCGCAGAGCCTTCAGGGCACTGACCACCTCACCCCGAAACGCCGACCGTGAGTCACTCGCGCGGCGCAAGTCCACGTCGTCCAGCAGAATTTCGCCGGAAGGAGCCCCCGTCACCTCAAAACGAAGCGCGGCCTTGCCCGCCGGCCCCGTATCGGACGCAGCAAACTCCACTTCCGTCTTCTGCCACTCGCGGCCCGGTACCAGCTCCTGCCTCACCACCGGCACCGAACCCTCACGCTGCAGCGTCACGCGGATCTTCGCGCGGCCCTCATCCAGCCGGCTCCAGAACGATAACCGCCATGTTCCGGTCAGGGGAAGCAGCTTCCCTGCCCTGTCGCCAATGGCGTCAAAATAGGAGACCACCTCCGCCCGACCCGATGGCGCAACACTCACCCGCAGGCTTCGGGCGCCGCCGCTTCCGGGCCGCGTCTCCCCTACCGCCGGCGTATAAAGAGCCCCGTTCCCTTCCGCAAACCACCACTGCGATGGACGCTCACTCTCCGAAATCTTCGTCAGCGTCACCACATCGCCCGGCTCTACTTCCGGACTACCTGCCCGAGTCAGGAACGACGGCAGGCCGCCCGGCCCGCTCGCCCGCGATTGCAGAATCTCACCCGACTGTCCGGCCGAATACCCCGTCCGCACGTCGAAGCGCGCATGCTCCCAGAAGCCGTCCGGACGCGCCAGCGCCGCCTGATCATCTGTAAAACGCCCCAGACCAGCCTGCCCTACAATCACGATGGCGCGATCCAGTTGCCCCTCAAACCCGGGGTTCATCACAACATTGGAGGCCAGTTGTTCCGCCCCCCACGACGTCCATGTGCCCAGATTGACGCCAAAACGCATCGCATCCCGAACCAGCACCTCGTCAGTCACCGTGACATGCGCCACACCCAACCCGGGTGCCGACTGCCTCGACGACGCCAGACATCCGCCCAAAAGCAGTGCCAGCGCCGGCACTACCGCGAATTTCACGTCAGACCCTTTCCCCCGCCGCAGGCTGACCAAAGAGCCGTTCCCGGAAGACACCCGCCAGATGTTCCACACTCTTAGCCAGGTGATAATGCTCCATCACCCGAACCCGGCCCGCCGCACCCAGCCGCAGGCACAGCGCCGGATCGTCCATCAATTGCGCAATAGCACCTGCCAGACCCTGCTCATCCGAAGGCGCCACAAGCAGGCCATCAATGCCACTGCGGATGAGTTCCGGCACGCCGGTAATCCACGTTGTCACCACGGGAATCTCCATCGCCATGGCTTCCATCAGCACCACCGGAATCCCTTCGGCAAAACTTGGGAGCGCGAACACATCAGCGCTCTCGTAGAAGGCACGAATCCGGTCCTGATTTACCGAGCCTTCAAAAATGACAGTCTTCCCCAGCCCCAGTTGCGACGCTCTTTGCTCCAGCGCCGCCCGATCCGGCCCGTCGCCTACATAGCGCAGCCGTACCGCGCGGCCTTCCGCCTGCAACCGGACCATCGCGTCCAGCAGAACCTGCTGCCCCTTCGCGGCCACCAGTCGTCCGACACAAAGGATCTCAAACACGTCACCCGGCTCACGTGCCGTGCGAGGTCGAAATACATTCGGATCCACCCCCAGTCGCGTGATCACAACTTTGTCCCACTGGTTCGCCGGCACAATCCGAATCAGCTGGCTCCGCGCGTAATGACTGATCGCGCACAGCAGCTTCGAAGCGGCAATTTTCTGTGGCAGATAGTATCCGGGCACATCATAAAATTCATCGGGACCATGCACCGTAATCGACATCGTGAAGGGATATAGCTTCGTCACAATCATGCCCACCGTGGCAGCGGGTGTCGCGAAATGAACATGCAGATGGTCCACGCCCTTGCCCTTCATCCACTGGCCCAGCATCACAGCTTCCACAAAATAGAGCATGCCGTAGACGATCCGCTTCAAATCCAGGCCACCGAGTCCAATCGCGAACCACAGCGCCCCGAAGAACGCACCTGGGCGCAGGAACAGGGTCGGGATCAAAGCACTGAACGCCCCGCCCGCGCCTGCACCCTTGATGTAAAACGTGCGCGCAGCCTCCGCCTTTTCCTCGGCGGTCAAGGCTTCGGGAGCCCGATCCAGACCATTCACCGACGCGATCTCCACGTCAATCCCCAGCTTCCGAAGCTCCAGCACCTCACGAAGAATAAAGGTGTGGGAAATTGCGGGGTACCTGCTCACAAGATAAGCCAGACGCATGCGGTTCACGTTACAACCCTCCCGAAATGATACGGTCCCACCGCCGCGGTCACCAGGGGCCGCTCTTCCGCCGGACCCTCCACCGAGTTCTTCCCCCAAAGCAGATAACCCTCGCTCCAGCCGGCAATCAAAGCAAAAATTGGCACCACCTGCCCACCCATAAATACGGTCCCGATCGTCACCATAATGGCCACCAGGATGGCCGCGAGGGTGAAAGCGAGCGACGACCCCGGCAGGACAGGCACCGGCTCGCTCATCCCCCGCATGGTCAACCGAACGATCAGCGTCAACAAAATCGCCAACAGAAAGCCGAGCGCGAAAATGCCGTGCATCAGCGTCACCAGCAGGTAGTAATTATCGATCGACGCCATGCCATCTACTTTGGGCCAGCCATTCGTCCCCCAGCCCCAGCTCAGGTGCTGTTCTGCGATGTCAATGTACTTGTCGAGCAACTCTTTTCGATACGCCGCCGTCTCCTGCGAGTCGGACTTCGCGTTCGCCCGTCCGACCGACGCGTACTGATACGCGAGCACCGCAATCGGGACACCTACCGCCACCAGGCTCCCCAAAATCAACGCGAGCATCAGCACTCGCTTTTTCGCCCGGCCCACAATCGTGAGCAGCGCCCCCAGCACGCCCCCCAGCCACGGTCCCCGGACCATCGTCATGATCACCCCGCCCAGCAACCCCAGGGTCAGCGCCATGGTCTTCGAAACCGGCAGACTCGGCATCCGGCGCGACTTCTCCTCCCACTGCTCACTCCACCCCAGCCAGCGGTGAAGCCGGTAGCCGACAATCAGAATCAGCCCGGCAAGAATTGCATGGCCATAAGGTCCCGCCACGCGTGCAAAGCCCCAGCGGAAGGTTGTGACCCAGCCTTCGCCCTGCCCCGGGAAGAACCCGCTCAAAACCCGTTGCCAGGGCGTTTGCCCAAAGCGGAACTCATAGATTGAAATGACCGAAATGTAGAACAGGATCATCACAAACTTCTTCGCAAACGCCACCCGCAGCCCCAGTGGTTCAATCAGCCCCTTCGCCAGCATGTAAGGAAAAATCACGTTGCCGATCATGTCGAACATCAGGTTCTGCGCATCCGAATACCCTGTCGCCAGGTACTCCGACCACGTACTCGACAGCGCGTACCCCAAAATCAGAATGTCCGTAAAGGAAAATCGCCATTTGCCACCCTGCCGAAGGATGAACAGTACCCCAATCGGCAGAATCGCCGCCTCGCTAAAGGTCGGATCCGGCAGGGCGGGCAGGACCCAGCGATAGTAATCCGGCAGGAACAGCATCACCGGCAGATAGACCTGCAGAAACGCCGCCGGGATACCCCGCGTAGTGGCGAAAATGATCGCGATGATTCCCGGAATTGCGGCAATGAAACCCATCAGCGGTCGGCGTTTCTCTGCACGCTATGGTAGCGAAGTCCCTGCGCCTCAGGTGGCGGGCTACTCTGTCTCCTCGTCGAACACCAGACCGGCGCTGGTCGCCACCAGCCGGTTCGCCCGCGCCAGCGATTCAAAAGTCCCGGCATCTGTCCACCAACCGTCCAGAAATGAGTACGTCAATGACCCTTCCGCGATGTAGGCGTTGTTCACGTCGGTGATTTCCAGCTCGTTTCGTCTGGACGGCTTCAGCGTCTTGATCTTGTCGAAGACCGACGTGTCATAAAAGTAAATTCCCGTCACCGCGTACGGCGACTTCGGGTTGGACGGCTTTTCCTCAATGCCGACAATCCTGCCATCCTGAAGCTCTGCCACACCAAAGCGCTCGGCATCCTGCACTTCTTTCAGCAACAGCCGCGCACCCTTCTCCTGCTTCCGGAAGTCGTCCGCCGCACCCCGAATTGACCCATCAATGATGTTGTCACCCAGAATCACGCAGATCTTCTCGCCGTCAGCGAAATGCTCGGCCAGCCGCAGCGCCGCCGCGATGCCGCCCTCCCCTTCCTGATACGTGTAGTTCAGGTGGAGGTCGCCGAATTCCTTCCCACTGCCCAGCAGTCGCAGGAAATCCCCTGCGTTATTTCCACCCGTGACAATCAGGATCTCGTTGATTCCGGCATCCATCATCGCCCGGATCGGGTAGTAAATCATCGGCTGGTTGTAGACCGGCAGCAGATGCTTATTTGTGACTTTTGTCAGCGGGAAAAGCCGACTGCCGGTTCCCCCAGCCAGAATGACGCCTCGCATAGAATCGCTTATCCTCTTTTCTTCACCACTCTACCTGCAAGCAGCATGCCACAAATCCAGCGTCGGGAAACTGCTATCCTGCCCGTGGACCCTTCGGCCCGAAGAATGCTCTGAATCGACAGTACTGGAGTAATCACCATGACAAAACCGTATCTTCATAACAAG
The DNA here is from genome assembly GCA_947467185.1 of Bryobacterales bacterium. Lineage (GTDB taxonomy): Bacteria > Acidobacteriota > Terriglobia > Bryobacterales > Bryobacteraceae > BOG-234. The sequence continues at coordinate 7,104 of CANIHR010000093.1, forward strand.
ACTGATGGTCCGAATTTGCCCTCGGGCCTGGTACTGCCTCAATGTGAGAAAGGGATTGGGGACGTGATTCTCCACCCCGAATCGCCCAAACTTATTGACGGGGTCAAAATTGCCCCGCTCTCCATCTGGCCGGATGACCGGGGCTACTTCCTCGAAGTGCAGCGCATGGGCGTCGGCTTGGCCGCCCACTTCCCCAAAGAAACGTCTCAGATTTCCGCCGCGCTGAACTACCCCGGCATAATCAAGGCATTCCACTTCCACATGCACCAGACGGATTGCTGGACCCCGGCAGCGAATATGTACCAGGTCGCCCTGATTGACCTGCGCCCCGATTCACCCACCTTTGGCCGCCGCAACACAATCTACGCCGGCATGCTGCGCCTGTGGCAGATCCTGATTCCTCCAGGCATCGCCCACGGCTACAAAATCATCGGCACGGAACCGGGCATGCTGATCTACATGACCGACAGGTTCTACGATCCCCAGGACGAGGGCCGCATCGCCCACGACAATATTCATCTGAATTACGACTGGGAATTGCAGCACAAATAGACGCCCGCCGCTGGCAGCGGGGCTACAGGCCCCGCTGCCTGCGGCGGCACACCACTCTCCACCGAACAAACAGCGGGCCTGTCACTGTCAGGACACTTAGCGTCATCAGTAGCCAGCCGTAGGTGTAAAGCAATACCAGGGTTGCCGGAAGGAAGATTACCCAGCCCAGCGAAGCCAACACAAGTCCCCCACCCACCAGCCATTCGCTCCACCGGACGTCCGCAATGTTCCAAAATGAAACACCCACCGCCATGGGAACCGCCACGACCAGGTCCAGCAGGTAGTGTTCACCTTGCCCCAATGTCGCGATAATCGTCCCAACCATCAGCACCCCGAAGCAAACCATAGCCCCAGTCCCCTGGCAGCGGGCCCGGATGAACAACAGCACCACCCACGCCGTGTGCAGCGAGGGCATGCCATTTCGTGCAGCAGGTACCACCACTGAGGGGACCAGGTTGGCCAGCGCCAGCACAGGGTCGTGCGACGGAAAGAAACTGAACGCGTAGCGCGGTCCGGAGACGGGGAAAAACAAATAGAACCCGGCACCGATAATTCCAGCCACCGAAAACTGAAAAAACGTGGTCAGGCTGTCCCCAAAAGTGTGTTTCGTTTCCAGTGCCATCAGGGACACCAGCCCCAGCAACAACCCGTTGTAAGCCAGAAACGAGAAATTTAAAGCCCAGTTGTACTCCAATACGAACCGTCCCACAGCGAACGCGGGTTGCCCACCGAAGCGGCTGTCGAGCGTGGCGAGGGCAAGATCCCAGGTTTCCGGAAAGGCGACCCCGGTAAAGCGCAAGAACTTACCATTTAAGGTTTCCAGTACGACGACGAGGACGAAAACGGCAAACAGAACCCGGGCTCGGTGCACCATATCCTCTGCGCGCCCCCCAACACCGACGGCCTGGAGGGCAATCGCCAGTAGGCACATCGCGCCACAGGATGCCAGCCAGCCAATTGCGGTGGCGCCAAAATAACCACCCGCAGCAACCTGTGACTGAAGCAGGAAGAACAAAACAGTCCCGATGCCGATCGCACCCGCAAGAATTCGCGCTCCGGGCCGCAGCACCAGTAACTCAACAATTGCCGAAGCAAACGTGAGTCCCAGAAAAGGATTTTGAAAAAACTGCCTGGCTATATAGGCCAACTGGACCCTTGTACATACTTTCCGCCGGGTCTGGATGTCATCCACCCGGGCAGGCCGAAAATAGGAGACCGAATCCTGTGTGGCCTGGTTACCTCCGAATCTTTATGACGGCTGCGAGGCAAAGGATTCCACTGCCTCTTCACGGGTGTTAAAGATACCAAAAACACGATGCATCCGGACCAGTTCCAGCAGCGCACGTACCGGTTTGCTCAAACCGCATAACCGCAGGTCGCCACCCGCGCCATTCACCTGCCGCAAAGTGGAAACCATAGCCCCAAGACCGGAACTGTCCACAAACTTCAGCTCTGTCATGTCCAATACAATGCGGGCACCCGGATTCAGCAGACGTGCAACCTCAGCTTTGAATTCTTTTGAGTTACCCGCGTCCAGCGTGGTACCGGAGAGTCGCACAATCGATACATCTCCAGCCCGTTCGTGGCTTACGGCTTCTACGTTGAGTGTCATCTGAAACCCTTCCTGCGCTTTCCTGACAGTGCCAGCGCTGTTCACCGTCACTATGCCTATTCTAAGGTCTGGCAGCCGCCCCATGTGGGGCAGCACGTTTCGGGCCAAAAACCGGCCTGCCACCGCCCGCGCCGGAAGCCAGCTCAGAAGTGGAACCAGCCAGTCCCCTCAATGTACACTCTTTGAGTAGGCCATGCAGGAGCCTGGCCCGTAATTTGCATCTGAGTTGCCGGGACGCCATGCCTCAGACATCGTCTGCACCTAATTCGCCGCAACAAAACGGGCCAACTCAGCAGGGCCGGCTTGATCTCATTGAGGTCCTCTACCGGCGCTACGGTGCCGCTTCGGCCGACAGCCTCTCCATGCGCTGGAAGTACTGGCGCAAGAAGTATCTCTGGAAGCTCGTGGTCGGTAGCGCCACTCTGACCAAGCGCCTTCTGGACATCGTTGTCGCCGTGGTCATGCTGATCCTGCTGTTCCCGCTCTTCCTCGGCGTCGCCATCGCAATTAAGCTGACAGACCGCGGCCCCATCCTGTTCTGGCAGAGCCGTGTGGGCCAGTGGGGCCACGAATTTCCGTTTCCAAAGTTCCGCTCCATGGTGACCAACGCCGAGGCCCTGAAAGACAAGCTCCTGGCAATGAACGACCACCAGAATGGCGTCACCTTCAAGATGAAGAAGGACCCTCGCATCACGTGGATAGGCCGCATCATACGCAAGGCCAGCATCGATGAATTGCCCCAGCTCTGGTGCGTCCTCAATGGCCAGATGTCGCTTGTCGGGCCCCGTCCCCCGGTTCCCCGGGAAGTGGCACTCTACACCCTGCGAGACCGCCGCCGCCTCGACGTCAAACCCGGACTCACGTGTATCTGGCAGGTCAGCGGCCGTGGCGACATCCCCTTCCCCCAGCAGGTGGAGCTCGACGTTCAGTACATCGAAAGCCAGAGTCTCTGGCTCGATATCGTCCTGTTGCTGAAAACCGCGCCCGCTATTCTCATCGGCAAAGGCGCCTACTAGGGCCAGGACCACCCATGTCTTCCAACGTGAACACTTCCGGCTCCCCGGAGAACTCGCCAGAACCGAATGCACAGCGCCAGCGCCTCATTGAAGAGCTCAATGACCGTTTTTCTGCCTCGGGCATTCGAAAAAAGCAGGTTCACCGCCGCGTGGCCGGCACCGCCTGGCTGCTCTGGATCCAGTTGCTTTCCGGCACTCGCCGCCTGTTCGACCTGATCTTCGCCGGCGTCCTGCTGCTGCTTCTCGCCCCCGTCCTTTTCGGACTTTACCTGATGTCTCGCAAGGTCGTTCGCACGCCCCGCCTTGGCCGCTGGGGCATTGAATACGACGAGCTATCCTTCGCCTCCGGCCCCGCGCGGCGGCTGATGGCCCTTTTCAATGTCCTCAAAGGAGACCTCGCCCTCATCGGCCCGCGCCCCGTCTCTTCGGGCGACGTCTCCGCCGCAGACCGCCTCGCCTGGCGGCGCTTCAACATTCGGCCGGGCCTCATCTGCCTTTGGTGGATTCGTCAGCGGACCAATATCGCTTATGGCTCCGAGTCCGAAGCCGACGCCGAGTACGTCGATACCCAGTCCTTCTGGGGGGACATGGCGATTGGCCTGCGTGCCATCCCCGCCGCCTTCTATGGGGAAGGGGTCTCCGCCGCGCCCGACCAGATAGACTTCCTCGGCATCCGCATCGACAACCTCACCATGGATGAGGCCGTCCACACCATCCTCACCCGCGCCGAGGGCCCCGAGGCCTCCCAGCTCAGCTTTGTCAACGCTGATTGTGTCAACATCTCGTATCGGGACGCCGACTACCGCAACATTCTGCGCAACAGCAGTGTCGTGTTGGCGGATGGCATCGGCGTCAAATTGGCCGGCCGCATTCTGAACACCAACATCCGCCAGAACGTCAACGGTACCGACCTCTTCCCTCGTCTCTGTGCCGAACTGGAACAAAAGCAGCTCGGCCTTTTCCTGCTCGGGGGCAAGCCCGGCGTCGCTGCCGACGTGGCCGCCTGGATCCATAAGAACTACCCGTTGGTTCGGGTCGCCGGACATCGCCACGGCTTCTTCACGCCCGAAGAAACTCCGGACGTCCTCGCCCAAATTCGTCAATCCGGGGCGAACATCCTGCTGGTTGCCTTCGGAGCGCCGCGTCAGGAAAAGTGGATCGCCAACCACCTGAATGAGGTCGGGGCAAAAGTCGCCATGGGTGTCGGCGGCCTCTTCGATTTCTACTCCGGCCGCATCGCCCGAGCCCCCCAGTGGGTCCGGGAAATCGGTATGGAGTGGTTTTACCGTTTTATGCAGGAGCCGCGCAGGATGTGGCGGCGGTACTTTGTTGGCAACGCGGTCTTTTTGACGCGGGTTGTGTTGAGTCGTCTTCGTGGGGGAGAACCGAAATGATCGGAATCGTGGTTGCGCTGGGAAATAATGACTCGTTTGCGGGTCTGCAGGAGCATCTGCCTGTCCCGCTGCTGGCGCTGGCCGATAAGCCATTCCTCCAGCACATCGTCGAATACCTCGCTGGCCAGCAGGTCACCCGCATCGAATTCATTCTCAGTCATCTGCCCGAGAAGATAGAGCACGCAATGGGTGATGGCGCGCGCTGGGGCTGCCGCTTCCACTACCACCTGGCCGGCCCCAACGCTGACCCCCTCAAAATCGCCGCGGGCCTCACAAACGGTGTGACCGAAGCCATCGTTCTTGCCAACGCCGAGCGGCTCCCTGCTGTGGATCTCGTCGCCATCCAGCCGGGTACCGTCGTTACTTACCAGGGTAACTGGACAAAATGGGGAGTTTTCAGTGCTGCAGACCTGGCCCGCGGCGATTTCGACAACATGCCCAGGGTCGAAGCCGAGGCCTGCCTGAATCTCGAATCCGGACGAGCCTACCTCGATAGCCAGCGGCTTGTTCTGGAACAGAAGTTCCCCTGTTTTCTCATCTCTGGTCGGCAGGCCGACCCCGGCATCTGGATCGCCCGCAACGTGGCGCTCCACCCCACCGCCAAAGTCACCCCGCCTGTTTTCATCGGCGAAAACTGCCGCATCGGCGCCTCCGCGCAAATTGGGCCATCCGCCGTTATAGGGCAGAACTGCATCATCGATTCTCACACCATCGTCACCGACTCCATGGTCGCGGCCGGCACCTACGTCGGCGAAGGTCTGGAACTCGATTCGGTCATAGTCGACCGAAATCGCCTGCTCAATGTCCGCCTCGAAACCTCGCTCCTCACGGGCGAAGCCTTCCTGCTGGGGGCGTTAACTGATCGCGCAGCCGGAAGAACGTCCGCTCGCCTGATCTCGTTCGCCATCGCCCTCCTTTTGTTCCTGGTTCTGTGGCCCTTGTGGCTCCTGGCGCGTCTCTATGTCGCAGTGGCCGGCACGGTCAGCAGCATAAAGATCGTCCAAATCCCGGCCGAGGACGACCCCGCCAGCTGGCGCGAAGCCGATCTGTCTCTCTGGCATGTGAAAGGTGCGCGCGGGGGCATCCGCGACTTCTTCTTCCATCTGCTGCCCGGCCTGCTGTCTGTCCTGAAGGGCGATCTTTACCTGGTCGGAGTCCCCCCGCGCACCCGCGAGCAAGTAGAGCAGCTCTCTTCCGACTGGAAATTCCTCTACCTGCGGACGAAGGTCGGCCTGGTCACCGAAGCCGCCGTAATGTTTGGCGAAAATCCATCGGAAGACGATCTCTACACCGCCGAAGCCTTCTATAGCGCCACCGAATCGCTCGGCCACGACCTCCGGCTGCTGGGCCTCTGGCTCTGGCAACTCTTCGTCCGGCTGCCACGCTCGGCCGCCGAAGCGGAGTAGCCGCTCCGCTTCAGTTTCGCGGCAGGTCTACGTGGAACGTGGTCCCCTGCCCCTCGGCGGACTCAAACCAGACGTGGCCGCCCAGATATTTCCCGGCCAGTAACTTCACGCTGTAAGTCCCCAGCCCCCGCCCTAAACCTTTTGTACTGAACGAGCGCTGGAAGATATGAGGTTGTGCGCTTTCAGGGATCACCGTATCGTTGTGAACGGAGAAACGGATCTTGTCATCAACCGCCAGACAAGTCGCTGTTACGGTACCGCCCCGTTTCGATGCCTCGAGGGCATTCTTCAACAGGTTTAGCAGGATACGGCTCAGTAGTGCGGTATCAGTCGAAAACCGGAGGGATTCCGCCCCTGTCCCGACCACTACACACTTACCTTCGGCACACCCGAAGCCGGTGCTGGTTGCCGCTGCCATCCGCAACTGATCGAGCGAATTGACCGGAGCTTTCTGTACCGACAGTTCCGCCCGCTCTGCGGCCAACAACATTCGTTGGCTGTTAATCTCTTCCACCAGAGCCTGCGCGGAGGACGACAACAGGTCAGTCAACAGTCTTCTGTCGTCGTCGGTGGTTTCCTCCTCGGCCAGGCAACTGACTGCTCCCTGCACCGCCCCCGCGTGGTTCATGATGTCGTGGAAAAAGATCTGCTCCAGCGCATCCCGACGCTTCCTGTCACTGATGTCCTGAATGGAGCAACACAGCCAGCCGCGCCCCCCGTCTTCCAGTGGACGCACATCCACTTCAAACTCGTGCGCGGTCTCGCGCTGCCGGCTCTCACACTCGATCAGGCATTCTCCCTTGACCGCGCGGCCACGATAGCCTTCAGCCAGCACCTGCGCAAACCCACAGGCCCGACACGCCTCTCCGGTTCCGCAGCCATTGGGAGCTTCTTTTACGTGAATACAGTCCAGCAATTCACCCGGACGCAGCCCCAGCGCTTGTTCCCGGTCGCGCAGCCCCCCGGCACGAGCGCAGGCTTCGTTGCAATACACAATCTGCCGCTGCGGATTCAGGAGGGCCACCATGTTCGGCGCTGTGTCCAGCATTCGGATCAAAAGAGGCTCAACAGCGACTCGCGCAGCCTGTTCGCGAATGAGTTGCAGCGAAACACGATCTGGCCTGAGAAAAGCCGTTTTGTATGGCATAGAACCTCCTGAATCGCATGAGGCGGACACCCGTGTTCCGCTTCAGGGCTACCGTATTCATTGCAGGTATCCTGCCAGACTGCGGTGACACCGCAGGCGAACACCTGTCGCGACCCGGCATAACCGTTCAGAAGCACGGCTGCCTCAATCTGAGAACCCGTCACAAAATCAAACAACAGATTTGACGGCCGATTTCTTGTCTGGGAAAGTCGCAGAATGTTTCAGAAGGGGCTTAACTGTACCCGGCAGAAACCACCGATCATCCAGAAGGTGGCAAAAGATCGTCTGTGCTCCCTGCAACTTCGGCGCAAACGGCGGGAAGAGTTCCCGCTCCAGTTCCTCGGTTCTCTTAAACCCATCCGGTGCGGATGAACTGAACAAACCGAAAGGACGAAGCCGACCTTCAACTCTGTAGTATGCTGCATGGAATGAAACTGCTTAGTCGATTTTTCGTCGCGACGTTCCTGGTCGCTGGCTCCCTCGTCGCCCAGGAACAGTTCGTCGGCAAATGGGCCGGCAGCACAGAGACCGTCGATGACACGAACGTTCATCGGTACGAGCGTCACACGATCGAATTGAAGATGGAGAACGGCAAGTTGGTCGGTGGGCAGGTGGGCCGTAACGGCAACTCGTCTCCGATAGAAGTGCAAGTCGACGGTAACAAGGTCAATCTGTATCGCTTCTTACCTGCCGAGGGCGGCGAACCTCTCCGCTGGAAATTGGAATTGAAGGACGGCAAACTGGTTGGCTTGTACCAATGCACACACAATAATCCCGCCAAGTGGCAGTATGATCGCAGCGGCGCGATCACCCTGGCGAAGGAAGTCGCGGCAGCCCCGGCGGCGAAGTAGCTTTTACTTATCTACTGAGCGGCGGGGAGCCCAATGCCTCGTTTGGAGGGGTGTACAGGGTAGCCGCCCTTCGCGAGGATGAGTTGGGTGATCAGGAGAACGGCCCTGTCGGTGGGCCCCACGTCGGCGATGTCGATGGCGGTGCTGTTCGCTTTGTTGAGTTCGTCGAGTTTGGCGCCATGGTCGGCCAGGAACTGAATGACTTCGACTATGCGGGCTTGAGCTTCGGGGCTGTTGCCGGTGCCCGTCACTGCGGCGTGCATCAGGGTCGACCCATCCTTCGTTACGATGTTCACGTCGCTGTCGTATTGGTACGCGAGGCGGACGGCATCCACGCTGGCGCTGCCGACTGCGGCCATGAGGAAACTGCCGCCGTCCGGCGCGCGGTAGTGCGGATCGGCACCTGCGTCCATCAGGGCCTTCATGACGTCGACATGACCGCCGCGGGCAGCCAGAAAGAGTGGTGTCTGACCACCAGCCGAGCGTCCGGCGGCCTCCGGAACCATGTTGGCGGAGGCACCACGGGCGAGCAGACTTTGAACCAGCGGAAGGTTGCCGCGCTGGCTGGCCGAGTGAAGGGGCGTGTTGCCCTGTCGATCCTTCACTCCGGGGTTGGCGCCGCCGGCGAGCAGTGCAATCGCGGCAGCAGTGCTTCTGTATGAGGTGGCGGAGAGCAAGAGTTCCGTTCCGTCGCCGAGCTTTTGATTGGGATCGCCTCCGGCTGCGAGCAGCCTCTTCACTGCGTCACCGTCATTGGCAATGGTGGCGAAAGCGAGCGCGGTAAACCCCGACTTTGTCGCGAGATGGATGTCCGCTCCTTTCTTGACGAGCAGAGCGACGACGTCAGTGTGCTTCTCAGCGGCGGCCCACATGAGAGCCGTCTGTCCCTGGCTGGATTCGGCGGCGTTGATATCGGCCCCGTGCTGAATCAGCGAATCAACCGCCTGCAGGCTGCCCGAGCGTGCGGCGATCATCAGCGCGGTCTCGCCCGTACGGCGACTGGCTTTGGCGTCGGCACCGGCAGCCAGCAACTCTTCGACCATCTCGCCATCGCCGTTGAGGCAGGCGAGGGTGAGAGAGGTCTCGCCGTAGTCAGTGGCGGCATTCACGGTGACCGCAGCGCCTGCCTTAAGCAACATCCGGGCCACCCGTTTGTCGTCTCCGTACGCGGCCCACGTGAGAGCCGTGGACCCGTCGGCCAGTTGACCGTTGACGGCCGCGCCCTGCTGAATCAGCCTGGCGACCATCGCCGCGTCACGGCGCTTCACCGCGTCAATCAGACGGGCATCTCCGGCTGCAGTGGCGACGAAACACGCGGCGGCAAGCAGGGCCGCCGCGACCTGGGTGATCGGTTTAGGCATCAGGACTCCGGTTAAACATTAGGCAGCAGGCCGGTACTGTCTCCGAACTTCTCGCAAGGCACATTCGCTTTGGCGAACATCGACAGGAAGAGGTTGTTGAGAGGCGTGTCTTTTGGATAGACCAGGTGGCGATTGCCTTCAAAGAACCGGTTGCCCGCGACCAATGCGATCGGTAAATCGTGGTGCTGGTGAATATTCGAATCACCGAGGCTGCCGCCGTAACAGATCATCGTGTCATCGAGCAGATTGCCGCCGTGTCCGTCGGAAGTTGTCTTCAGCTTCTGGACGTAATAGGCAAAGAGGCCGACCAGATACTGGTCGATCTTCGCGACCTTTTCGATGAGTTCGGGGTTATTTTGATGGTGCGTGAGCGCGTGGTGTCCGTCGGAGATGCCGATGTTCGGGTAGGCCCGGTTGCTTTGAGCGCGTCCGAACATGAAGGTGATAACACGAGTCATATCGGCCTGCAAAGCGATGGTCTGCAAGTCGATCATGAGCCTGGCATGGTCCTCAAAGGCAGAGGGCGTGCCGGCGGGGCGCTTCATCTCGGGGAGGCTCATCTGGCCATTCTGCGCCTCCGCCTTCTCAATGCGGCGCTCGATGTCGCGGATGGAATCGAGGTAGTTGCTGAGCTTGACGCGGTCTCGGGCACCGAGATTGCGCTGTAAACGGTCAATGCTGCCGCTGACATAGTCGAGAAGACTGCGTTGCTCCTCCAGACGAGCCTGCCGGTCAGCCGGGTTGGTGCTGTCGCTTGCGCCGAAGAGGCGCTCGAAGAGCATGCGCGGGCTGGGCTCCATCGGCAGCGGCGTGGAGGGATTCTTCCACGAAACCGTGTTGGTCAGGGCGCAGCTGTAGTGGCCATCGCAGCCGCCGCCGAGGCCCGGGGACTCAAGCGAAACTTCCAGCGAGGAGAACTGCGTCTGTTTGCCGAGAGTATTGGCGGCGATCTGGTCGGCGGAAATGCCGACGGCAAGCTCGGTTTCCGAGCGCAGCGGATGGACGCCCGTGAGCCAGGTGGCGCCCTCGCGGGAGTGGTCCCCGCCTCCGTCGCCGAAGGGGTTGCCCTGCACCTGGGCGAGACCGCTCAGGATAGTGGTGTTCTCGCGGAAAGGCTCAAGCGCCTTCAACGAGGGCGTGAACTCGAAATTCCTGCCTTTAGTCCCGGGCGTCCAGCGGGAGGGAATTGCGCCGTTGGGGTGGAACACGAAGACCAGACGCGCGGGAGCGGGGTTCGCGGCGGCCGCCATGGCGGGCGTCATAGCATCCAGCACGGGCAGGGCCAGCGCGGCTCCTGCGCCTCGCAGAAACGTTCGACGACCTAAGGCCTTCTTTGTGATAATCATCGATCTCCAGCCCTCCTCATTTGAAACGGTATGCTTTCCACTACGGCTTCGATAAACGCCGACATGCGGTAGTTGTGCTCGGCTGCCTTGCGGGTGATGGCACGTATCGCCGGCTTATCGTCCGGCGCCATACCTCTTCCCAGGGCGTAAATCATTAGTTTCTCGGTTACGGTCTCGATGAATTCTCCCTGGTGCTTCTCAAGCAAGACCTTCGTGAGACCAGCGCCGCCATTGAACTGTTCGCCGTTGGGGAGGCGGCCGGAAGCATCGATGGGAGCGGCTGCGTCCTTGTCGCGCCATTCCCCGACGCCGTCGAAGTTTTCAAGCGCGAAGCCGATGGGGTCCATACGGCTGTGGCAGGAAGAGCAAACCGGATTATTCCGATGTTCTTCCATAGCCTCGCGCATAGTTAGCTTATGCCCGTCGGAGGCCTGAGGTTTCAGCTGAGGAACGTCCGGCGGCGGAGGTGGCGGCGGGGTTCCGAGGATGTTCTCAAGAACCCACTTGCCGCGCTGCACCACGGAGGTGCGGTTGGGGTAGGACGTGACGGTAAGTACGCTGCCCTGGCCCAGCAGGCCCCCGCGGGGCGACCCCGGCGGAAGGCTGACTTTGCGGTACTGCGGTCCGTAGACTTTGGGAATGCCGTAGTGCCTGGCCAGTCGCTCGTTGAGAAAGGCGTAGTTCGCATCCAGCATTTCCAGAGCGGGACGGTCTTCGCGGAAGATATTGGTCAGGAAAAGCTGGGTCTCAAGGAGGAAGGCCTG
>CANIHR010000094.1 GCA_947467185.1 Bryobacterales bacterium
CGCGTCGAGAGCGTGCAGGGTCGTGGTGCCTGGTTTGAAGTCATTCTTCCGCTTGAATCCGTGGCGCCCGGCCGCCTCTCCTCGCCTGTTTCCGCTTCACCCACCGCAATACCGGTCCCCCTGGGTTCAGTTCACATCTTGGTCGCAGAAGATCACGACAGTAACTACGCCATCGTGGAGCGCCATCTCACCAATGCCGGATATCTGGTGGATCGGGCCTCGAACGGTCGGATTGCGGTGGAAGCTGCTGCCGGGTACCGCTATGACCTGATCTTCATGGATCTGGAAATGCCCGAGATGGACGGTCTGGAAGCCACCCGTCTGATCCGCAGTGGTGAAGAACGCCACGACCTTCCCCCTGTGCCCATCGTCGCCCTCACAGCTCACGCGCTCATGGGGTATCGCGAGAAATGCCTGCAGTCCGGCTGTACCGGCTACCTGTCTAAACCCGTTCGCAAAGGTGATCTGCTCTCCACCGTCGCGGCTGCCGTGGGTTCCGCCCAGGTCCTGGCTTAGTCCCCGCTATCTTCGCGGATTCGGCGTAACCGAAACCGCTGCCGGACATTGCCACCTGGCTGCTCCTGCATGCGGTCAATAGTAATCCATTCGCCATCCGCATCCAGCGTGCGCCGGTCCACCAAACGCCGGGTCTTGCCGCTCACTTCGGACAGCGCCTCTACTACCAGCGCATCGCCGTCCCAAAATGCCCGAATCGATCGTGAACGCCCCCGGATCGAAACTTCAACCGGTTCCCCGCCAATCGTCAGATCGCGGTCAACGGTCAGGTCGCCGTTCGCGTCCTTCTGGCGCGTCCGAACCTGAAATACCTCATTCACGTGCGAAATGGTGTCCACGCGCGCCTTAGGCGGAGGCAGGAAAGCAAAATCGCACTCCCCCCGAATGAGCTTCCAGGCACCAGTGAAATCCGGTTTCATCACCTCACAGATGTTCACTGATCCACCAGGAAGTCACGAACCTACTGCATGTCCGCTTCGTGATAGCCAAAGAACCCGCGCCGCCGGATCACATCCGCAATCTCCGCCGGAACCATTGAAGCCCAGGCCGGATTCTCTTCCTTGATCAGCCGCAGCACATCCCGCGAGAAGATATTCAGTACGCTTTCGTCGAAGTTGTCCAGTTGCCGGATTCGCCCGCTGTCCACGATGTGCCGGAACAGCCCCTGCACCTTCGCCGGCATTTCTACATTGTCCAGCGTTTTCACCAGGCCCGTCACTTGATCTCTCGCGGGATAAACATAGATCCGCACATCCCGTGTGAACAGCTTCCCGAATGCCTCCAGGATGCCGCCCTCCAGGTTTTCGTAATACTTCTCCTCGAACAGATCCAGCAGATTATCCAGACCCATCGTGATCGCGACCGCCTCCCGCGTATTCCGTCGCAGCCATTTCCCTAGCCGGTAATACTCGGGATAATCGGAGATCAGCACCGTCTTGCCCGCGGCCGCCAGCACATCCGCCCGCGCCAGAAAATCGCTCAAATCGATCTTCCCGGTCACCAGCAGGTTGCTCATCGTGATCTCCATCAGATCCACAACCTCGTCCGCCTTCACGCCCAGTTCTGAGGTGAACCTCGCATGCGCACTCCGGAGCATGTCGATATTCACCTTCGTCACCGGTCGGAAACTACCCCGCTGCACCAGCACCGGGTGTTTCCGCAGCACCTCAGCCGCCTGCAATACCTCACCGGACGGTCCAAACATCGCCGCCCCGCACAGTCCAAGCTGAACCAGGCGCAGACTCATCACCCGGTTGTCCACATGCCGGAACTCGATGCCGGAGAACTCGATCATGTCGATCTCGATCCGATCCGTGCTCAGGTTGTCCAGCAGCGACTGCACCATCAGATCGGGCTTGTGATGCAGAAACGCAGCTGCGTAGAGCAGGTTCACGCCCACAATACCCAGCGCTTCCTGCTGCAACCCGTTTTCGTTGTCCAGCATCCGGACGTGGATCAAAACCTGGCTGTCGTCGTCCCGGGGATGCGCCTGATACTTCACACCCATCCACCCGTGACACTCGTTCGTACCCTGAAAATTCCGCGCCGAAACCGTATCCGCAAACACGAAAAACGCCGTCGTATCGCCGCGCGAAGGCCGCAAGCGCTCCAGATTCAGCGTATGTTCGTGGTCGAGCATGCTCTGCAGCCGCTCCCGGGAAACATACCGCTTCGTCCGCCCATAAATGGCGTCGCTGACGGCCATGTCGTACGCCGAAATTGACTTGGAAATCGATCCCGCCGCTGCGCCCACACGGAAGAACCAGCGGGCCACTTCCTGTCCCGCCCCAATTTCAGCAAAAGTCCCATAGCGCATCGCATCCAGATTGATCCGAAGCGCCTTTTCATGGGTGCTCAGCGTTACTGCGTCATCCGCGACTCGTTCCCGGTTCCACACACTTCTATTATCGGCTACTGGTCTTCAGATGATTAGGTGAGACTGTTCAGATTTCTTGGGCCGCAATCGAATAGCGAAAAGTGTCCGGCTCCAGACTGTCCCGCCGCACTCCCGCAGTCTCCGCCTGCGGATACATCAGATACCCCAGCGTTTTCCCGCCAGACCCCGCCAGCTTCACATCGTGCGCGAAGTTATAGGCGATCCAGTTTGTGTCCCACGCCCCGAACAAGCGTGTTCGCGCCTCGGCCATCTTCGCCGGCCCCTCTTCGAGCGCCGCTTTCCTTACATCCGCCGGGTCTACCGGAACCCACCCATAGCCCGCCAGAAATACCTCAGCCCGACAGTGCTGCGACCGCGTGATCACGCCGGGTCCGGTCCGAATCCCGTACACATCCCGTGCCGGTAGCCCCGCCGCCCTCGCCAATCCCACAAACAGAGCATTCAGGTCCGCGCACTTTCCACCCAGGTCCCGGGACTCCAGCATGAACCGAATATCCCCGAGCCCGCAGCCCCGCACCTTCGGGTCCCGGAACGTGTTCTCTACAATCCAGTCGTAGATCGCCCGCGCCTTCTCCAAATCTGTCTGAGCCGCCCGTGTGATCTCCATTGCCGTTGTTTTCACAATTCCATCGGTCGGTAACAGCTTTGTGGCACGCAAAAAGTAATCGGGTATCTTGCCGGCACCGCCGCCCGCCCGATTCAGATCCACGCTGTATTCCAGACGAGTCACCACCGAAGTGACCGTCAGCGAGGCCGCCACTCCCGCCGGAAATGCCACACTCAGAACGCGCAGGCCATCGCGGGTGGCCCCCGTAACCTCCGCCCGGCCCGCCCCGGCCTCCACGCGCTCCGACACAACCCGCTGAAACGAGACCCCAGCCCGAAGAATCCCAGGCATCCAAAGTCGGGTGGGCCCCGCGCCAGGCTCTACCTGAACTTTCGTCGTAATCTCGAAAGTTCGCTCCCGGCCCGCAGCCCGCAGCAGTCCGGCACTCACGCCAGACCCCATCCCGACCAGGAATGCCCGCCGATTCATCGCTTCCTTACTCGGGAACTGCTTTTGCCGCACCCAGTTGATCCGCTTCCATATGGCATTTCTTGTACTTCTTGCCACTGTCACACCAGCACGGATCATTTCGTCCCGGCAGTTCCGCCTTCACGGCCGGCTCTGAAACGTCCTCATCATGGGCATGATCATGCGAGTGCTCCTCGTCATCCTCATCCTCCATCACTTCCCAAACCACGGTCCCGCCACAAACGTCATAGACCGTCCACTGCAGAGGCTCCGGCCGGACCGGCTCGGTAATTTCCGTCGCCAGCTCCCGCAGGAACTCTTCGCAGCCCTTCTTGCCCCGAGGTGTTAACTGTCCCCGATGCAGTACGAAGGCCTTCTTCCCGACTTCCACACCCTGCGGCCCCAGCAGCGCCGCCAGCGCCCCCAGCAGCGTTTCAAAGAAACTGTCCCGCTCGCTGCTCTTGATCCCCTTCAGATTCGCTGCCAGACCGAGCAGGTAACTGCCGTCCGGGTCCAGGTCCGGGTGACGCAGCGACTGTTCGCCGGCCGCCAGCCGCTCGCTGGCGCCCAGCTCCGGTGCCAGCCGCTGGAACTCGTCCATCGCCGCCTTGCCGTACCGCTCCACAATCCGGCCAAGCGCCCACGCCGATGCCCCCGATGCGCTTTCATGCTCCAGATTGACGAACTCCAGCAGGCCCCGCAGTTCCGCCGGCGAGCCCAGTTCGCCTACCAGCCCCAGCGCCATCCCCACCGCTGCGTCGCTGTTCTCGTCCAGAATCAGCCGCGCCCAGCCCCGCAGCACGCCCACCAGCAGTGGCACCATTTCCGGACCCTCGGCCCGCACCGCGTCCACAAGCTCCCGCCCGATCTCGTCCTCTTCCATCAGCGGCTGCAGCAGCCGGAAACGCCGCACCTCGGCCGTCGCTTCCGCCGGTTCCGTGGCCCGCTTTTCTCGCGCCGCTTTCACCAGCAATGCCTGCTGCTGGAACGGACGCAACTGACTGAACTCCTCAGCCGCCGCCTCGCTCAGGCCTTCCCGCAGCAGTTCAATGTTGTCGTCAATCTCTTCTTCGCTCATCCGGCTGATGCCGAGTTCGCTGTAAGCCTCAGCCAGCGCCGAATTTTCGGAGTTGTCCCCCAGCAGCGAGCCCAGTGTCAGGTATGGCCCGGCCGCGCACGGTTGAATCTCAATCGCCTTCCGGAACCACTTTTCCGCCCCCGCCAGGTCGCCCGCTTCCGCCGCCAGTTCCCCCAGACGATACAGCGCCTTGTGGTCGCCGTCATCCAGCTTCAGTAATTTCATGCAGACGTCAACGTTCGGGTCAACTCCCGCATCCAGCTTGTACAGGATTGTGTCCTGGGCTTCCTGAGTCTCTTCAGAGAGAAAGATCATACTCTTAGTGTCCCGTACCCCTTGTTCCCCTGCGACGGAACGGTTCGTTCCCTCACAAAGTCACAAAGTTAACGTGAAAGTCGTTTTGAAACTGCAATCTTTTGTAAGCTGAAACTTGCGCATGCGACACCCATTGCGGTCGCTGATGGTCCTGCTTTTTTCCACTCTGTCGTGGTCGCAGACTGCCCTCCAGCCGCCCCGCCCACCGTCGACGAGGCCCCCCTCGCCGCCGAAGCAACCCTCGGAACTGGAACGCGCCGCCGAGGAGTTCAAGACCCTCACCCGCGACATGGGGTTGCGCGCCGATTCTCCCCCAAAAGCCGCGAAACGCACTGGCCCCAAAAACGCCTGGCACGGCCGCCTCTTCGAAAACTTTCGCAACAACGTTCTCGATGCCGTCCCCCACGAAGTCCGCCAGCGCGGCGGCCAAAGTGATATCCTCCGCCGCAACCAGTTCGGTTTCAACGTCGGCGGCCCGGTGGTTATCCCCCACCTCTACAACGGTGCCCGTAAGACCTTCTTCAATATTTCCTATGAGGGCGTCCGCGAACACATCGGCCGCTCCTATCTGCGCACCGTCGCCATCGCCCCGGAACGTACCGGCGATTTCTCCCAAACGGTGGACAACTCCGGCGCGGAACTCAAAATCTACGATCCCGCCTCCACCCGCCTGAACCCGGCGTACAACAGCGCCCTCCCTGTCTCGGTCGATAACCTCCAGAACGCCCGCGACCCCTTTCCCGGTAACCGCATCCCGGCCTCCCGCCTCGACCCCGTCGCCCTCCGCGCTGTCGCCCTCTACCCGACACCCAACGCCAACGCCGGCCCTTTCTATCGCAACAACTACTTCGTCTTCGGCCCGGAAGTGAACGCCGCCGACGGCATGATCTTCAAGGTTGACCACGCCATTGGCGAACGCCACCGCCTCACGGCAACCGCTTCCTATACCAACGGCCTGGCCGAAGCCCCCCGGTACTTCAACACCATCGCCGATTCCGGTGCCAACGACCGCATCTACAACGCCCGCCGCGCCGTTGTCGACTGGACCTTCTCCCGCAACGCCGGCACCGTCAACACCCTCACCCTCGATGCCCCCATCGACCGTTCCGTCAGCAGTCGCCCCGGCCAGTCGGGGGCTCCCGCATCCATCGGCCTCAAAGGTCCGCTGAAAGACGCCTTCCCCATCTTCCAGTTCGCGGAATACCTCCCCATGGGCCGCCCGAATCCGAATTCGGTCAGCTCCCACAATTCGTACTTCCTGACTGACGGCCTCGCCCTCCGCGAAGGCAAGCACCGCCTGCGCATCACCGGCCAACTCCGCCGCCTCCTGGTCAACGCCTACCTGCCGCCCTACCCCGCCGGTTACTTCCGGTTTGGCGCCTCCCTGACCTCGCTCCCCGGCATCGTCAACACCGGCCACAGTTTCGCGAGTTTTCTTCTGGGCGATGCCGAATCCGCGCTTGCCTCCGCCACCGACAATCCCTCCTACTGGCGTGGCACCTATAGCTCCATCGGCATCCGCGACAACTATGAATACTCGCGTGGCCTCAGCTTCAGCGGCGGCGTCACCATGGAAGTCTCGACCCCCCGCACCGAAAAGTACGACCGTTTCTCCACCGTTTCCCTCAACGCAACCAACCCGGCTAACGGTCGCCCCGGCGCGCTCATCTTCGCTAACCGCGATGGCCAGAGCCGCTCTTTCCAGCCCACCACGGTTCGTCCCTCCCTCAGCTTCGGCCTCGCCTGGAACCCGCGCGGCGATTCCCGCAGCGTGGTCCGCCTCAACTACGGCCTCAGCGCTGGCACCATCCCCATCTACACCACCCAGTGGGCCTCGCAGGGCATCAACGGCACGCCGAACTTCATCTCCCCCAATATCCAGCTGCAGCCCGCGGTGATTCTCTCAAATGGTCTGCCACCTCTGCCCCAGATCCTCCCGGATTACCGTCCGGAAGCCGCAAACAACACCGTGGCCGAATATGTCGACCCTTCCGGCACGCTGCCCCTGTACCAGTCGGCCAGCCTGTCCGTAGAGCGTGAACTCCCCTCCCAGATCATCCTCGCCGTCACCCTCGGCCACGCGCGCGGCCAGCATCTGTTCGTCAGCAACTCCGCCGCCAACCCCAACGCGATCCCTCTGTCGGCCCTCGTCTACCGCGATCAGCTCAATACCGAAGCCTTCCGCGCCACGCTTCGCCCCTACCCGCAGTACCAGCGCTTCGACCTCCACAGTTCCTCCGCCACCGGCGACTACAAGCGCAACGCGGCTTCCTTTCGCCTCGAAAAGCGCTCCTCCTCCGGCCTCACGCTGACCTCCACTTACGAGTTCTCCAAACAGATGGACAACTACTCCGGCCCTTTTGGGGTCCAGGATTATTACAACCGAAACAACGAGTGGTCTCTCACCTCCAGCAATAATCCCCAGCGTTTTTCCCTCAGCTTCTCCTGGGACCTTCCCATCGGCTCCCGCAAGCCCATTCTGGCCTTCAACGACTGGCGCCGTTACATCGTCGATGGCTGGGCCATCAGCGGCATCACGTCGCTCCAGAGCGGTGAACCCCTCGCCCTTCGCCCCTTGTTCAACAACACTGGCGGCGTGATTGATGCCCTCCGCGTCAACGTTGTGCCTGGTGTCGATCCCAACCCTGCCGAGCGTTCTCCCGAACAGTGGTTCAACCCGGCTGCCTTCGATCAGCCTGCCGATTTCACCTACGGTAATGGGCCCCGGACGCACCCCCACCTCCTCACGCCCGGCAACCAGAACCACGACCTGTCCGTCACCAAACACGTCGCCATCTCCCAGGAAAGCGCCGTCGAATTCAGCGCCACCGGCTTCAACTTCATCAACACCAGCAATCTGGCCGACCCCGATACGGTCATCGGTCCCGCCTCCGCGCCCAACCTGAACGCCGGGCGCATTATCGGCTCGCGCGGTGGCCGCGTCATACAGTTGGGAATGAGGTTTAGCTTCTGATGCGCTTCGGGTCAGCACTCTTCGCCGCCGCTGCTTTTGCCGTGTGCCTCCACGCGGCTGATGGCGGCAATGTTCCGCCCCTCGTGCTCCACGTCGCCGCACAGGAGCAGGACCCGCCCCTTGAACGCGCTGCCTTCCGTGCCGTCTTCGAAAGCTCTCCCGCCAAAGTCGGCAAAACCCTCGGTCCTAAAGACGACATGATCCTTATGCTCGTCCTTGACCTCACCGGCGACATCAATCTCATTGACACCGCCCGCGGTGTGCTCGCCGACCGCCTCAGAGAACTCCCCGCCAACACCTGGGTCGCTGTCGTCAAATCGCAGGACATCCTCCAGGTTCTGGTCGACCCCACCCCCGACCGCCAGAAGGTCCTCACCGCCATTCAGGAATACGGCGTCACCGGTAAAGCGGGCCTCCTCGATACTCTGGAACCCGCCATTAAAATGGGCGATTCTCTCCTCAGCCGTTCCAGCGTTCGCGTGGCCGTTCTCTACCTGACTGACAGCAACGTCTACAACAGCCGCGAAGACTTCACCAACCCCGTTATCAACGCCTCCGATGCGGGCGATCTCTCCCGCCGTTTCCCCGACCAGCTCATCAAGGAGAAAATGGGCAAGCTCTCCGATGCCCTCGCTGGCTTCCAGGCACCCCTCTACTTCGTCCACCTCCACTACTTCTCCGACCCCATCAACGAAGCCTTCCAGCGCGGTTTGATGCAGTTGGCTGAGGAGAGTGGTGGCAGCGGAGCCTTCTGCCGAAGCCCGGGCGAAATTCCCGCCTCCATCGAGAAGGTCCTCACCTCGGTGCAGCAGTCCTGGAGCGTTGGTTTGGAACTCCCTCCCGGTGCCCCAAAGAGTGCCACTGTCCGCCTTTATAACGGGGATCGCGAAATCCCCGCTCACTCGCGTTTCGCGCTGAAAAGGTGACGCCTATGCGCAAATACCTGCCGGCTCTTCTGCTTTGCACCACCATCCTCGGTCTGGTGCTTTGGTACCGCGCGGAGCGCAATCTCGACAAGGCACAACAGCTCATCGCAAAGCTGGAGCGCGCCCGTGGCATCGTTCCCGCGCCAGCCGGATCTCCCGCCACTCCCGTGCCAGCTGATACCCCGGCGGGTGAACGCATCGTTCACGTCCCCGCCGGAGCGAAGCCGGAAGAATACATCCGCGTCGTTGACAACAAAGCCATTGACGAACTGAACGCCACCGTCGCGGATCTTCGCCAGCAGCTCACCGCCGCCACGGAAGAATCGCAGAAACTGAACGCCGCCGTCACCGGGAAGGCCGAAGAGCAGGCGAAGCTCACCACGCAACTGGACGACCTGAGGGAGAACCTTCGCCAGGCGAAGAACACCGCCACCGGACTCCAGGCGGAGCTGCAAACGAAAACCGATCGCACCGCCGCCGCCGAAGCTGCTCAAAAGGCCATGGCCGACCGCTTGGCCAGAGCCGAAGCCGCCGCGGCCAAAACCACCGCTAACGCCCGTGAAGTGGAAGACCTCAACAGGCGTCGCGAAGTCCAGATCACCAACCTGCAGCGCCGCTATCGCGACATCACCGACACCTACCGCGCCTTCGCTCTCAACGCGCAGAACCGCGAACAGGCAGGTGCCGCCAACCCCGCCGGCGACCTTTCCCGCGTGCAGAACTCCATCCAGCAGGCCGAAGACGACCTCCGCCAGATTCAGGTTCTGAACGCCCGCATCGCTACCCTTATTCGCTGAGCGGACGCAGGGGCCGCAGCGCCGGCCGCGTGTTGTACTCGCGCCGGTACGCTCGGTGCGCTTCGTCATCCGGGAACCGCTCACCCTTTGGATACGGATACACGCTCATCCCGTGGAAGGGCAGGGGACCGACCGAGCCCCCAAATGCCGTATTCGCATCCTGATCCTTCGCCCAGCCATCCACCTTCAGCAGGAAGTCCCGCTTCCAGCCCGGCTTCAATGGGGGCAGGGAAGCGGCCGTGAACTGCAGTGTCAGCTCGTCTCCCGACCCCATGATCACCATGCGGTCATCCACTGTCTGCGTCAGCCCCAGCACGTCGCCGAACCGCGTATACATGCCAGGCGTCGGGTTCCAAAACGGTTGTCCCGTCGCCAGTCGGTACCCATAGGTATCCGGTTGCTTCCTCGAAGCATCGATGCGAGCTTCCGAAAATCCCCGGTAATGCAAATCCGCGGCACCAGCGGCTACGACTGTCCGCACCACATCCTGCGCGCCCGTATTCTCACCCAGGAAAATCTCATCCCAGTAAACCGCCAGGTTCGTCGTAATCCGAACCTTTCGGCTGGCCGTCGGAAACGCGACATCCACCGAAATCGTCTTCGGCTTACCCGCCGGCATCCCCATATCAGCCTTCGCGACAACCCACTTCCCCGCCGCATCCTGCACTTCCAGCTTCGGGAATACCGGACCCTCCGGACGCTCCTGCGATGCCGCCCGGAACGTGCTCCCGTCCGGCCAGTCCACCCAGCCATTCAGGAACAAAGTCGCCGCGCCCCGCGCCGCTGCCGAACCGAAATCCACCTCCAGCGAATGCAGTTCCGCAATGCCGTTCGGCGTCCGCCGGAACTCCGCCGGATACGCCTGATCCTGCTTCACCAGCAAAGGCAGAACATCCGCCCCACCCTGCCGCGCGGTTACCGGATACACCCTCTTCCGCACCGCAAACAGCTTGTCTTCCGGATAAGGCGGAGCCACAAACTTCTCGTTCGTAAACACCTCAGTCCCTGCCGGATGATCCACCGCTTCCAGCCGGATCTGGTCCAGATACGAAACCTCCGCCAGTTCCTCCGTAATCCTCACTTCATACTTCCCGTTCCGCGCCTGCAAAGCTCGCCCCGGAATCAAAACAAACTCATCATGGTCCACCGGGAAATACGACCCGTCACCATCGCTCGCACCCAGAGGCGCCACACCCAGAACATCGGTAATAAACTCGAACTCCCGCCCGTTCCAGGTCCAGATCATCGGGCACGACCCTGACAACCGCTGTGCCTCTTCAATCTTCTGCGTCTTATTCGCCGCCAGCCGGACCTCGCTCTGCAGGAGCCCGTTCATCCACGTAATCCGGACCACATCCGCCTGCGCATACCCGCCCAAATCGAACACCAGCGGATACCCGTCATAGAAGGCCTTGCGATACAACTGCACCGCCTTCACTTCCACCTCGGCGTCCTGGCCCAGCTTCAGGCTCTTCACACCGGCAAGTTGCACCCGAATCCAGTTGTTCCCCTGTTTCGTCTCGTTATGCAGCAGGTGCGCCACCCCGGCAACTACCCGGGCAACATCCGGACGCCCGTCGCCATCGAAATCAGCCGTCACTTCCGTCTGCGCCGCGACCGTACCCTTGTACGCCTCGCTCACATACTTGCCGCCCAGTTGATCCCGATACAGCACCGGCCCGCGCCCCTGATACGCCACCGCCAGATCGAACGCCTTCGTATCCGGTTCCAGCCGCAACTTTGCCACGCCCGTCACTCGACCCTTCACAAACGGGAAGGCCCCCGGTCGCTCTGCAAACCCCGCCGTCCCCTGATTTCGCACCAGTGCCGGGTTCTCGCCCAGCAGCACCAGATCCAGGTCGTAGTCGTGGTCGTAATCCATCCACACCGCACGATCAAACGCACGTGCCGGCAGCGTCGCCGCCGCCTTCTCAAACGAACCACCCTTATTCCGATACAACTCCGCGCCCGTCGCCGTCAGCACACACAAATCCGGCAAGCCGTCGTTATCGAAATCGCCCGCCGCCACATGGACAACGCCTTTCAGCGCCCCCAGCCCGGAATTCGCCACCGGAGTCGCCCCGCGCAGATACAAAGCCACCCCGCTCGCCGACCACACCAGCAGATCCGCCTGGCCTTTGCCCGTCGAATCCAGTGCCAGCACCCCGTCCGCTTTCCCCTCCAGCGCCCGATCCGTATAGGTCGGCACCGCAGCCGGAGGCGGCGTTACCGGACGCGTCGGATCATAAACTTCCGCATAGTTGCACCAGTCCACATCCTCGGGTGTCGCCGACGTTTCCTGCTGCTTCTTCAGTTCCTGAAACGTCTTCAGCTGCGCGGCCGCTTCCGCCGCGCGACCTGACTGCCGGTACAGCGTATACAACTGAAAATGCGCCGCCGCCAGCAACGGATTCCGTTTCGAAGCCTCTTCGAACCGAGCAATCGCGTCTGGCACCCGGCCTTCCTGCCGGTACAACGCACCCAGCTGATAATGCACCGTCGGCTCTTCCGGCGTCAGCTTCAGCATCGCTTCAAACTGCGCAATCGCTGGCCCCGAATTCCCCGCCTTCCGGTACTGCACGCCCAGGTTGAACCACGTGTGCGGCAGCTTCGGATCCAACTTCTGCACTTCCAGCAGGAGCTTCACCGCCGGCTCCGGCGACCCCGCATGCAGCAGCGCCAGCGCGTAATTCAGCTTTTCACGAGTCGACCGCGGTGCCAGATCCAGAGCTTTCCTGAACTCCACCACCGCTTCCTTCTGGGTGGTCGGATTCTCATAGAACGCTTTCCCCAGACTTCGAGCCTGCTCCAGCCGCTCCTCGGTCGTCGGCGCAGCTGCGCTTGACAATAACAAAACACTCAAAGCTGCTCCCGACACCAGGAGGAAACGTCTCATCACCATATAGTTAAGCCGAAACTCTCAGCATACGCCGCTTTCAAAGATGCCGCGTTCCGGTGGCGAGATCCTTTTGTTGCCCTGCCTAAACCGCCACCAGCGGTGGAACCGCCGGCAGTTTGCGATACGGTGTATCCGCGATATAGATATTGCCGGCCCCCGGAGCGAACTGCCTTGTCGTCTCCGGCATCCCTTCCACCGCGGTCGTCAGCAACAACTTCACAGCCCCATCCATTTCAATAAACTCAGGGCAGGTCACCCGGGGAGACCCCGGCACAATCCACTCCGTCAGAATCGCCCCGTCGCTCAGCCGGATCTCGAGCGCCCGTCCATCGGCTACCGGCTCTGGGTTATAAAACGCGATCACGACGCTCGTGCCATCGGGCGTTGGCCGCAACCCATCCGGGAACCCTGGCAGTAACTCCGGCGCAATGACCGGACTCTGCGACACCACCCGAAACTCCCCGTCGATCACGTACCGCGTCACGGTCTTCGGCACGGAATCGATATCCACCAGTACATCGCCCTGCAGAAACTTCCCGTTCGAGCACATCTGCCCCCCGAACAAAGGCCGCACAGTCTTCGTCGCGGCTTCAAAGAAATACACCTCCGCGATCGGCAGATTGAACTCCAGATGCTTCGTCCCGAAGATCACGCCCCCCGGCACCGGCTGCCCGTCATTGATAATGCACCGTGCGTCCGCGGGCACCTCAATTGCTTCACCCGTGCACTCGCCCGTTCGCAGGTCAAACCACACCAAGCGCCGCTCCAGCCCCACCAGCAGCAATCCTGGGTCCGTCGTCTCCGCAAAAAAACCCGGCCGACCCGGCAGCGGATGGCTTACATTTTGCCCCGTCTCCATGTCGAGCACATTCAGGCTGCCCGTCTGCGCGTCCGCTCCGTGCTGAATCGCCACCCAGGCCAGCTTCCCCGTGCCATGCTGCAGTACACGCGGACCCTCCGGCAAGAAACGCAGCTCCTCGGTTGGCGGACGGAAAAACGGCCTGGCGACAAATTGGTTTGGCATTCCTTGAAAAAGCATAGCCTCTGATTCTCCGCGCAATCAAACTTTGCATTGCAAAGTTCTCCGAAATCCAGTTATACTCGCAGCAGATGGCAGTCATCCGGCCAATTCGCAAGGAACCAGTAGCCCTGCACTCGCAGGCTATGGACAACCTCGAGTTCATCCGCAGCACCATGGAGCGGTCCGGTTCGTTCACCGCCGTTCCTGGCATCGGCGGCATCCTGATGGGTGCCACGGCACTCTTTGCTGCCTTCGCCGCCCATCTTTCGAAAAGCCCCAAAGCCTGGCTCGCGATCTGGGCAGGGGAAGCAGCTCTCGCCTTCGCCATCGGCCTCGCCTTCTCCTACCGGAAAGCCATGCGCGACGGCAACCCCTTAATCTCGCGTCCTTTCCGTCGCTTCGTTTTTGCGATGGCGCCCTCGGCACTTGTCGGCCTGCTGCTCACCGTCCTCATCTTCCGCGACGGCCAGCAACCCCTCCTTCCCGCCGTCTGGCTCCTGCTCTACGGCCTCGGCGTTTCCTCAGCCGGTGCCTTTTCTGTTCGTGTTGTCCCTCTGATGGGTGTCTGCTTCCTCGCCCTCGGTGGCGTCGCCGTGTTCACTCCCGCAGCGTGGGGCGACGCTCTCATGGCCGCCGGTTTCGGTGGCCTTCACATCGGTTTCGGTTATCTGATCGCGAGGCATTTCGGTGGCTAAGAACGCACAGCTCAAACATCATGGGGGCGGGGGAATCACTGCTCTTCCCGGGGGCGCAACTTCGGCCGCCAAAGCTCTCGACCGCGTCATTCACGAACGTCTTCGCCTCGGTATGGTCTCCGCCCTCGCCGTCAACGAAAGCCTGACTTTCCGCGACCTCAAGGAAATCCTCGACACCACCGACGGCAACCTCTCCGTCCACTCCCGCAAGCTCGAAGAAGCGGGCTACGTCTCCTGCACCAAACGCTTCGAAGGCCGCGTCCCCTGCACCGAATATCGCCTCACCGATGCCGGTCGCATCGCGCTTGAACAGTACCTGACCCACATGGAAGCCCTGATTCGCGCCACCCGGCAACAATAAAAAAATTTACCCATATACTTTATGAAACAAAGTTCACTGCATGTCGCGATCATCATGGATGGCAACGGTCGCTGGGCCACTGACCTCGGACTGCCCCGGGCTTTAGGCCACCGCGCCGGCGCCGAGGCCCTCCGGCGTGTCGTCGAAGCCGCGCCCGATCTCGGCGTTTCCACCCTCACCGCCTACGCCTTCTCAGCCGACAACTGGCAGCGCCCGCAGGAGGAGGTGGACGCCCTCATGCACCTCCTCGCCTGGTACCTCGAAGACGAGACCCCGCGCATGCTTGCTGACGGTGTCCGCCTCTCTGTGATTGGCCGCCGCGACCGCCTTCCACCGCGTCTCCTCGAAGCCATTCGCGCCGGTGAGGCCATGACGCGCGCCTGCACGAAAATCCATCTTCGCCTCGCCATCGACTACTCCGCCCGCGAAGCCATCCTCCGCGCCAGCCAGAGTTTCGGTGGCGGCACCATCACCCGCGAAGCGTTTGAACAACTACTGGGTCAGGAAAATCCCGTCGATTTACTAATTCGCACCGGGGGCGAACAGCGCCTCAGCGACTTTCTCCTCTGGGAGTGCGCCTACGCCGAACTCTTCTTCACCCGCGTCATGTGGCCCGAATACGGAGCAATGGACCTCCGCCTCGCCCTCGACCAGTTCCGCAAGCGCGAACGCCGCTTCGGCACCGTGCCCGACGCCAAAGCTCGCCCCGCCAGCCAGGAACGCTGGTTGCACTAAGGAGCCGCACTAAGCAACAAAAAGGCCGGGCTGACTCGCGTCAACCCGGCCAATTCACAACAACCTGCTGTCACTAAGCCTTCTTCGGAGCCACCGTGCCCTGCACCGCCACCGGAGGATGATCCGTCACTTCCCACGTCTTCTCGTTGAAGTAAAGAACCTTGCCCTGGCGGTACGACTGCACGGCCATCGTAATCAGCACCTGCGCCCGGGATCCCGTCTCCACATCCAGCGTTGGCTTCTGCCTCGTCCGCATGCAGCTCAGGAAGTTTGCAATATGCTTCTGCATAATGTCTTCCTGCGGCACGTTGATCCGCACTTCTTCTTCGGTGCCAAAGCGCCCCGGCCACGTCGGATCAATATACTTCTTGTTCCGAATTTCCGGCCGAACACTGATGTACGGTGAATAGCTCTCGAACTTGCCATGATCCACCATCGTCAACGTCCCCGCATGACCCCGGATCAGCCCCGGAATATGCTGCGAATTCGCCAGCGACGAACTCAGCACCAGCGAGTGGCCCTTCGGATAGTCGCCGATCAGGTGGAACGTGTCCGGCACTTCGCGCTCATCGTGGAACTCATAGATCCCGCCGCCCGCCATCACCTTGTGCGGGAACTGCGGTTCGCCCCAGCAGATATTCATCGGGGCCACCACGTGGTAGAACAGATCTGTTGCGATACCGCCGGAATAATCCCAATACTTGCGGAACCGGAAATAACGGTCCGGATCGAACGGGCGCGGCGTCGCCGTCCCCAGGAACGTTTTCCAGTCGATGTAATCTTCGCCCTTGCTGTTCGGCCCGGCCGCGGCATCAATCGGGTAGTTCCATTCGCCATCGAACGAATTCCGGTGGTACGAACCCTGGCTGAGCAGCATGTCGCCGATCATCCCGTCTGCAATCGCCTTCTTCGCCTTCGCCCACTGGTCGCCGGAAGTCGTCTGCGAACCCACCTGCAGCACGCGCTTCGTTTCTTTAACCGTGTTCACCAGCTGCTTGGCTTCGCCGATCGTGTGGCACATCGGCTTTTCCACATAGACGTCCTTGCCCTTGTCCATCGCGGCAATCGCAATCGCGGCATGCCAGTGGTCGGGAGTCGCAATGTAGACCGCATCGATTTCCGGGTTGTCCAGCACTTCCCGGTAATCCAGCGTCCCCTTCACTTTATGCTGCGCGGCAACCTTGTTCACGCGCTTCTGGTACACGTCGCATGCCATCGCGATCCGCGCGTTTTCCGTCTCGCCGGCGATCGCCATGTCCCGGGCCACGCCCGAGCCGCGTCCGCCGCAGCCAATCACGCCAATGTTGATACGGTCATTCGCCCCGATGATTCGGCCAGCCGGGCGGGCGGCGAAGGCACTCTTCGTAAACGACGCCGCTGTGCCCAGCGCGGTGGCGGTCTTCAGGAAATCTCTGCGGTTGTTGGTCATAATGACGGTCCGTTCCGATCCCTTCGATTCTATCCTGAGAATTTGGAACTTTCCACCCGTCCCCAAAGCAAGACCACCAGACGGACCAAATGATCGCCTTCGGCAGAACGACAGATCGGGACCTGATGCGCCGCTTCAAAGCAGGCGACCGGGACGCGTTCACCTCCATCTACCGCTCCCACTCCCCGTCAATCCATCGTTTTGCCCTGCATATGACCGCCGATGAAGCCAAAGCCGTCGAAGTCACCCAGGATGTTTTTGTCTGGCTCATCCACCACCCGGAAGCTTTCGACCCCCAGCGCGGCGACCTCGGCGCTTTCCTCACCGGTGTCGCCCGCAAGCACCTCCAGCGCCGCTGGCAACAGGAAAAGCGCTGGGTCCCCTTCGACGAAACCGCCCCCGTAGTCAGTGTCCAGCCCGACGTCCACCAGGAAGATGACGATACCGACCAGCTGCGCGGCGCCATCGCCGCCCTCCCGGAACGCTACCGCGAAGTCGTGGTCCTCTGCGACCTTGAAGAAAAAAGTTACGAAGACGCCGCCACGCAGCTCGAGTGCGCCACCGGCACCATTCGCTCCCGCCTCCACCGCGCCCGAGGTCTCCTCGCCCGCAAGCTCCTGGGGGCCACCCGTGAATCCAAAGAATCTGTGAGGTACTCCGCATGACCTGCCACGTGTATCGAACACGTCTGATTGAAGTAGCCCATGGCGGCAGCCATTTAGGGGCAGAGAGCGCGCATCTCGAACCCCGGCTCGCCGTCCATCTCGACGCCTGCCCCGCCTGTGCCGATTTCCTCGCGGCCCAGCGTCGCCTCTCCGCCGCCACCCGCGCTGTCACCCGGCGCCACAACACTACCGCCCTGCCCAGAGGTCTCGAAAGCGAGCTACTCGCCGAGTTTGAAGCCGTCCGCGTGGTCGCCCCGAAGCCTCGCTACTGGTGGCTCACCGCCACTGCCTTCGCCGCTGCCGCCATCCTGATGGCCATCACACTCCAGTTGCGCAAGCCGGAGCCAAAGTTCGTCGCCATCGCCCCCGCGCCGGCTCCGGTCGTCGCCCCCGAGCAACCGGCCCCCACTGGCCTCCGCCCCGTCACCGTGCCCCCTCGGCCCCTTCGTCCCGCTTCCGTCCGAGCCCCCAAACCGAAGCCGCAGCCAGAGGAAGAAGCCTTCGTCAGCATCCCTTACACGATGCCCCTTACCCCCGGGGAACGCGCCGATGTCGTCCGTATGGACGTCCCCGTCGCTGCCCTCATCGCCGCCGGCCTGCCCATGCGCGTTCGCGACATGAGCGCCAGCGCCAGTGCCGACTTCATTGTCGGCGAAGACGGCCGCGCCCGCGCTGTCCGCCTCGTTTCCGTTTCCGACCCCACTTACAGGAGCTACAAATGAATACCTTGCAGAAAGCCGTCCTCACCCTCGGCGCCGCCGCAGTCACCCTGTGCGCACAGGGCCTCGAAAAGAACGTCGCCTTTCAGTTCGTGACTACCAGCGATGCGCAGCCCGCCACCATGGCTCTCCGCGTCGATTCTTTCGGTGGTAAACCCGTCACGGGCAAACCCTTCTCCGCCACCGAAGTTCGCCGTACCCGCCAGACCCTCGGTGACGGTACCCACATCGACAAGGCGGAAAAGGACAAGTATTTCCGCGATCACGAAGGCCGTACCCGCATCGAACGAGAAGATGGCGCCACCGTCATCATCACCGACCCCTCGTCCGGCGCCACCTCGGAGACCAGCAAAGGCCGCTCCAAAGTCATGATGCTGCGCTCCTCGGGTTTCTCTACCTCCAGCGCCGTTTCAGCCGGTGGCGAAAAAGCCATCACCATCAATAACGTTGGCCCGGAACTCCATACGGAAATGCTCGACAAGGTTCGCGCCGAAGGTGCCGCCAC
>CANIHR010000095.1 GCA_947467185.1 Bryobacterales bacterium
CTATGCGTCGCTTTATGCGAACGTGACGCCGACATTCGTGGTGGATATTACGAAGCATCTGGACCGGCGGATGGAGTCGTTGCTGGCTTATGCGTCGCAGTATGGGGCGGCGAGTGAGGGCGGGACTTTGTTTCCGGATGAGGCGGAGATTCGGGACCGGCTGTCGGCGATGGCCAGGTTCTATGGGAACCTGATTGGGGTTAAGTACGGCGAGCCTTATGTGATGAAGGAAACGATGCGGGTGGATGATGTGGTGTCGATGCCGGTTCGGAGTATTTAGGGGAGTGCGGCGGGTTATGGAACGCGAGCACATGACGAGGCAGGGCTAGCCTGGATGAGATTCTGGCTGGTCATCGTGGCTTTAGTTGTCGGCGCGGCACCCGGCGCGCTGGCATGCTCGCTGGTTAGCTGCATCATCGGCGGAATTGAGCTGCGACACAGTTTCGTGGTCGAAGTGATGCATGAGGGAAAACCTTTGCACGGCGCGACCGTGGAGGTTACCGGGGGCGACCAGACCCAGCCTACGAAGTTGTCGCTGAACACTGGCAGCGATGGCAGGACCTACGTCAAGGGGCTCGGTGCGGGCGAGTATTGGCTGGCTGTATCTCACCTGGGCATCCAGGCAACCGGGGCGTACTGTTTTCACGTGAAGCGGCACCCTTCGTTGACCGCGCGACGAACTGCGAAATACAAGTGGGGGGAATTCCCTGACTCGACAAAAGCGCTTTCGGGCACGATCACAGAATCTCTGCCTGGGACAGGTGGCACGCTGCTGTGGAACCTGTCGCATCCACGAACGCAACTCATTACGGGCGCAACATTCCGGCTGCGAAATATTGACAGCAGTGTGGATATTAGCACTGAGTCAGACCAGGAAGGGAAGTTCGCCTTCGCCGCCATGAAGCCGGGCCTTTATGTGCTTCATGTCGAGGGAGGAAGAGGGGTCGAGCCATACACTCCAAATGATCTGTTGCTCTCGCTGAACGGGGCAGGCCGACAGAATGACCTTCGACTGGAGCGAATGGAGGGCGGTTGCGGCCCTTTTATGAGCCTGAGGTCAAGACAGTGACTATGCGGGCTTCGGTAGCGATTGTGGCGTTACTCACGGCTGGGCTGGGGGGATGTTCGCGGGCGCCGGAGTTGCAGAAGTTTGGGCAGGTTCCGGAGTTTGAGCTGGTTTCTCAGACGGGGCAGAAGGTGACGCTGGCTTCGCTCAAGGGGCATGTTTGGATCGCGGACACGATCTTTACGCAGTGCCAGGGGCCTTGTCCGATGATGACGAGCAAGATGCGGCGGGTGGCGGCGGAGGTGGCGGCGGTTCCTGCGATTCGGATTGTTTCGGTGACGGTGGATCCGGCGCATGATACTCCGGAGGCTTTGCTGGGGTATTCGAAGAGTTTTCACGCGAATCCGGAGCAGTGGTTGTTTCTGACGGGCGCTCCGGAAGTGCTGAATCGGGTGAGCCTGGATGGGTTGCATATCAGCAAAGTGGATGGGTCGCTGGAGCATGGGACCCGGTTCGCTTTGGTGGATCAGAATGCCGAAGTGCGCGGGTATTATCAGCCTTTCAATGAAGAGCAACTGAAGCAGTTAGTGGCGGATGCGAAGTATCTTGCGGCCCGTTAGTTGCAACTTCCCGGAAAAGCCGCGCTATACTTTGGCGGTGCGTCGTAGTGTAGCCATTTTGATGTCGTTGCTGTTCAGCCTGTGGCTGATCACCCCGGCATTTTCGGCTCCGACGCAGGAGTTACCCGAGTGCTGTCAGCGCGCGGGCAAGCACCATTGCTCGATGGGCAAGACGAAGACTGAGGGACCGGTGTTTTCGAATGCCGGGTGCGCTCAGTTTCAGTGGCATGGGGCTTCGGTGGTTCCACCGCAGTCTGAGGCGGCTGAGCCGTTGGTTCAGGTCGCGCCGACGTTGCGTCGTTTAGTTGAAGTGGTCGCGGAGGCTCAAGCGGGTTTGCCTGGCGCCATCGTTGACTTGCAGTCGCGGGGACCTCCCGCCAATTCCCTCCTTTAGCTCGTCTTTGGGCCGCTCCCTTACGGTCGCGGTTCGGTAAGTTGCTTACTCATTTGAAGGGAAGTAATGTTCTCATTTCGCCGTCTTAACGGCATGAGACTTCTGCGACTGACTGCGCTGTTTGCTGTCATGTCGCTGCTGGCCCCTTTTGCATCGGCTGTTCTTTCTGTCGTGCCCGCACAGGGCTGCCAGATGGCCTGCTGCAAGAGGAGCGCGGCGAAGAGCTCGTGCCACCGAACTCAGCACTCGCACCACGACAGTGGTCCGCAGATGACCTCTGTGGTTCGCTGCGGGGACTGCTGCGCTTTGCAGCCGGGTGTGGCGACGACTCCAGTTCCCTTCCCTCCGGCGATGGTCACGGTTGCTCCCCGCATGGCGGTGGAGCGCACGAGCGTGGCTCGTCCACAGCCGAAAAGTCTCTCCCCCGTTTCTTTCACCCTGTTCCAGCGGCCTCCTCCCGCGTGCTGAGTTGAACGCGTTCCGTTACTCGTCCACACAGCATTTGCAACAGGGGAGATAGAAATTTTGAAACGAGCAGGATTATTGATCCTTGCAGCGGTGAGCGCACTGCTTGCGCCCGCGCAGGAAACGATTCATTACGCCAGTGTCGGCGGTCGTGTGACGGACCCGAGCGGGGCGGTGGTACCGGCCGCGAAGGTAACGGTTACCGAGAATGACACGAAGCTGACGAACAGCGCATCGACGGATAGCGAGGGGCGATTCCGGTTCCCGATCCTGAAGCCGGGGGCTTACGGAATTGCTATTGCGAAAGATGGGTTTTCGACGCGTACACAGACGCTGAATCTGTCGGTGGGCGCGGCGTATGAACTGCCCGTTTCGCTGACGGTGGGTGGCGCGGGAACGACCGTAAATATTGAGTCATCCAGCGATTTACTGGAGACGGCGAGGACTCAGATTTCCGGCACGGTGTCGCAACGGGAGGTAGCTAATCTGCCGATGAATGGACGGAACTTCCTGGATCTGGCACTGCTGGTGCCGGGTGTGTCGCCGACGAATACGGCAAGTACGCAGTTGTTTCCGGAGACTTCAGCCGCACCCGGACAAGGCCTGTCGGTGGGCAGCCAGCGGAACTTTTCAAACAGCTTTATTGTGGATGGTCTGTCATCGAACGATGACGCGGCGGGGCTGATTGGAACGTTCTTCGGCGTGGGTGTGGTGAATGAGTTTCAGGTGGTGACGTCGGGCGGGCAGGCGGAGTTTGGGCGCGCGCTGGGCGGGTACATCAGCATGGTGACGAAGAGCGGCGGCAACACGGTGCATGGTGGGCTGCAAGGGTACTTCCGCAATCAGCGGCTGAACGCCAACAATGCGCTGCTGGCCGGGAAACTACCGATGACGCAATCGCAGTATGAGGCGAATTTGGGTGGACCGGTGGTGAAGGACCGGACGTTCTACTTCGGCAGTTTTGAGCAGCGACTGCTGAACCAGAGCGGGCTGGTGACGATTCTTCCGGCGAATGTTGTGGCGGTGAATAACCGTCTGGCGGCGGCTGGTTTTAAGGGTGCGCCGATCAGCACCGGTCTGTATTCGAACCCGGTACACAACGTGAATTTCCTGGGCAAAGTGGACCACCGGGTGAGCGCTCGGGACGATCTGAATCTTCGCTACAGTGTGTACAACGTGGCGAGTTCGAACTCGCGTGGGGCGGGGGCTTTGAGCGCGCCCAGCGCTTCGGCGGGCCTCGACAATACAGACCATACAATCGCGGTCGGTAACGTCTTCACCCTGTCGCCGAGGATGGTGAACGAGACGCGCGGGCAGTTCACGAACAGCGATCTGGCGGCGGAGCCGACGGACCAGGCGGGGCCTTCGATCAGCATCTCGGGCGTTGCGAGTTTTGGGCGGTTGTCGGGGTCTCCGACGGGCCGCCGCAATAAGTTGTACGAAGTGACGGATAACTTCAGCCGGCAGATGGGTTCGCACGCTTTTCGCGCGGGTGTCGATTACCTGTTCAATGACCTGACGATCACCTATCCGCGGTCACTGAAGGGGGCGTATTCATTCTCGTCGCTGGCCAACTTTCTGAGTGGCACTTATAACAACGCGGGTTACACGCAGACGTTCGGGAACTCGGTGGTTTCGCAGACGAATTCGAATGTTGGTTTCTATGCGCAGGATGAGTGGAAAGTGACGCCGAAGCTGACGCTGAACGCGGGGCTTCGTTATGACCTGCAGTGGCTGCAGACGATCGCGACGGATACGAACAATGTGTCGCCGCGCGTGGGTTTGGCGTATGCTCCGGATGCGGCGCGAAACACGGTGATTCGTGCCAGCTTCGGGTTGTATTACGACCGTGTGCCGCTGCGTGCACTGGCGAATGCATTGTTGTCTTCGAACAATACGACGACACTGACGCCGACCAGCCAGATCAGTCTGAGTCTGTCGCCGACGCAGGCGGGCGCTCCGATTTTCCCAAATGTGCTGACGTCTGTACCGGCGGTGGCGCTGGTGAATTTTACGACCATGAATCCGCACATGCAGAATGCGTATTCGACGCAGACGAGCGTGGAAGTGGAGCGTCGGCTGGGGCACTACGGCACGGTAGCTGCTTCGTATCAGCGACTGCATGGTCTGCATCTGATCATCTCGATGAATCAGAATGTGCCGACGTGCACGGCGGCGGGAACGAACAATGGGTGCCGGCCGAATGCGAGTTTTGCGAACAACAGCCAGTATTCGTCGCTGGCGGATTCAAAGTACAACGCACTGCATGTTTCGTACACGGCGAAGCCGACGAAGTGGGCTACGTGGCGTGTTTCCTGGGATTACTCGAAGGCCCTGGACAACGTGGGCGAGTTCTTCTTCAGTGGCCCGGTGGACCAGTACAACATCTGGCGCGACTGGGGCCGGTCGGATGACGACCAGCGACATCGTCTGGTGAGTTCGGGGACGTTCCAGTTGCCGGCGCATTTTCAGTTGAGTGGCATGGTGCAGTACTATTCGGCGCTGCCGCTGAATCCGACGACCGGGGTGAGTACCGTGCAGGGGACGACGGGACGGCCTCTGGTGAATGGCGATTATGTGCAGCGCAACACGGCAGTGGGCTTCGATAACTTCGTGGTGAATACGCGGCTGAGCCGGACGTTCACGCTGACCGAGCGGCTGCGGCTGGAGAGTATTGCGGAGGCGTTTAATGCACTGAATCACCGCAATAATCTGATACCGAATGGGGTGTTTGGGACGGGGTCGTATCCGGGGACTCCTTCGGCAACGTTCCGCGTTCCGGGCGCGGTGGGTGACTCGCGGGGCGTGCAGTTGGCGCTGCGGTTGCGGTTTTAGGAAGCGGAGAGAAAACGATGCTTGCACTGGCAGTTTTGGCTTTGACGCAGTTCACGCCGGCGGTGGCCGACGTTCCGAATCGGGAGCCGCGACTGGCGGTTTCCGGGCATACGGTGGCGCTGGCTTATGGTTCCGGGAACGGGATCTTTGTGGCGACGTCGCGTGACGATGGCCAGACGTTCGGGAAGCCGGTGGAGGTGGGAACGGCGTCGGTGGTGCCGCTGAGCCGGCATCGCGGGCCGAGGATCGTTTTCTCAAAGGGAGCGCTGGTGGTGACGGCCGTTGTCGGCGAGAAGGAGGCCACGGGCACGCACGCCCATGGCCTCCCGGCCGACGGTGACCTGCTGGCGTGGAGGTCAACCGATGGGGGCAAGACGTGGGGGAAGCCGACGCGCGTGAATGATGTTGCGGCGGCTCCGCGCGAGGGTCTGCATACGCTGGTGGCGAAGCCGAACGGGGAGTTGTTCGCGGCGTGGCTGGACCTTCGGAAGGAGGGGACTCGGCTGTATGGGGCGACGTCGAAAGATGGCGGAGTGACGTGGTCGGCGAACGTGAAGATATACGAGTCACCGGACGGGTCGATTTGTCAGTGTTGCCATCCGACGGCTTCGGTGGCGAGTGATGGAGCGGTGGAAGTGATGTGGCGCAACGCGGTGGACGGGTCTCGGGATTTCTATCTGGTGCGGTCGATGGATGGGAAGACTTTCAGTAAGCCACAGAAGCTGGGCGAGGGAACCTGGAAGATCAACGCGTGTCCGATGGATGGCGGCGATTTGACGCAGGTGAACGGGCGGACGGTGTCGGTGTGGCGTCGCATGGACGATATCTACGTGGCCGAGCCGGGGAAGCCGGAAATGAAGGTCGGGCCCGGGCATGATGTGACGGCGGCGAGCGCGGGGAAATCGCTGTGGCTGCTGTATGTGCAGGGCGGCAAGGCGATGTTGTGGAATGACGGAAAGACGCAGCAGATCGGGGAAGATGTGACATTCCCGGCACTGACGGCTCTGGCAGACGGGCGTTTGATTGCGGCATGGGAACAGGGTGGGGCGATTGTGCTGAAGCGGGTGGGGGAATAAGACAGGAACACGACACGGGTTCCTTCCGTATTTTCTGTTAACCGCGCCTCGACGTCCGCGTATTACCTGGCGTGATGAGCACAATGGCAAAGACGAGAGTGGCCGGGCTGGTGGTGGCCGGTTTGATGGCGGTGGCGGGTTTCGCGCAGAAGCCGGTAGCGGTGGAGAGACCGGATTCGCAGCGCATTCGTGACGAGTTTGTTGAGATTCTGGGGAAGTATCCGCCTACCGTGCGGGCGGTGCTGTCGCTGGATCCGGCGCTGATCGGGAATAAGGAATATCTGCAGCCTTACCCTGCGCTGGCAGAATATCTTACATCGCACCCGGAAGTGGCCCGTGATCCGGTTTTCTATGTGGGGCGGATGGGGCGCGAATTTCAGTTCAGTACCGGAGCGGGAGGAGATGAGCGGAGTCGGCTGGATCGTATTCTGAGCGACCTCGGCGTGTTTGCCGGGTTCGGAATGGCGATCGGTTTGTTTACGTGGCTGATCCGCACGCTGCTGGATTACCGCCGCTGGCATCGCCTGGCGAATGTGCAGACGAATGTCCATACGAAACTGCTGGACCGGTTCACTTCGAATGAAGATCTGATGGCTTACATGCAGACACCTTCCGGGGCGAAGTTCCTGGAATCGTCGCCGATCTCGCTGGACCCGGGGCCGAAACAGATGGGCGCACCGCAGTCGCGGATTCTGTGGTCTGTGCAGGTAGGGTTTGTTCTGGTGGCGCTGGGGATTGGCTTCCGGATGGCGGGACTTGGCATCGATACAGAGTCAGACCAGACAATGAAAGTGCTGGGGACGCTGGCACTGGCCCTCGGTGTGGGCTTTGCGGGTTCGGCCTTGATTTCGTGGGCGATCTCGCTGAGGATGGGATTGTTAGATAAGAAGCCGGAAACGACCTCCACGCAGGGATAACCCATGTTTCGTGACACAACATTCAACGATGCCGCGCAGCTCGACGCTCAAAGCGTTGAGCGCGCGGATTTCGCTATGGACGAGACAGCATTCCGGGCTTTCTACGACCGCACCGCGCGCGGCGTCTGGGCCTATCTGGCGCGGGTGAGTGGTGACCGGCAAATCGCCGATGACCTGCTGCAGGAGACGTATTACCGGTTTCTGCGAGCGAGCAGCGAACACCAGAGCGACGAGCACCGGAAGAATTCGCTGTACCGGATCGCGACGAATCTGGCGCGGGATTCGCGACGCCGGAGCGTGATTCGGGCCGCGACAAGTCTGGTGGGGCATGACATTGAGCGTGCTCCGGGGATGACTTCGGTGAGCACGGGTGAGACCTCGACCGATGTGAGTCGCGCAATGGAAAAGCTGAAGCCGCGCGAGCGGGCGATGCTGTGGCTGGCTTATGCGGAAGGGGCGTCGCACCGGGAGATCGCCGAGCGTGTGGGCGTGGAGGCGGGCAGCATGAAACTGCTTTTGTTCCGGGCCCGGCGCAAGATGGCGGCACTGCTGACGGGAGGTGCCAAATGACCGAGTGTCCGATGGAAGCCGACGCTCTGTTTGCGGCAATTCATGACCAGTGGGCTCCCGGACTGCGCGAGCATGTGGCGGGGTGCCCGGTCTGTGCGGATGTTGCGGTAGTGGCCGGGGCAGTTGGCGTGGAGGCCGAGACGGCGGTGGCGGCGGTGGAACTGCCGGAAGCCGGACGTGTCTGGTGGATGGCGCAGTTGCGGGCGCGCCGGGAAGCGGCGAAGACAGCGGGGCGGCCGATTACCGCAATTCAGGTGCTGGCTTTTTCAGCGGCGATGGGGCTGCTGGGCGCTTGCTTTGGGGCAACTTCGGAGTGGTTCCAGGGCACGGTGCGGTGGGCAGGCGCGATCCAGCTACCGTGGACTACGGTAGCCGGAATCGCTGGTCTGGCGGCGCTGGTGCTGGTGGTTCCGTTCGCGATTGTGGCTGTTATCGGGCGCGACTAGGACAGCAGATCTTCCAGTTTGTCCAGGGAACCGGTCCAGCCCCGGGTCATGCCACCACGTTCTTTCAGGAAGGCATCGAGTTCCGCCTGGGTCGTATTGCCGAGGCACTCGGTTGAAATCGTTACACGGGTATGATCTTCGCTTTCGGCTGTGAAGGTGACCGTTGTCAGCATAGTTTCCGGCCAGGTGGGTGCGAACGGATGACGCGAGATCTGCTCATCTTTGTCGCAAAACACCTGGGTGTAGACGAGCCGGTCCCGGCTGATCTCGCGATACTCCGCCCGGGAGTGGAGTTCGACACCATGTCCGAACATCCGCATCACCATACTGCCGCCGGCTTTGATCTCGCCCCGCACAACTTCCATCTGCATGCCTTCCGGGGGCAACCACTGGGCGAGATGCTGTGGGTTGGTCCACATCTCAAACACGCGATCCAAAGGTGCCGCGAACGAACGGTTGATGACAAATATCTGTTTGCCGGTGGACTCCGCCTCCAGGTACTCCGCGAGGCGATCCCAGGTGGATTCCCCACCCGCCTGCTTCACGAACTTGCGGGTTTGTTCCGCAGCCTCCGGAGTGGGCAGGGTCATTGTCATTTCCATCTCCGTCTGATCGCCCGACGCCTTAAACAGGACCGTCACGCGAAACAGGGGAGGCTTGCCCTCACTTGCGCCGTGGTCGTAGACCAGCAGCTCGCACTCCCGCACTTCGTGGTAGTAAGTGATGTTGGGATAGTCGGTGCCATCGGGCCCGTGCATGGTGTAAATCCATGTTCCACCGGGACGCAGATCCTTGCTGTGCGTGGTGAGCGTAAAACCTCGCGGCCCCCACCAGCGGGCGACCTGCTCGGGATCGGTCCATGCGTCCCAGACGGCCCGTACGGGCGCGTCGTAAAGCCTGGAAATTTTCAATTCGTTTGACTTATTGGAGGAGGGCATCAGATTTCTTTTTCCGGCTTTTCTTCCCTGCGGTTTCTTTCAAATAGGCGTCGAGGCGATCAAAACTTTCTTCCCAGAACGCCCTGTATTGCCCGACCCAGTCGGCCGCGTCTCTGAGGCCCGCGCCCCTTAATTTGCAGGGCCGCCACTGTGCATCCCTGGATTTGGTGATGAGCCCCGCGCGCTCCAGAACCTTCACATGTTTCGTGATGGCCGGCAAGCTCATGGTTTTGATGAAGGGCTGGGCCAGTTCCGAGACGTTGGCCTCTCCCTGAGAGAGGCGGGCCAGCATCGCCCGGCGCGTCGGGTCGGCGAGAGCAGCGAAAGTTTGAGTGAGCTTATCTTCGAGCATACAACCAACCAGTTAATTAACCATTTGGTTTATTATGCCGCGAGGAATAACCGCTGTCAAGACATGAAGATCAGGAGTTCGCCTTTACTTCGTTTCGCGGGTGCGCCAGGTCATTTGGAACTTGTTATCGAGGATAAAGCTGTCGGCAGGAACAACGAACGAACCGACGCCCTGGAGGGTAGTTTCAAAATTTGCTGTGTCGGGCGACAGCGCCATGGTTCCGTGACCGGAGAACTTCTCGAGACGTCCGGTAAATGGGGCGGTCTTACCGGCGAAGGTGATTTCAGTCAACTCGAGACCGACGACATAGTGCGGTTGCGGGTCTGCATAGCGCTCCAGGCGACGGATTCTGCCATAAACGACGGCGCCTTGCGGTACGACGACCTTGCCCCGGCGCAGAACGTCGCGTGTGACACGGGCGAGAATCTCGTCTCCGGACGAAGATTTCGATGAATCCACGGGCGTGGTCAGCTGGAGGTCGAGGGTGAGATTGGCGGGGATGGGGTCCGGCGACGGTGTGTCGCCGAAAGAGATGGACGAGTCGGTCCGGAAGGTTCGGCAGTGTGAAAATGCGACGTCGTTGCGGCCGGCGGCACCAGTGTAGTCTTCCCACAGCAGTTGAGCGGTTTCCGGAATCCAGAAAGCCTTTTCACCCAGTTTGGTCCGGCCATAGTCGATCTGTATGTGGACCGACCGGACGGGGATTTCGGGAGGGATCTGATCGGCGTCGATTTCGAGGCGAAGCAGTTCCAGCGATTCTGTATCCACCCAAAAGAGGCCCTGCGAGGAGGCGAGGCCGGACCTTCCGGAGAAGGTCAGGCGCCAGGCACTGAACATGGCGGGGATTCTGTATCGATATTTGGCGGCGTGGTGGCCACGCAGAAGTTCTTCGCCCTGGAACGAGACTGCCGCTACGTTGTTGAGGAAGATATTGCGGGCGTGAGAGGCAAATTCGCCGTTTGAGGTGAGGCCGGTGCCGACCAGATCGGACAGGGTGCTTTCGTTGAAGCGCTTCACGCCGGGCCAGGAGTAGACCTCTTTACCTCCGACGAAGCCGACTTCGAGGCGCAGGGTATCGACCAGGGCCAGCTTCGTGGATCTTGCTCCGCGCACGGAGCGCTGCACGGTTTCGAGGCAGGAGAAAGATGGGAGTTCGTCCAGGAGGACGGCCATCTTTCGATTGACCTGGGATAACCGCAACACGCCGGGCGCGAGACCCGACTGGGCGAAGATCGCGCCGCAGCAGACCAGAGACCCAAGGAGCTGAGCGGCGCGTTTCAAAGGTTAGATGACCGGTTCGACTTCGCGAATCCAGTCGGGCGTTTTCAACACTTCACGCGGCTTGCTGCCATCGGGGGGGCCGATGATGCCGTCCTTGTACATCATGTCGAGAATGCGGGCGGCGCGTCCGTAGCCTAAACGGAGGCGGCGCTGCAGGGTAGAGGTAGACGCCTTGCCCATTTCGAGGACAACGCGGAGGGCCTCTTCGTACATGGGGTCCTGTTCACCCACATCGACCACTTCGCCATCCTGCTCGCCATCTTCGGAGGGCGGAGCGATGAGGTAGCTCTGGTCGTATTCGGCTTTGGCCTGCTTCTTCCAGAAATCGACGACGCCGGTGATTTCGGTTTCGGTGACGAACGCGCCGTGGACGCGGGTGAGGCGCGAGGAACCGGGCGGCAGGTAGAGCATGTCGCCCTTGCCGAGAAGGTGTTCCGCGCCCATGACGTCAAGGACAGTGCGGCTGTCCACGCGGGTGGCGACACGGAAGGCGATGCGGGCCGGGAAGTTGGCCTTGATGATGCCGGTGATGACGTCTACCGACGGGCGCTGGGTGGCGAGGACCAGGTGCATACCGACGGCGCGGGCCATCTGCGCGAGGCGGGTGACGGACTCTTCCACGTTGCGGCCTTCGAGGATCATGAGATCGGCCAATTCGTCGATCAGGATCAGGATGTAGGGCAGCGGCTTCAGTTCTTCGACGGGCTCGCGGCTTTCCACATCATCTTCGAAGAGGCTGCGGGGCTGGTTGCGGAGCTGGGCGACCTTCTTGTTGAACTGGTCGATGTTGCGCGCGCCGTGTTCCGCGAGGAGACGGAGTCGGCGTTCCATTTCGAGGACCGCGTTCTTGAGTGCGTTGGTGGCCTTGCGGGGGTCGGTGATGACGGGTGTGAGGAGGTGAGGAATGCCCTCGTACATGCCGAGTTCGACGCGTTTGGGATCGACCATGATCATCCGGACTTCATCGGGGGTCGATTTATAGAGGACCGACATGATGAGGGAGTTGATCATGACCGATTTGCCCGAGCCGGTGGAGCCGGCGATGAGCGCGTGGGGCATGGTTTCGAGGGTTGCGACCTTGATGCGACCGTTGATGTCCTTGCCCATCGAGATGGTGAGGTGCGAGGGCGAGGCTTCGAATTCTTCCGATTCGAGGACGGCGCGCAGGCTGATGACGTCTCGCTTGCGGTTGGGGACTTCGATGCCGATCGTCGGGCGGCCGGGGATGCGTTCGATGAGGATGGATTCAGCCTGGAGGCCCAGGCAGAGGTCCTCATGGAGACCGATGATTTTGCTGTACTTGATGCCGGCCTCGGGCTTGAATTCGAAGGTGGTGACGACGGGACCGGGGTTGATCTGGACAACCGAGCCCATGACGTTGAATTCTTCGAACTTGGCCTTGATGGCAGCGGCGGTGTCCTTGAGTTCCTGCTCGTCGAAGGCAGAGCGGACCGGGATCTCGTTCAGGAGATCGGTGGAAGGCAGCCGGAAAATGGTGGGCAGCTTCGGGGCCATGTCGCGTTTGGCGACGACTTTGGCGAAGGGGAATTCGACCACGTTGCCGGGGTTGGGTTCTTCTTCGTCCAGGCGACGGATCGGGATATAGGAAGGGTCGGTCTCGGCCAGGATTTCTTCGGCCATGACTTCCTGCCCGATTAACTCAGGCGGATCTTCCCAGGGGAGGGTTTCGCGAGCGGGTTCGGGCGTACGTTTGCTCTTGCGGGCGGGAGGAATCGGCTCGGGGACGATGGGCGGCGAGTTGTCGTAGTGGGCGGTAGCGACGGGTTCGTCGTCTTCGTCAACCAGGACTGCCGGGGCGGGCAGGGCCTTGCGCGCCTGTTTGGCGGCGTGGCGGAGGATGGCTGCTTCGCGGCGGCGTTCGAGGAATGCCGACCAGGATGCGGCGAGGTTGCGGAAGAAGGCGAAGACGGGCGCGAACCAGCGGCTAAGAGCCGCCAGCGTGAAGGTGGAGACGATGTAGAAGCTGAGGATCAGAATGGTGGCGAGAACGACGACAGTGCCCGCAAGATTCAGGACAGGCAGCAGGGCTTCAGCGATGAGGAAGCCGGCGGCGCCACCGGTGGTGATGGTGTTTTCGAAGAGTCGCCAATCGGGCAGGAGGGCCGCGAGACCGGCGGCGGAACCCAGCAGCAGCGCGGAACCGGTGAGCTTAATACCCGGCGCGTCGATGGCTTCCGAGCGGATCCACTTCCAGCCAAGGCCGAAGAGCAGGAACGGGAAAACGAACGAGGCGAGGCCGAAAGACTGGAGGAAGAAGTCGGCGAAGTACGCGCCAACAGGGCCGATGAGGTTGAGGGCTTTGCCTGGTCCGGTGACAGTATTGAGGGAGGCGTCCGCCGGGTGGAA
Source organism: Bryobacterales bacterium (assembly GCA_947467185.1). GTDB lineage: Bacteria > Acidobacteriota > Terriglobia > Bryobacterales > Bryobacteraceae > BOG-234. The sequence goes on from CANIHR010000095.1 coordinate 13,268, forward strand.
GGACGCAAAACTGAGCAGGCAGAGAATACCTGTCGCAAGAAACACTACACCGACCGCCTCATTGAGGCGTTCTGATTGGGTGGGAGTAAAGAGCTTCATCCGCTGGCGGCAGAAGAAAGCAGAGCCTTATTAGTATTGCACTTTTCTTCGCCTCCACGCCAGAAGGAGGGCGTGGGATCCGGGAGGTGCAAAAAGCGCATGCTTGTTTCCGGAGATTGGTTGTGGTAGATCTTTGGCTTCCGTAGTTCAGGAGGTAGTACCAGATGCGATCACGAGTCCGCTCTCAGATGTGCCGGAGTTTGTGGATGATGTCGGTCTTCCTCTCCGGGTCTCTGTGGTCTTCCGCCAGCGGCATCAGCCTCTACGTTGCAAGTGGGAACGCAGTGGGTGCCTATACGCTGGGAGGCACACTGGAACAGAGCTTCACTCCGTCGGTCTCCTGGGCAAACGCGTTTGCCATTACGGTCGATTCCAGCGGGAATGTCTATATAGCGGACGCCGGGGCCAACCGTATTGTCCAGTTCAACAGCGCGGGAACACAAACCGGCGTGCTGCAAATCCCGGCGGATTCTACGGGTGGCACTATCAGCCCACAGGAGATTGCGCTGGACGCAAGTGGCAACCTGTACTCGACTTCCTTCAACGGAGACATTCGGAAGTTTGCCAGTGCGACGGGCAGCGGGAGCACGCTGGAAACAATTGCGGGGGCTCGCGGGATTCTGGTGAATGGTGGGGACACGTATGTCTCAACCTCTGCGTATGGCGCGGCGACCGTCAGCAGCTTCGCCACCGGCAGTGGCGGGACCGTCTCGACGCTGTACACCACCGGGAGCTACCCGGCGGGCCAGTTGCGGGGCATGGCAGCAGACGTCTCCGGCAATTTGTACATTGCAGACTCGACGTGGGTTGCCGGCCAGGGGACGATCGTCAAGCGGGACAGCGGGGGAACGGTCACAGGGCTGATCTCCGGTTTGAATGGCCCGAATGCCATCGCGATTAACGGAAGCAGCCTCTATGTGGCTTCCTACTTCGGCGGCGACGTAAAGTCCTATGACATTGTGACGGGCGCGTACCTCGCGACGATTGTGAGCAGTCTGGGCCACATCAGCGGGATCGCGTTCGGGCCATCGTTTGCGACGGACGGCTTCCAGACGATCACTGACGCCATTGAGCCGGAGTTCTTCCAGGTACAACATTCGAACGCACCTTCCGTGCCGGAACCAGGTACGGTGGCGTTGCTGGCGAGCGCGGCTATTTTCCTGGCTCTTGCGCGCCGGGCCAGAGCGTAGCGGGCGGCTGCCAGCCACCCAGGGCTTCTTCGAGGAATAGTGCGACCGACAGCGTAATGTCTTCGCGCCAGGGCGCTGCGGCGATCTGTACGCCGATGGGCAGGCCTTCGGGCGAGGTACCGCAGCGAACCACGGCAGCCGGCCAGCCGGTCAGATTGTGGGCCATCGTGTAGCTAAAGCCGGGGAAGATGTTGTCGTGAATCGTGTGGCCGTGCGGGACGGCGGGGTGCGCGGCGACGGGGGACAGCAGAACGTCACAGGTGTTCAGGTACGCATGCATTTCGGTGCGGAAGGCATCAATTTCGGCCCAGTAGCCGGCGAAGCCCGCGATATCGGTGCGGTGCTCTCCGAGTTTGGCTAGCCAGCCATCGAGGAGGGGGTGGGTCTGGTGGCTGCCGATGTCGGCCAGGAAGGTGCGGAGACCGTCGCCGCCATCGGGGCCGAGGAACTTCATTTCCAAATCGTAGGCACGTTCGAGGGCCTGGGGGCGACGTTCTTCGACCGTCGCTCCGGCGGCTTCCAGAGCGCGGGCGGCATTGCGGACGGTGGCGGCAGTGGCGGGGTCGGCCGCAAGAATGCCGTTGTCCGTGTGGAAGGCAACGCGGAACTGGCTGAGGGGCGGCGCGACGGCGAGGGGCATCGGGATGTGCGTGCGGTCTTCGCCATCCGGGGTGATGAGGAGGGGGAGGAGCGCGATGAGATCTTCCACGCGGCGGGCCATGGGGCCGATCTGCCAGAGGGTTTCGATCCAGCCGCCGGAGGGCGGGACGTGGCCGGTGCGGGCGAGGCGTCCCGAGGTCGGCTTGAGACTGGCGACGCCGCAGTAGTGGGCGGGCAGACGGACGGAACCGGCGGCATCGCTGCCGAGGCCGAACGGGGAGGCGCAAGTGGCCAGGAGGGCTGCTTCGCCACCGCTGGAGCCGCCGGAGGTACGGGTGAGGTCGTACGGGTTGTTGGTACGACCGTGGATGAGGTTGTCGCTCTCGAAGGCAAAGAGGAGGTCGGGGAGGTTGGTGTGAGCGAGCGGGATGGCCCCGGCAGCGCGGATTTTGGCGACCAGGGAGGCGTCGCGAGTGGAGGGAGGGTTATTGCGATAGCCGAGGGTTCCGGCGGTGCAGACCGTGCCGGCGACTTCGATGGAGTCCTTCACGGTGAACGGGACGCCCTCAAGGGGGCGGGGTTCCCTGCCCGGCCGTAGCCGGGTATCGGCTTCGTCGGCTGCGGCGAGGGCGGTTTCGGTGAAGATCTCCACAGTGGCATTGAGCGCGGGGTTGACTTCGTCGAGTCGCTGGAGGTGGGCAGTGACGAGTTCGCGGGAGGAGATTTCCCCAGCCCGGAGGAGTCGCGACTGGGCGACGCCGGAGAGTTGCAGGACAGAGTTCATGGAATCCCGATTGTAGCGGGATAATGGGGTACGTTGACGCGACGCTCTCCGACAATTCGATTACTGGCCGGCCTGCTGGTGACGCTGGTGGCGGTGGGAGTGTATGCCACGTACACGTTTGTGCAGCTGGGCACGCTGCGCCAACTGCAGACCGAGACGATTGACCGGAACCGGCGCGATACGCTGCTGCTGCTGCGAATCCAGAACGGCCTGAACTCGGTGGCACTGGCGATGCGGGACATGCTGGATACAGAGGCGATCCACGAAGGGCCGAAGTATCCGCTGTCGGCATGGAAGCCTCAGTTCAAGAGGCTGCGGACGGATCTGGAAGATGCTCTGGAGCAGGAGCGGCGGGTCTCGGTACGGAATTCGAGTGCGGGCCAGGAGCAGTATCTACAGGATTCATTCCGGCAATTCTGGGATGCGATGGACCGGATGTTCGAAAAGTCTGAAGTGAACGAGGCCGAGGCGCGGACGGCGATCCGGTTGTCGCTGCAGGCGCGACATGCGGCGATCAGCACGGCGGTGGCGCGGCAACTGGTGCAGAACAACGAGAGCGAACAGACTGCGGCGGAGCGGACGAGCGAAATCTACCAGCGCGTGCAGACGAACGTTTATGTTTTCCTGGTGGCGATGCTGGTGGTGATTGTGCTGACCAGCCTGTATCTGGTGCAGTACAACCGGCAATTGTTCCACAGTCTGGAAGAGTTTTCGGAGCGGCGGAGTGAGCTTGCGCAGCAACTGATCGGCATGCAGGAGAGTGCCTTCGCGGCGATTTCACGCGAATTGCACGACGATTTCGGACAGATACTGACAGCCATCGGCGTGATGCTGCAGCGAGCAGACCGGAAAGCCGGGGATTTGATTGAAGTTCGCGAGGTGGTGCAGGCAACGCTGGATAAAGTACGGGCTCTCTCGCGGGCATTGCACCCGGTTGTGCTGGACGAAGTGGGCCTGGATGGGGCGTTTGACGACTATCTGCCGGAGTTTGAGAAACGAACAGGCATTGAGATCCACTATGAGAAGTGCGGGGCGGTACGGGAGCTGAATCGGGAACTCACGATTCACCTGTATCGCGTGATGCAGGAGGCGCTGAACAATGTGGCGAAGCACTCGGGATCGAAGTCGGCGAGAGTGATGCTGGACTACGGTACAGAGGCGGTTACGCTGGAAGTTCAGGATGCGGGGCACGGGCTGGGAAAGTCGCGGAGCGGGCTGGGAATGGTGTCGATGCGCGAGCGAGCCGTGATGGTGCACGGAGAGATTGAGTTTCTGGAACCTCCCGAAGGTGGGGCACTGGTGCGGGTGAGAATTCCTGTCAAGGAGAGTTATGCAGGATAAGGAACTTTCGGTACTGCTGGTAGACGACCATGCGCTGGTGCGCAAGGGGTTCCGGCGCATGCTGGAGGATGAACCTGGTATTTCCGTAGTAGGCGAAGCGGGCGACGGGCATGAAGCGGTGGAGGCGGCGAAGACGCTGAACCCGCAGGTAGTGGTGATGGACTTTGCGCTGCCGAGCATGAATGGCGCGGTGGCGGCGCGGCGCATGCTGGAGACGAATCCGCGGCTGGGCGTGCTGATTCTGAGCATGCACGCGGAGCCTGGGTATGTACGGACGTGCATGGAATCAGGCGCGCGCGGGTATCTGCTGAAGAACGCGATGGATCTGGAACTGGTGTCGGCTGTGCGCAGAGTAGCGGCGGGCGAGCAGGTGATGGACCCGCGTTTGGGTAAGCCGGCATCCGGGGACACGGCAACGCTGACCACACGGGAACTGGAAGTGCTGCAGCTGATTGTGCACGGCAAATCGAACAAAGATATTGCGGCGGTGCTGGGGCTGAGCGTGAATACGGTGGCAGTGCACCGGGCGAATATTATGCAGAGCCTGGGGATTCACAATACTGCGGAACTGGTGGTGCATGCTATCCGCAACGGACTGGTTAGTATTGCGTGAATCGCCGAGGGTTCCTGCTGGGCGGACTGGCGAGCGCGGCGTACGCTGCCGGGCCTGATCCGGGTTTTCGTTTAGCCGATGTTACGCGCGCGGCGGGCATCGATTTCCGGCACAATACGGGCGCGTTTGGGTCGAAGTATCTGCCGGAGACGCTGGGGCCGGGCTGTGCCTTCCTCGACTACGACGGCGATGGTCTACTGGACATTCTGATCGTCAATGGCAGTGACTGGCCGGGGCATGGCCGAGGCGGCGGAGCGGGGCTGCGACTGTATCGCAACAACGGCAACGGCACGTTTACGGATGTGACGCAGAAGGCTGGCCTCGCGGTGCCTTTGTACGGGATGGGGGTGGCGGTCGGCGACTTCAACAACGACGGCTTCCCCGATATCTATGTGACGGCGGTGGGGCAGAACCGGCTGTTTCAGAACACGGGTAAGGGCACGTTTATAGATGTAACGGCGAAGAGCGGCCTAGGTGGGCGAACGGGACTGAGCACGTCGGCGATGTGGTTGGATTACGACCGCGACGGGTTACTGGACCTGTTTGTGTGCAACTACGTGCAGTGGTCGGGGGACCATGATGTGTTCTGCAGCGTGGATGGGAAGAGTAAGTCGTATTGCAC
>CANIHR010000096.1 GCA_947467185.1 Bryobacterales bacterium
CATCACCGAAGGCTTCCATACCAAAATGGAAGTCCTGCAAAGACAAGCCTATGGCTTCCGAAACTTCCAGAATTACAGACTCAGGGTTAAGGTATTGTGTTCTTAGGATTGGTTCGGAGGCTGACTGCCCCCATTAAGTGCGAAGAGCCAGCCCGCCGATGTAGCCGGTAGCTCCCAGGATAGCGATGGTTGGGGTTGAGTTGGGAATGGCGCTCAGGAGGAGGAAATGGAGCGGGAGACGAGGATCGAACTCGCAACCAACAGCTTGGAAGGCTGTGACTCTACCATTGAGTTACTCCCGCTCACAGGGAGACAGTCCGGAAGCCGAACTAGAGTCATTGTAGCAAAGTTAGTCGTAGCTTCCTTCCAGGAACCACCTTCCGGAATCCACTTCGCGGCACATTCGGTAGAGTTCTCCGGATTCGAGTGCGATGTCCCACTCGTCGCGGCTCCAGGCGTCTTCCTTCCACCACTCTCCGGAGGTTCTCCAGGGGCCTTTCGCCATGACGACGCGGCCGTTTACCGCTTGTGAAATCAGGCGGATGGGCTGCTGGTTGATGAGCAGGACCTGCACGGCGCGCGGGGGGCGGAAGCGGCGGAGGCAAAGCCGTGGAATCGCGGGGGCGTCTTCCACGGCGAGGCGGGCGTTGGGCTGCGGGGGCGCGAAGACCCGCATCCGAAAGCCGTCGGGGCGATGCGTATCGCGGAGTTCGGGGCTGCCGACGTGGTCGGTGCCAACCAGGTGGCGGAGCCGCGAAACAGTCAGTTCCAGCTTCTCGGGTTCGGGTGAAGTGGGGACGAAGAGGCCGTGCTGGGTCCGGCGGGGTTTGGTGGGTTCGGCGCGGAGGTAGACCTGCAGGATGGGGGCGATGGGCGGCCGTCCATTGAGGTCCAGCTGGAGCATGCGCAGAAAGGCCCTCTGGTCAAGCATGGGGACCGGGAGTTTGATTTGCGTGACGTGCTCCGGAGCGCGTTCGAGAGCGAGGCGCAGCGTCAGTTCGTTGGTGGCGAGGGTTCGGAAGCGGAGTTTATCGCAGACTTCGCCGAGCAGGCGCCCCAGGACGAAGGCGAGGGGCTCCAGGTTGTCGACCGGGTAATCGAGTTCCAGTGAGGCTTCGAATTCGAGGGCGTCTTCGATGGGGCGAAGCTGGCGGGAGCCTTCGCCCCGCGCCAAATACTGGAGTTCGATACCTTCCTCGCCAAGGCGGGCGGCGACGCCGAGAGGCGGGAGTTTGGCGAAGTCGCCAAAGGTTCGGATGCCCCAAAGGTGGAGGAGTTCGGCGGTGGCGGGCGAGCCTCCGAGCAGATTGAGGGGCAGGGGAGCGAGGGCTTCGGCTTCCCGGCGGGGGGCGATAACAGTGATACCGCGAAAGCCACGTGCGGCGTGGGCAGCGGCGTCGGGGTTGGCGGCGATGGCGAGGTTGGCGGGCACGCCGACGGCACGGTCGATTTCACGCGCGAGGTTCTCCGCGGGTCCGTAGAGTGTTTCGAGGCCACGGACATCGAAGATAACGGTATCGGGCGGTTGTTCTTCCACGTGCGGGGAGAACTTGCGGGCGCATTCCAGCAGAAGTTCCAGATTGCCGGGGCCATGGAGACAGGCGTACATCTATTTCACCGCCCGGAATTCGGTTTTGCGGGAACGGTGCTGGCGGCGAGATTCGGCCTCAACGTCTATGCCCGCGAGGAGTTTGCCGCGCCAGATGGGCCCCAGGGGTTTCAGATCCAGCTGGAGCTCCGAGCAGGATGCCGCGTTGATGTGCCGGGCGACGGCGACGAGGGCGGCATTGGTTCGCTCGGCCGCGTGTCGAAGCCGGAACCACGAGGCCAGCGGGATGCGGCGGGCCTCGCGTTCCGGCGTATCGGCCAAATCCATAATGACTAATCCAAAGCCCCCGCTCTGGATCAACAGATCGGCCGATTTCAGGGCATGTTCGGCGTTGCCGCCGCAGTTGATCCAGAGGAGTCGATCCAGATCCACACCCATTTCCGAGGCGGACTGTGGGTCGAATGCACCAGCTGTATCGACCCAGACACAACATTCTCCGGCGCGCGTTGCCTGGCCCAGAAGAGCAACAACGAGGGCGGTCCGGCCGCTGGAGGTGGTGCCACTGATTTCGGTGAGCGCGCCGCGGGGGACGCCACCCAGCGTGAGCGTGTCGATAGCCCGGATTCCAGAAGCTATCTTCTCTCTTTCCAGAGATTTACGGATACCGAGCGGAATTTCAAACCGGGCCTCGACGGTGGAACGGAGCTGTAGTACGGCGGCTTTCATTTTCGCCTTTTATTCGCCTCAGGAACTCTACTTTCGCAGATTTCAACGGCCGAATCAAGAGGCTTGTGACAGGTGTTTTGAGGAGGGGTGAATACGAAGGGAGCAGAAATCAGGTTGCAGAAATATTCCGTTGTGTTTTATCATGTATGCAACTCCCGGTAGATCCCCGGCGAACCATTACTGAATTTCCAGGCCCTGCCCCGCCCGGAAAAATGGCTTGCCAATCCTGCTCAGTCCGCAGAACAACTCGCGACGCCACCAAGGCGCGTGAATTCACTTTTTCGCGGAGAAATAAATGTCAACTTTCAGGGGTGTCAGGCTTTGCCTGGCGATTACGGCATTTGTCTTAACTGCAGCATCCAGCGCGGATGCGCAGTCCATCTACGGGGGCGTTCGCGGTATTATTTCGGACGCTCAGGGTTCGGTTGTCTCCGGTGCTAAAGTTACGCTCACCGATGAGGCCACTAACGCAGTAAGAGCCGCTGTTACCAATGCTACGGGCGAGTACAATTTCGCTTCCGTGGTGCCCTCCACTTACGCAGTTACCGCCGAGTCGCCTGGTTTCAAGCGCACGGAACGTAAAGCGATTCCTGTTGCGACGCAGCAGGTTGCCACGGTTGATATGACGCTGGAACTCGGCAACGTTTCGGAATCCGTGATGGTGACGGCCGAAGCGCCGCTGCTGGAAGCTTCTACCGCCTCACAGGGGCAGATTGTGGATCGCCAGAAGCTGGTGGATCTGCCGAATCTGGGCCGCAATCCCTTCATGATGTCCCGCCTGGCGACGACCGTGCAGCAGGTTGGTAACCCCGGTTACAACCGTATGCAGGATCAGTCGGGTTCTTCGCAGATCTCCATCAATGGTGGTCCGGTCCGCGGCAATAACTATCTGCTGGATGGCATTCCAATCACTGACTTCTCGAATCGCGCGATTATCATCCCGTCGATCGAAGCGGTGGCCGAAATGAAGGTTCAGTACTCCACTTATGACGCCGAAATGGGGCGCACCGGTGGCGGTATGTTCAACACTTTCATTAAGTCGGGCAGCAACCAGTACAGTGGTTCGCTCCTTGGTTACATGCGCCAGACGGACTGGCTTGCCAATACCTTTTTCAATAACCGCAATGGCATTGCTATTACTTCGCAGCCCTTCCGCAACTACGGTGGCTCTTTTGGTGGCCCCGTTGTTCTTCCCAAGGTTTACAACGGCAAGAACCGTACCTTCTTCTGGCTCGGTTTTGAAGGCTATCGCGATACGCAGGCCGCCAGCCGTGAGCAGTATGCCCCGACCGCGCTGGAGCGCGTGGGTGACTTCTCGGCAACGAAGAACAGCAGTGGCAATCTGTTGACCATCTATGACCCGGCGACCACGGCCGCTGACGGTTCGCGTACCGCTTTCGCGGGCAACGTGATTCCCACCAGCCGCCTCGACACTGTTGGCCGTAACATTGCGGCCACTTACGAAGCTCCCAACAAGGCTGGTGCCGGCCGCTTCTACGGCGATAACAACCTCGCCGGTGGTGGACCTCTGGCGTCCAAGGCCGATCAGTTGTTCGGCAAGGTGGATCATCAGATCACTTCCTGGTGGCGCGCCAGCCTGAGCTATCTGCACTACAACTCGCAGGAGCCGGGCGAAAATCCTTACAAGAGCATCTCTTCGCCCGATCAGTGGTATCTGTTCCGTAAGGTGGATACGACGCAGTTCAACTCCACGCTGACGCCCTCGTCGACCTGGGTGATTGCGCTCCGCTACGGCTTCAATCGCTTCCCGAATATCGGTACGCAGAAGTCGCAGAACTACAACCTGACGACGCTCGGTTTTGCCAACGCGTTTGTGAAGGACGTTCCCTCTCCCACGTTCCCGAACGTGACGATGCAGACGGCTTACTCGCTCGGCACCAACAACAACTTCAACTACGTGCACTCGTCGAAGAACTTCGGCGGCAACGCTTCCAAGTACATCGGTCGTCACGGCATCAAGTTCGGCTATGATTACCGGAAACTGGTGGATGGCGGTCTCGACTTCCAGAACAGCGCCGGTGCCTTCACCTTCGACAACCGCTTCACGCGTGCCAACTCCAACTCCTCCACAAGCGCCTCCGGCGCGGACATGGCGGACATGCTGCTGGGTGCTCCGGCTGCGGCCACGGGTTACATCCCGACGGTGTTGAATGAATACGTCACTTACAACGCTCTCTACATTCACGACGACTTCCGTGTGAACTCCAAACTGACCCTGAACCTGGGCCTTCGGTGGGAACGTGAAAGCGGCCTCCACGAAAAGCAGAATCTGCTGATCACCAACTTCGATACCAACGCGGCCAATCCGATTGGCACTGCGGCGGGTGTCCCGGTGAAGGGCGTGTTCCAGTTCGCCGGTGTCGGCGGGGCCAAAGAGACCACGATGAACCTGAAGCAGAACAAGTTCGCGCCTCGCGTCGGTGTCGCTTATCAGCTCGACGATAAGACGGTCATCCGCGGCGGCTGGGGTATGTTCTGGGCTCCGGCCTTTGCTCTCGGTTCTCCGTACAACAGTGAAGGTGTGACGGCGACGACGCAGCCTTCAGTTTCCAACGACGGTAACAAGACGTCCGCTGTGAAGTTCTCCAACCCGTTCCCGAATGGTCTGGATCGTGCGGTTGGCAGCTCGCTCGGCGCGCTGACCGGAGTTGGTAAGTCGATGACTATCTTCGATCCCAACGCCACCTCCACCCGCGTGCAGCAGTTCTCGCTCGACATTCAGCGCCAGCTGAAGGCGGGCTGGGTGGTGACGGCCGGTTACTCCGGTTCGCGCACCGCCGACCTGACCTGGAGCACCGCCGCTTACAACATCAACCAGCTGGATCCGTCGCTCTTCTCGCGCGGTTCGGCTCTGACTGCCTCGGTTGCGAATCCCTTCTTCGGCAAGGGGGGCACGGGTGTTATCGGTGGTTCCACTGTGGCGGCCAACCAGCTGTTGCGGCCGTATCCGCAGTTCTCCGCTATCAACCTGACCAACAGCAGCCGCAATCACGCGAAGTATGACTCGTTCACGCTGAAGGCGCAGAAGAGCCTTTCGAAGAACATGTCGGTCCTGGCCGCCTACACCCTCTCGAAGAACTTCGATATGTCCGGTGGTGGTCCGGGTAACAACCTGAACTCCGGTAACAGCGGTCCTCAGGATGTTTACTCTCTCGCCGGTGAATGGGGTCTTTCGTACCTGCACTCGCCGCACCGCCTGACCAGCGCCGTTACTTATGAACTGCCGTTCGGTAAGGGCCAGAAGTTCCTGAGCAATATGCCGAAGGCTGCTGATATGGCTCTGGGCGGCTGGTCTGTGAACACGGTCAGCACATTCCTGACCGGCTTCCCGCTGCAGGTCTATATGAACAACAACGGCAACAGCGCTCTTGGTACTTCGCGCCAGCGTCCCAATGCAACCGGTGTTTCGCCGGAAGTATCTGGTCCGGTCGGCAGCAAGATCGATGGCTGGATCAACAAAGCGGCCTTCACGGACGCGGCTCCCTTTACTCTGGGCAACGTGACGCGCACCATTTCGACGCGCGGTCCGGGGCAGGTGAACTGGGATATCTCGGTCTTCAAGACAGTTGCTGTCTATGAGAGATTCAAGGCTCAGTTCCGGGCCGAGGCTCTCAACGCTATGAACACGCCTTACTTCCGGGCTCCGAACACCGCTTTCGGTAACGGCGCCTTCGGTAAGGTGACTTCGCAGGCGAACTTCCCCCGTATGCTGCAGCTCGGGCTTCGTCTGTACTTCTAACAGCAGTTGCTAACGGCTCCGGCGGCATTCAGGCCGCCGGAGCTTCCACTCACTAAACGCGCCACGACAGCGCCATCTTCTCCCCCGTCAGGAGAGCTCAACCCGGATCTGTAAGACCAATTTGACAGGGAGAACTCAAATGACGCTCAACAACCATAAGCTCAATCCGCAGGAAGTAAAATCCTTTCTCAGCCGCGGTTTTAACCGCCGCGATCTCGCGAAGATCGCCACGATGGTTACCGCCGGCACCACACTGCCGTTCTTTAATGAATCGGCAATGGCCCAGCTTTCGCGCGTGGAAGCACCGCCAGACGCAGTGCTCATAAACGCCAACGAAAATCCACTGGGTCCCTGCGAATCGGCTCGCCAGGCTGTGCATAACATCGTGAACAACGGTGGTCGCTACATGTACGGCGAGACCGACAAGGTTGTGAAGCTGATTTCCGAACAGGACCAGGTGAAGCCAACTTACATCCGGATTTACCCGGGTTCGAGCGCTCCGCTGCACCAGTCCGTGCTCGCGTTCTCCTCCCCCACCAAGCCGTTCGTGATGGCCGACCCCGGTTATGAAGCCGGTGGCCGCGCCGCTGACTTCATCGGCGCCAAGACCATCCGTGTGCCCCTCAAGAAAGATTACTCGCACGACGTGCAGGCCATGCTGAAGGCCGGTGGTCCGAACGCGGGTCTGTTCTATATCTGTAATCCCAACAACCCGACCGGCACGCTGACGCCGAAGGCCGACATCGCCTGGCTCGTTGCCAACAAGCCGAAGGGTTCCGTGGTTGTGGTGGACGAAGCATACACCCACATTTCGGAAGCGGAATTCTGCAGCGACATGGTGGCGAAGGATCAGGATGTGGTTCTGCTCCGTACATTCTCGAAGATCTACGGCATGGCCGGTCTTCGCGCCGGTGCCGTCATCGCGCGTCCCGACCTCATCGACAAGATCGGTGGCTGGAGCGCCGGGATGCTGCCCATCACGGGTATGGCCGCCGCCAGCGCCTCACTTGCCGAAAAGAACCTTGTTCCCGAGCGCCGCAAGCTGATCGGGCAGGTTCGTATGGACACGCTCGGCTTCCTTGATAAGCACAAGTTCTCCTATGTTCCCTCGGTCTCCAACTGCTTTATGGTGGATGTGAAGCAACCGGGCAACAACATTGTGAACGCGCTGCGCAAAGAGAAGATCTACATCGGCCGCGTGTGGCCGGCCTGGCCTACCCATGTTCGCGTCACCGTTGGTACTTCCGAAGAAATGAAGAAGTTCCAGACTGCGTTCCTGAAGGTCATGGCGTAAGCAGTTCACTCCGCAGCGTACTCACTTAGTTGTTCAGGGAGACCACCGGATGATCCGCAGGATCGGCAGGTATAACTGGGAGCGGTTTTTAGGCGACTGTGCAGGCGGTCTGATTGCCGCTCTCATCGCCCTGCCTTACGGCCTTTCGATGGCGGCACTCATGGGGTTGCCGCCTATCCTGGGTGTAGTTACTTCGATACTGACCGCACCGATCACGGCGCTTCTGGGACGCAATCCCGTGCTGATTGGAGGCACCGCTTCGGCGACGGTGCCCTTCATTGCCAGCGCGGTGCGCGCTCAGGGCATCGGCGGCGCGGCCAAGGTGTCGATTGTGGCCTCGGTCTTCATGATGGTCTTCTGTGTGATGCGTCTGGGGCGGTATGTTTCGAAGGTTCCGCCAACCGTGGTCGCCGGCTTTTCGGCGGGCATTGGCGCAATCATGTTTATTTCTCAGGTGAATGTGCTGATGGGGGTGCCGTCTCCGGGCGGCGCCAACTCACTCAGTCAACTGGTTACAGTGCTGGGCGAGGTGCCGGCCATGCGCCTCGCTCCGTTTCTGTTAGGCGGTACCGTTATTGCCGTATCGGCACTGATGATGCGTTTCTCCCCGCGTCTTCCAGCGCCATTGTTCGGCGTGGCGGCGGCAGGGGCAGTTGCCCTGATTTTCAAATTCGGTGAACCCGAAGTTGGATCACTGCAACTGGCTCTGCCACCGTTTGCCGGATTTTCCTGGACTCCGCAGGATGTTGTAAATGTTCTGCCGGCTGGACTGACGCTGGCCTTTGTGGCGTCGGTAAATATTCTGCTGACGTCTCGGGCAGTAGAACATTTCCGTGGCTTGCACCAGCACTCCAAACGTGCTGATGCGGACGCGGAACTGGGTGCTTACGGGATTGCGAATCTGGCGGCCGGCATCTTCGGCGCCCCGATGAGCGTGGGTATCCCGGCCCGCAGTGTTGCCAATGTTCGGTGTGGTGGCACGACTCGTCTTTCGAATATTCTTCACGCAGTATTTCTTGTATTGCTGGTGGCGTTTGGATCCGGTGCTCTGGCACGGATCCCGCTGGCTGCGCTGGGCGGTGTGACGGCCTGGATGGGGCTGAACCTGCTGGACGTCAGCGCCTGGCGTCGCCTGCCCAAGATGCGCTATGTGGATGCGGCCGCGTTCCTTGTCACAGCGTTCGGCGTACTGGTGACAAATGCGGTTGCCGCGGTAGCGGCCGGTTGCCTGATTCATGGCGCTTACGTTCTGTGGCACAAACGCTCGACGGCCACTCCGGGCATTGCCGGTGTTCCCGGTATCGCGGCACGCTGAGAAGTTCGCTAAACTCAGGCCGTGCGCTTCTGGTTTCTTCAATGGCTGTTGAAAGCCGTTTCCATTCTGATTGTGGCCCGCATTCTGCCGGGCATCCAGGTCGCTGGCTTCGGCTCGGCCTTCTTCGCGGCAGCCGTCATGGCGATAGCCAGCGCTACCCTGGGCGTGCTGCTGAAGTTCTTCCTGTGGCCGTTTAACATCCTTTCGCTGGGGATCGTCTACATGGTGATCAACGGTTTGATGCTGAAAGTGGCGTCGGAGTTTGTGCCGGGCTTCCGGGTGAATGGGTGTTCTGTGGCGGTAATCGGCGCGCTGCTTTTGTCAGTATGTGATTACTTCCTGCGGGCACTTGCGGGCCTCTAAAAAATCTTTTCGCCACCCCTTGACATGGGTTTGTAACAGGCAGAGTATATAGCCAGGAGCAGAAAGAAAAGCACCTGAATCAGAAGGCAACGGAAGTTGATAATTCTCTGAGAAGGCCACGAGGTGTATGCGTGGCGGGAGGTGACTATAGAACCGCCTGGTCAGAAAAAGGGCGGCGCGGAACGAACCCCAGGACTTGCTGTACGGCGCGACCTGTAACCGGGATTCATAGCCTGAATGGCCCCCGCTTTTATTGCGGGACATGATCGGTTTTCAACGTCCTGCTGTAGTCTACGGTTCTTATCCGAGCCGCCCTTGTTTTTTTAGTAGTATCGTAGTGCTTTGCCCCTCTTTTCCCGTTTCGCTGATGTCCCGCTGAAAACCTCGCAGTTACCTTCCATGCGTGCGGAGCATTTTCCATACTCCGGTCCCTACCCCTGGCTTGACCTTCCTGACGCCCCTGCAAAGATTGACAGCAGACTTGTTCGCGGTGAACTGACTGCGGTAGAAGCCGAACAATGTCGCCACTGGGTTCGCGACGGCTATGTCATCATCCCAAAGTTGATCGCAGAAGAGATCCTGGACGATATATGGGTTCGTTACGAGAAGGCGATTCGTGCGGGGAAGATCCGACTGGAGGCTGAGCCTGCAGGTGAAGGGGATCCGTATCCAGGCAGGTACCTGAATCCGCATAAGAAACTCGGTGCGCTGTGCAATGTCCTGAAGCACCCCGGGTTGGTGCGGTGGCTCGGGTTACTGACAGGCCGCGAGCCGAAAGCCCTGCAGACGATCTTTTCGCACAAGGGTTCGCAACAGGGCGTGCATTCCGATTCGATTCATATGACCACCTATCCGCTCGGCTATCTGACGGCGGCCTGGGTGGCGTTTGAGGATATCGAGCCGGATTGCGGGCCGCTTCTGTTCTATCCGGGCAGTCATCGGTTGCCTTACATCTTCAGCAACGACGTAGGCATATCCGAAGCGGATTTTCGAAACGATGGCTACCGTCCGTATCACCAAAAGTACGAACCGAGGATTCTCCAGGAAATCGCCGCGCGGGAACTGGAACCCTCGTACTTCCATGCGAAGAAGGGCGACGTTCTAATCTGGCACGCCAACCTGCTGCATGGCGGATCGGCGCGGCGTAACCTGGCGCTTTCGCGGAAGTCGCTGGTCTGCCACTACTTCGTGAAGGGCTCGTTTGTCTACCACGATCTGGCTGCGTCCCGGTCGAAGCAGCAGTATCTTGGAACGTGTCTGCTGCGCTAAAGACTGACCAACTGAAATACATTGCCCTCAGGGTCGATTCCATCGGCTGCGCCCCAGGGTTTTAGTGTCACCGAAACACCGGCAGCCTGCAGACGGGTCACTTCCTGTGGGAGTTCCGTTACATCAAAGATGAGCTTGATCGGCGTCTCTTCGCGAACCTGCGGCGGCGTGGTGATGGTAATGTCTTCCGCAATATGCGGCGGAATGGCATGGAGGCCGAATCCGGTCTCGAAAGCGACCCACGAGTTCGTACGTGTCTCGGGCAAAATCTTTATGCCCAGAGTGTCGGCGTAGAATGCGGTCATCCGCTCCAGGTCCTTCACAAACAGGATGGCGCCGCGGAGCTGCATGGACTTTACAGGTTGCGCTTCAGGAACGAAATGACGTGGTATCCGATGGCGAACTTAAACGGCGATTCACCGAGCGTATAGTGCCCGCACGGCATGACCACCAGTTTGTGATCCACCTTGCGCTGCTGGATATGGCCGACGATTTCCTTCGACAGAGGAACCGGGAATGTGGTGTCGTAGAGCGCGTAGAGGAAGAACGACTTCTTCAGGCCCTTCGCCGATTCCTGTGCATAGTGATCCATGTAGTGGATCGGGCTGACGCAATCCCAGACCTTGCGGAGGCGATCAAGCGAGATCTCGTGTTCAATGCCCTGGCGGATGTGGCGTGTGGAAAGGCCGGTCCAGACTACGTCGCCAAACTGCGAGGAGCAGTGGTTGAAGACGTTGACCTTGATGCGTTGATCGTGTGCGCTGGCGAGGAAACCGTAGCAGGAGCCGAGGCTGGTACCGACCAGACCGAGATCTTCGAAGCCCTGATCCTGCAGCCAGTCGAGGCAGGCGCGGACGTCGATCACGGCCTGGCGGGTGGCGTCGATGGTGCGGGCCACATTGGCGGAGACAGCGTAATCGGCACGGTTCAGTTCCGCAGGCATGCGCTTGTCGTGATAGGGCAGGCTGAGGCGGATGCAGGTGATCCCCATCTCTGCGATACCCTGGCAAAGCGCGACGTGCTGCGCGGCGTGCGAATTCCAGTGCGGCAGCAGGACGACGGCCTTTTTGCCCTTCTTAAAGCGGGGCTTGGCCTCAAAGTAGCGGGCGCGGACGAGGTTGTTTTCGGGGTAGGGCGTGTTGACGGCCGAGGTGAAGCGGACCTCGCCGTCCTCGAGGCGGAAATCGTTGGGACGCTTGTACGCGAAGAAGTCCCCGGAGTGGGCGATGGCGAGCTTGTTCAGCTCAATCAGCTTTTCTTCGGGGTCAGTGGCGGAGGAGGTGATGGGCCAGTCGCGGGTCCATTCAATGCCCCAGTCGAAGGGGCGCACTACTCGATCCGTAGACTTGAATGCGAGCTTGTTTTCCCACGCCGTCATGCGGCGTCCGTACCAGTCTTTAACTAATTCCATTGCAGGGCTTGAACTACCAGGTTAGCGCATGGGCCGCTTTGAGCTGGTTTTCGGCGGCAGCAGCACCGCGTTCAAATACTCCACAAACGGCACCATGATCTGGAAGCGTTTCACGATTTCGGGCAGCAGTTTGGGGGTGGTGGCGATGGCGGCGTCGAGCTCCTCGAACACGGCGAGGTGCTTCAGGCGGAGGAGGTCCAGGGCGGGGTGCGCGGGGTCGAAGCCTTTGGGCGCGCGGGTCAGGCTGTCGGGCATCAGGCCCCCCGCGGTCTTTTTGAACTTCGGGTAGTCGAAGGTTTTGCGGAAGTTCTCGTGGTCTTCGGCGATGCGCTGGCGGAGCTTCAGCAGCGTGGGGGGGGCGGGCGCATAGATACCGGCGGCGATCTCGACGATTGTTGGGGAGACGGAGAAGTAGAAACCGGCCGAACCTGTGCCCTTTTCGGCCGCGGACTGCTTCATCCAGGCGGCGATGTGGGTTTTGTAGGGCGTCTTGTCGTTGGAAAAACGGGTGTCGCGGTAGATGCGGAAGATGCATTTGGCCGGGTCGCCCACGTAGGCCGGGCCGAAATCCATCATGGCGACATGGACCGCGCGGACGAGTTCCAGCATGGGAGCCTTCACCTGCTCGTCGAAGATCGGCTTGCGGGGGGCGAACCACTCGCGGTCGTTATTTTCTTTCAGGTCGGCCAGGAATTCGATGGCGGCGGAGGGAAAACCGGGAAACGCGTTCTTGGAAGCCATAGGGAGCTGTTTCTATAATTAGACATCGCTGATCCAGTTTCCAACCGTCTGGCCGCTATCCCCGGCCTCCTCGTCCGCGCGGACGAGCCACTTTCCGCCCACACCCGCTTTGGCCTTGGCGGCCCTGCACGTCTGTATCTGGAGGCCGCGACGCCAGAAGCGTTTCTGGTGGCGCGAAGTCTTTTGGAGAGCGAAGGCCTCGTCGTTACGGTAATTGGCGAAGGCAGCAATCTGATTGTGGCCGATACCGGATTCTCCGGCGCGGTGCTGCGCCTGGTGAATCGCGAGATCCGGAGGGACGGCACGACTGTTCAGGTGGACGGCGGCGTCACGCTGCAAACGCTGGTGGATTACACGGTGGCGCAGGGTCTGAAGGGGCTGGAGACGATGACCGGGATTCCGGGGTCGGTGGGCGCGGCGATTTACGGGAACGCCGGGGCCTACGGGCACTCGATTCAGGAGCGTGTTGTGCTCGTCCGGTTTCATGACGGGACGGCGGTGCGGGAGATCGACAACGCCGGGTGCGAGTTTCAGTATCGGGAAAGTATCTTCAAACGCAACAAAGCGTGGGTGATTCTTTCTGCCACGCTGGCGATGGAGGCGGGGGACGCTGCGGCTCTGCACGAGAAGGCAACCGGGATTCTGGATGTTCGGAATCGCAAGTATCCGCCGACGATGAAGTGTGCGGGCAGCATTTTCAAGAACTATCTGCTGGCGGCGTTGCCGCCGGACGTTGCGGCCCAGGTTCCGGCGAAAGTGGTGATTGAGGGCAAGATTCCGTCGGCCTGGTTCCTGGAGCAGGTGGGCGCGAAGGGGCTCCGAGTCGGCGACATTCAGGTCGCGGATTATCACGCGAACCTCATCTACAACGATGGTGCGGGGACGGCGCGAGACCTGCGGTTGGTGATAGCCGACCTGAAAGAGCGTATTCGCTCGCGGTTTGGTATCCCGCTTGAGGAAGAAGTCCAGTACATTGGATTTGAATGACGCTTTGTGCGGTAATCGCGGGAATGTTGCTGTTTGCGGCTCCCGCGTCTGCCGCCGCACTGCGTGATGCGATTCGCGCGGATGACGTTGCACTGGTGAAGTCGTTGCTGGACTCCGGCGCCGCTGTTAATGAGACGGATGACCTGGGGGCGACGCCCCTGCACGATGCGGCCTGGCTGGGGGATGAAGCTATTGTCCGGTTGCTGCTGGAACATGGCGCCGGAGTCAATACAAAGCACACCGAAGGCGGGTCTACGCCTTTACTCTATGCGGCACTGCGGGGGCATGCGGCGCTGGTGACGCTGCTGGTGACTGGCGGCGCAGATGTCAACGCCGCCAATTCCGGCGGGGCTACTGGACTGCACTTTGCGGCTCGGCGGGGGGATCTGTTGATCGCCAGGGTATTGCTGGACCATGGGGCCGATGCCACCCTGGCGGACCGGAGTAGTCTGACACCCCTGGATGAAGCGGTAGGGCAGGGAAGTCTGGAAGTGGCAGAACTGCTGCTGACGCGGGGGAAGTACTTGCCCGTTGCGCTTGCCGGGAGCCTGCTCCGGGCGGTGGACCGCAATAGCGAACCTGCGGTACGTCTGCTGCTGAAGCATGGGGCGGGGCCGGAGACTCCTGGGGCGCTGCATATGGCATCCAGTCGCGGATATGCGGGCGTTGTGGCGGCACTGCTGGCGGCGGGTGCGAATCCGAATTTGCCCGATGCGGACGGAATCCCGGCGCTCCACGAAGCAGCCCTTCGGGGACAGGCGGCAGTGATTCGCGAACTGATAAAGCGAGGGGCGAACCTGGATACGCCGGATCCGGCAGCGGGGAGTACTCCGCTTTATGCGGCAGCTTCCATGGGTAAGCTGGAGGCAGTACGGGTGCTGGTGGAATTCGGTGCCGATGCTTCCATTAAGGCAAAATCGGGTAAGACAGCACGAGAAGCGGCTGTGGCGAGTGGTTTTTCAGACATCGCGAAAATTTTGCCTTAATTTTTCGGAACTATTTTCAACCGTCCGGCAAATGGAAACATAGCAGTCTGCGGGTCGCTACACCCACTGAGTCCCCTCACACCCTCAGTGCAGCGATCCGCATTTTTTTGCTTTCTGCACAGTTCAGCCCGGTCCGAAGGCTGTTGACCGCAGGACTATGGCGACAAGTGCCCCCCGCTGATTCGTGCCGGTCTTAGCCATAATCCGGCGGATATGGGTTTTAATGGTTTCTTTCGAAATGGATAGTTGAGCCGCAATTTCGGCAGGGGCCAACCCCTGTCCCACCCGAACCGCAATTTCCGCCTCCGCACGTGTGAGCGAGTACAGTTCCCGCAGAATAAGAGGATTGGCCTTCGGAACTGTTTTCAGGTCCAGAATGATTGCCGCGATGGTCGGTCCATAGCCCCCCAGCGATAATTCGTCTGTCCCTCGTACCGGCAGAAAGAGAATGCGATGTGTTTCCGTCTCCGGTCCATTGCCTCCGAGGGTTACCCGTCCCACCGTTCCCTGATTGGCGGCAGCCATGGCCGTATCGAAGGCGGAATCTGCCACCGTCCATACCATCGCCGGGTCGGCTACCAGCCTGTCGGCTACAATTTTCAGGCCCCTGGCGCCGTGGATGACCTCGTCGGCCATCCGGTTTCGGTATACGATGCGCCGCTCGGAATCAAGAAGGCAGAGAGCGTGCGGGTATCGGTCCAGATGCTGAGTGAACGCGGCATTGCAGCGTTTCAGGTTCTCCATTTCCCTGTGCAGGAGCACGGCGCGGCGCAGGTAGGGCATCAGGTACTGCAGAGTGGCGCATTCGGTGGCTCCAAACGGCCCATGCTCCCTGCCGCGAATCAGCGAGATGATTGATTGCGTGGTCAGGGAGTTCACGATGACGCCCCCGAAGCCATGAAGGCAGTTGCGGGGCAGGTAGAACTCTCGAAACGCCAGACTGGCCTCAGCTTCGGCGCGGGAACAGTAGTCGGAATCGAGCAGGACCACCCCTTCGGTCTGAAGCACTGCGAGTCGATTCCACGGATCGTCCGCTGCGTAACGAGCATAGACCGCGATGTCCTCTTCGGTGGAACCGACCCACGAAACCGCCGTGAACGTGTCTCTCAATACATCACGGATCATAAAGGTGGCGCGGTTGGCTCCTGTTTCCAGCCGGAGCGCTTCCAGGAAGTTGCGCCATTTGCTGCTGTCCGACACAGCATCGAAAATCAGCCCAATCAGATCTTCTCGGTTCATTGATGACCTTAAGTATGGAGCCTCGCCTAACAACGTTTCCCCGCGTGCGCTAAAATCGCAAGCGATGGCCCTGACAACAGTCAAATCTCAGCTTATGAGCGCCTCGGAGATCGATCGGACCCTCGTTCGTCTCGCTCACGAAGTTCTTGAAAAAACGAAAGATCTGGATCAGTTGGCCTTCATTGGCATCCGCCGTCGTGGCGTGCCGCTGGCCCAGCGCCTGGCCGCCAAAATTGCCACGCTCGAAAATCGCCAGATTCCCACCGGTGTGCTCGACATTAACCTCTATCGGGACGATCTTTCGACGGTTGGCCCCAAGCCTCAGCACAACGGGACGCAGATCGACTTCAATGTCGGGGGCAAGGAGATCATCCTGATGGATGACGTCCTGTACACGGGCCGCACAATTCGCGCCGCTCTGGATGCACTGTTCGAAAAGGGCCGTCCAGCCCGCGTGCAACTGCTGGTGCTGATTGACCGCGGACATCGCGAACTGCCAATTGAAGCGCGCTACGTGGGGCGCACGGTGCAGACTTCGGATAACGAGATCATCGAAGTGAAGTTCCAGGAGATTGACGACACCGAAAAGGTGCTCCTGTGTGAACGTACGGAAGACGCTGCCTAGAATATGTCGGACCAGCTTAAAACCCGGGGCCTTCTCGATATCGAGAGCCTCGACCGCACCACGATTCAGGAACTGCTGGATCGCGCGAAGTTCTTCCAGCCTGGCCCGGGCGAGACTTACAAGCGTCTGGAAGCCCTGAAGGGCAAGACGACGGTCAACCTCTTCTTTGAAGCCTCCACGCGGACTCGCGTGAGCTTTGAGATCGCCGAGCGCCGGTTGGGTGGGGATTCTATCTCGATCGCCGCGCAGGGGTCGAGCACCTCCAAGGGCGAATCCCTCGTCGATACGCTGAACACCTTAGCGGCGATGCGGCCCCATGCGGTGGTGATGCGCCATGCCGCGTCCGGCGCGCCCCATTTTGTTTCGCGCCATCTGAAGCTGCCGATTGTGAATGCCGGTGACGGGACGCATGAACACCCGACGCAGGCGCTGCTCGATGCCCGCACGATTCTGGATCATCGCCCGTCGCTGACCGGGTTGCGTGTGGCAATCATTGGCGATATTGCGCACAGCCGCGTGGCGCGGTCGAACGTGCATCTGCTGTCGAAGTTTGGTGCGGATATCGTGCTTTGCGGCCCGCCGTCGCTGCTGCCGAACGAACTGGCGCAACTGGCTCCGGGCGTTCGCCTCTCGTGGGATATGCGGGAAGCTCTCTCGGGCGCCGACGTCATCATGATGTTGCGCGTCCAGCTGGAGCGTCAATACGAAAGCCCGATGTCGGCGAGTGAATATTTCCGGTTCTATGGTCTGCGGCCGGAGCATGTGGAACTGGCAAATCCGCATGTGATCGTGATGCACCCTGGCCCGATAAATCGTGGCCGTGAGTTGAGCTCCGAAGTGGCGGACAGCCAGCGTTCGGTGATCCTCAATCAGGTAGAAAACGGAGTCGCAGTGCGTATGGCGGTTCTGGAACGGATATTAGGCTGATGAATTCTCTCTTGATTACCGGCGGCCGCGTGATTGATCCCGCGTCGGGCTTTGACGCTCTCGCCGATGTTCTGATCCGCAACGGCGTGATTGAAGCGGTGGGCGCGAATCTGCGGGCGGATGGTTGCCCCGTGTTTAACGCGCAGGGTTCGATTGTGGCGCCTGGCTTTATCGACATGCACGTCCACCTGCGGGACCCCGGCATCGAACATGCCGAGACCATTGAGACGGGTGCGAAGTCCGCGGCTGCGGGTGGATTTACCACGATCTGCTGCATGCCGAACACGATTCCGGTAAATGACAGTGCGATGGTGACCAGCTACATCGTGCATCGTGCCCGGGAAGTGGCTCCGGTGAATGTGTACCCGATTGGCGCGATCACGAAGGGTAGTCTGGGCGAGGAACTGGCGTCGATCGGCTCGATGAAAGATGCCGGGATTGTGGCAATTTCCGACGACGGCCGTCCGGTGATGAACGCCCGGATTATGCGGCGCGCCATGGAACTGGCGAAGGCGCTGGACCTCACCGTGATTGATCACTGCGAGGACCTGAATCTCTCGGCTGGCGGTGACATGCACGAAGGTCCGCAGTCGGTGCGGCTGGGTTTGCGCGGGATTCCTTCGGCGTCGGAAGACGTGATGGTGGCGCGGGATCTGCTCCTTTCAGAGTTGACCGGTGCCCGGTACCATGTGGCGCATCTGTCCACGAAGCGTTCCGTCGCGATGGTGGCGTTTGCGAAGAGTAAGGGTCTGAACGTGAGTTGTGAGGTGACCCCGCACCATTTTGCGATCACCGACGACGAACTTTGCACCTACGACAGCAACTACCGCATGAAGCCGCCGCTGCGTCGCGATGAAGACGTGGAAGCGGTGATTGAAGGTATTGTGAGCGGCGTGATCGATGCGATCGCGACCGATCACGCGCCGCACGCGGGTAGCGAAAAAATGCAGGAGTTCGAACGGTGCCCGTTTGGTATCACGGGCCTCGATACGGCTATCGGACTTTCATTATCCGAATTAGTACACAAGGGCCACATTCCGGTGGCTCGCATGGTGGCGCTCTTTACGACGGGTCCGGCGGGGATTTTGAAACTCGACCGGGGTACTCTGCGGCCTGGCGCGCCC
>CANIHR010000097.1 GCA_947467185.1 Bryobacterales bacterium
ACAAAGCCTGGGCCAAATCGAAAATCGACGCTTTCGTCCTCGCCCGCCTCAAAAAGGAATCCCTCTCCCACGCCCCTGAAGCCGATCGCGCCACCCTCATCCGTCGCATAACCTTCGACCTCACCGGCCTCCCGCCCACCCCCGCCGAAATCGCCGCCTTCGTTGCCGACAAAGCCCCCAACGCCTGGGACAAAGTCATCGACCGCCTCCTGGCCTCCCCCAACTACGGCGAACGCTGGGGCCAGCACTGGCTCGACGTCGTCCGCTTCTCCGAAACCGAAGGCTTCGAATACGACAACTTCCGCCCCGACGCCTGGCGCTACCGCGACTACGTCATCCGCGCTTTCAACAACGACAAGCCCTGGGACCGCTTCATCCGCGAACAACTCGCCGGCGATGAAATCGCCCCCTCCGAAGACGAAACCCTCATCGCAGCCGGCTTCAACCGCCTCGGCCCCATCCGCCGCAACGCCGGCAACCAGGCCGTCTCCAGCAGCCGCAACGAACAGCTCACCGAAATGACCAACATCGTCGGCGCCGGAGTCCTCGGTGTCACCCTCGGTTGCGCCCGCTGCCACGACCACAAATTCGATCCCATTCGCCAGTCCGACTACTACCGCGTCCAGGCCTTCTTCGCCGCCCTCCAGCCCGACGACCTCACCAAAGCGACCGCTGAAGAACAGGCCGCCTGGAAAGCCAAAGCTGCCCCGTTCCAGGCCGAAGTCGCCACGCTGAACAAGGAAATCGTCCGCCGCAAGAACGCCAGCCTGCCGCTCGAAGATCTCGAAGCCAAATACGACGCCGCCCAGGAGCGAGTCCCTGCCGCCCTCCCCTCGCTCTTCACCGTGAAGAACGACCCCGCGCAGAAGGCGCCCATCCACCTCCTCCCCCGCGGCGACTATGAGCACCCAGGCGACTCCGTCGGCATGCGCGTCCCCGGCGTGTTCCTCCCCGAAGACGCCCCCGAAATCGACGAAAACACCGCGAAGCCCCGCGAAGTCCTCGCCAACTGGCTCACCGACGCGAAGAACCCCCTCACCGCCCGCGTCATGGTCAATCGCATCTGGAACTACCACTTCGGCCGCGGCATCGTCGGCACTCCCAACGACTTCGGCCGTATGGGCGAGCGCCCCGTCAACCCCGAACTCCTCGATTACCTCGCCAACGAATTCATCGCCTCCGGCTACAGCGTCAAGCACATGCACCGCCTCATCCTGACCTCCAACACCTGGCGTCAGTCCTCCGTAGCCCCCCAGGCTGCGATCGATAAGGATCCCGACGGACGCTTCCTTTCCCGCTTCCCCCGCGCCCGCCTCGAAGCCGAAGAAATCCGCGACGGCATGCTCCACATCTCCGGCCTCCTCAATCCGAAACAGGGCGGACCCGGCGTCATGACCCCCATCGACAAGGTCCTCGTCGCCGCCCTCTACACGCCCTCCCAGTGGAAGGCCGCGAAGGACACCACCGAGTACACGCGCCGCAGCATTTACCTCATCAGTAAGCGCAACATGGAACTCCCCTTCATGCAGGCCTTCGACGCCCCCGACATGTCCGCCTCCTGCCCCCGTCGCGATTCCAGCACCCACGCCCCGCAGGCTCTCGAAATGCTCAACGGCGAACTCGCCAACCAGGCCGCGAAGGCGTTTTCTGCCCGTCTCCGGAAGGAGGCTGGTGCCGACCACCGCAAGCAGATCGATCTCGCGTACCAGCTAACCGCCGGACGCGCGCCGAAGCCCACCGAACTCAAACTCGCCCTCGACTACCTGGCCAAAGGCGACGAAGCAAAGTCCCGCGAACAATTCGCTCTGGCGATGTTCAATCTAAACGCCTTCCTCTACGTGAACTAACATGGCACTGCACTCCAAACCCACCCGCAATCGCCGCGAATTCGTCACCGATGCCTTCTGCGGTTTCGGCTCCTTAGCCCTGGCTGACATGGTCGCGGCTGAATACGGCAGTGCCGCCCGAGCGGCCACCGTCAACCCCCTCGCGCCGAAGAAGCCCACTAATCCCGACCGCGCCAAAGCCAAGTCCGCCGTCTTCCTCTTCATGGCCGGAGGCCCCTCCCACATGGAGACCTTCGACCCCAAGCCGATCCTTAACAAACTCCACGGCCAGAAGCGTCCCGCCGAATTCGGCGAAGCCAAATACCAGTTCGTCCAGGCCAACGCCACCCTCCTCGGCACCAAACGGACCTTCAAAAAGTACGGCAAATCTGGCATCGAAGTCTCTGACCTCCTGCCCCACATGGCCGAATGCGTCGATGACATGGCCGTCATCCGCTCCGTCCACGCCGACATGGTCGTCCACTCGGCCGCCCAGTATCAGATGTTCACCGGACGCATCCTCCCCGGCTTCCCCAGCATCGGCTCCTGGCTTCTCTATGGCCTCGGCACCGAAAGCAAATCGCTCCCCGGCTACGTCGTCCTGCCCGACCCCCACGGTGCCCTCGAAGCCGGTATTCCGATGTACTCCAACGGCTTCCTCCCCGCCGTCTACCAGCCGACCCATTTCCGTTCCGGCCCCAAGCCCGTCCTCAACCTCGATCTCCCCCAGGGAGTCTCGAAGGAAGATCGCATCCGCACCCTCGGCCTCATAAAGGGCCTCGACCAGGCCGACATGCGCCCCGGCGACCAGGAACTCGAAGCCCGCATTGGAGCCTACGACCTCGCTTTCCGTATGCAGAGCGAAGCCCCCGAAGTCTTCGACCTCTCGAAGGAATCCCAGCAGACCCTCGAAATGTACGGCATCGGCAACCCCATCACCGATGACTACGGACGCCGTCTCCTGTTAACCCGCCGCCTTCTCGAAAAGGGTGTTCGCTTCGTCTGCCCCGTTCACGGCGGAGGCCCCGGCAACTTGCAGTGGGATGCCCATGAGGACATCGAAGAGAACCATCTCCGTATGGCTGCCCAGTCCGATAAACCCATTGCCGGTTTCCTGAAGGACCTCAAACAGCGCGGCATGCTCGATTCCACCCTGGTCATGTGGGGTGGGGAATTCGGCCGCTCCCCCGAATCCCAGGGCGGCAAGGGACGCGACCACCACAACCTCGGCTTCAGCATGTGGATGGCCGGCGGCGGCATCAAAGGCGGACAGGTCGTGGGAGCCACCGACGACATCGGCCTCAAAGCCATTCAGGACCCGTATCACCTCCGCGACATCCACACGACGATCCTCAACCAGTTGGGCCTCGACCAGGACGCCGTCAGCTTCCTCCATTCCGGACGCCGCGAACGCCTGACCGAAGTCCGTGGAAGGGTGATTACGCAAATCGTATAATCGGGCTAATGCGTCCGGTCCTTGCTCTTTTTACCTTTGCCGCCTTGGCTTACTCTCAGGACATCGTTCTGCCCGATGGCAAAGCGAAAACCCTGATCCAGAACACCTGCAGCGAGTGCCACGGCCTCGATATGGTGGTTTCCTCGACCATGTCCCCCGAAGAGTGGGCGACGACCCTCGACCAGATGATCAAGCGGGGCGCGACGCTTTCAAAGCCCGAGCGCGAAATCGTCCTCGAATACCTGACCGTCTACTTCTCCGCCGACAAGCTCAACGTCAACACAGCCACGGCCGCCCAGCTCAAATCGACTCTGAGCCTGACCGACGCCGAAGCTGAAGCGATAGTCACCGCCCGCAAGTCCGAAAAAATCAAAGACCTCGAAGCCCTAAAGAAGGTCCCCGGCCTCGACGCCAAAAAACTGGAATCCAAAAAATCCCAGCTAACCTACTAGCCCGGTCACAGCCAACCAAAATATTTCTGCACCACCCGCAACCACCCCATTCCAAACAACAAGGACCGCCCTTTTGAGGCGGCCCTTGTCTTATCCAAACTACATCCTGCAAGCTCCCGCTGGCAAACTCAAGCCAGGAGGACCTTGCTATTCCGGTAGCGCGAAGCTGTACAACACATTCGCCGCGCTGATCGCAACATACTGCTTCCCGTCCACCGAATAACTCATCGGAGAAGAAGCAATCGCGCCACCCGCGCCAAACCGCCACAGGCTCTTGCCCGTCTTCGCATCCAGCGCGAAGAAGTTGCCTTCGGGCGAAGCCGCGAACACCAGACCGCCCGCCGTAGCCATCACGCCGTGTGCCAGGCTGTGCTGGGCCAATTCGAACTTCCAGACCGTCTTCCCAGTCTCCGGGTCAAACGCCTGAACGCCCTGTGAAGGCGGTGCCTGAGTCCCCGCAGCCGGAGCGCCGAAACCGCCGCCCGTACCGCGACCCTGATACTGCCGGCCCACTTCAAACGTCTGCGGTCCGGACGAGTAATTCCCCGGGCCATCGAAGTAGCTGAAGTACATCCAGCCCGTCAGTGGGCTATACGAAGGAGCCTGGAAATTCGATCCACCACCCAGCGCCGGATACACCACTGCGCCCTCAGGTGTCGCACGCCAGTTCTCCGTCGTCTTCGGTTTGCCATTCTCATCGAAGCCACTCACCCAGCTGGCGCGAACAAACGGAGTCCCCGCAAGGAACTTACCCGTCACCCGGTCCAGAACGTAGAAGATGCCGTTGCGGTTCGCCTGCATCAGGAGTTTCCGCTGCTGGCCATGCCACATGCGATCCACCAGGACCACATCTTCAGTCGCATCCCAGTCGTGTGTGTCGTTCGGCGTGAACTGGTAATGCCACTTCAGCTTGCCCGAGTTCGGGTCCAGTGCCACCACAGACGCGGTGTACAGGTTGTCGCCCTTGCGGACGTCGCCATTGATATCCGGACCCGGATTGCCCGTCGTCCAGTACAGCGTATCCAGTGCCGGATCATAGCTGCCAGTCAGCCAGGTCGCGCCGGCGCCATGCTTCCAGCTGTCACCAGCCCAGGTCTCGTTGCCTTTTTCGCCGGGTCCCGGAATCGTGTTCCAGCGCCACAGCTTCTTGCCTGTCGCCGGCTCATAGGCTTCGATGAAGCCAGGAATCCCGAATTCGCCGCCGCTGATCCCGGTGATGATCTTGTCCTTCACCACCAGAGGCGGCGAGGTCAGGCTGTAGCCCTGCATCGTATCGGCCAGCTGCACTTCCCACAGCGGAGCGCCCGTCCGGGCGTCCAGAGCCACCAGCGCCGCGTCCAGCGTCCCCAGGAACAGCCGGTTGCCGAGAATCGAAACACCACGGTTTGACCGGTTGATCTCATACGGGCTGGTCTGCTTCTGCTTCCGGTCATACCGCCAGATCTGGCGTCCGGTCTTCGCATCCAGCGCGACCACTTCCAGCGAAGTACCCGCCGGACCGGTCGTGTACATCACGCCGTCCACCACCAGCGGAATCGCCTGCACCACGCCGTCGCCCGGCATCTGCACCGACCACTTCGCCTGCAGACCCTTCACGTTCTGCGTGTTGATCTGGTGGAGTGCCGAGAAGTGTTGCCCCGCCAGGTCGCCCCAGTAGTGCATGTAGTTCTGCGGTTCCTTCGCCGAATCCCGCAGCCGCTCCCAGGTCACCCCGGTGCCGGCCGCCAGCTTCGTCAGATCCGAACCATCCAGCGACTTCAGATACGCCACCGTGTCACCGATCTCCGCCGCCGTCAGCCGCTTCGAGTAGTCATCCGGCATGATCGACTTCGCTTCGATCTTCAGTTCCGCCAGAGCCGACTTCTCGAACGAATGGAACTGGCCCTTCGTGTCGATCATCTGCACCGTGACGGTGTCGTTGCCCTTCTGCACGCCGCGATATGTCGTCCCATCCTGGGTCTTCGCCGTTACCGTGCCGGGACGCGCCGCGCCTCCGCGACCACGTCCACGCCCGCCACCAGCCGCAGCCGGGTTCGGGTTGTTGATCTTCGCCAGCAACTGAGCCGCAGCCGTCTTGCCCGCAGCCGAAAGATCCGGTCCCATAAGACCGCCCTTGCCCGCCACCATGTGGCAGCCCGAGCAATTGCCCTTGCCTTCAAAAACAGCCTTGCCGGCCACCGCATTGCCCGCGATGTTCTCGGCGCCAACAGTCGTCGGAGCCGCCACACCCACGCTGCGGATGAACGAAACCAGCTGCCATGTCTGATCAGTCGTCAGCTGCGCAAACCCCGGCATCGAGGTCCCGCGAATGCCGTTGCGGATATTCAGGAATACTTCGCCATCCACGTTGCCACGGGTCAGGTTGCCGGTCAGCGACGGGCCACGATCCCCGTGCGCATCCGCGCCATGGCAGGCCGCGCAGGCCTGTCCGAACAGCGTCTTACCGGCCGCAATAGCCGCCGGATTTCCCGCCATCGGATTGCGGGCAGCCTCGGCACGGTCGCTCTGCGCGAAAGCCGCAGACGCCGTGATCACGAATAGGAGTAAGGTCGTCTTCATTTACTTCTTACCGCCCGTCTGGAATAACATCGGCACAAACTCGGACAGACTGTAGCGCCAAATTGGCCACGTATGATAACCGGGCCATGTTTTGAAGCCTGTCTTGATGCCGGACTTGTTCAGCAGTTCGGCAAACGCCTTCGAACGCGGGAAAACCGGGTCGCTTTCGCCCACCGCGACCCAAACCGTGCCGACCTTCGCATTGAAGGCCTTCGGGTCGGCCAGCGGGCTCTTGAAAGTCGTCTCAAAGGTCTGCGCCGGACCGGAACTGAAGATGCCCAGAGCCGAGAACAGCTCGGGGTGCGTGAAACCCGTGTGGATGGTATGCCCGCCGCCCATGGAAAGGCCGGCCAGCGCGCGATTCTTCTGTCCCGGGGCGACGCGGTACTTCGCTTCAATCACCGGAATCAGGTCCTTTACGAGGTACTTCTCAAACAGATCGTTGTTGTTCACCGGACCGCCGCGGCCCGCCGAAAACGGCAGCGCATGACCAGCCGGCATCACCACGATCATCGGCTTCGCTTTCCCATCGGCAATCAGGTTGTCAAGGATCAGATTCGCATGACCGGCATTCGTCCAGCTTTCCGGCACGTCGCCGGAACCGTGGACCAGATAAAGCACGGGGTAACGCGTATTGCCCTTCTCATACCCGGGCGGAAGATAGATCACGGTGCGTTCGGTGCGGTTCAGCGCGGCCGACTTGTTCCATTCGGTGACCACGGAGCCGTGCGGCACATCGCGCAGTTCCCAGGGAGCGGGCGTGGCCGCCGGAATTTCGATCAGGCTGGCCGAAGTCCGCTGGCGCAGCTTCATCACCGGGTTGATGGGATCGGCAATCGCCTGCCCGTCCACGTTGAACCAGTAGAGGTGGCCGGTCGCTTCCAGAGGCTGCGTCGTAATGGTCCAGACGCCATCGGCGCCCTTTGTCATCGGGACCGGCTTGCCCACCGGCATCCAGTCACCGTACAGGGTAACTTCGGTGGCCTTCGGTGCACGAATCCGGAAAGTCGCGGTCCGGTCAGGGTTTACATCAGGAGAAGTGAGGCCGTCGGGTGCGGGGGCCTGGGCTGCGGCTAAACCTGCCAGGGCGCAGCCGAGAAAGACATGCTTAAAGGATTTCATAGAGTCAAAGTGACTCTCGGAGTATATCGAAACGCTCTATTTCCCGTTACAGGGTTAGCGTTTGGCTGGAGCGGCAGTTGCTGGGGCGGCGGGTTTGGGAATGCGGCGAGTGCGGAATTCGTACTTGTCGATTGTCATGGCCGTTTGCCCACTGGAATTACGCACGATGCGGCCCTCGGCCACCAGTTTCAGCGGAATCTGGTTTTCGAGCAGCGCGGGCCAGTCGAGCGAGACCTGAACGAGCTGCCCGGCTTCGAATTTCTCATTACTGGTGAACAGCAGACCCTTGCTGGAAATGTTGAGCGTTTCGCTGGTACCCTGACCCGACAAGATCGGGTGTTCCAGCGTCTGGTAGCTGACGGCCAGCCGACAGGGGAAGCGCGCATTGGTACGGCGTTCCGCAGCCCGCTTTTCCGCTTCTTCACTGCCCTTGAGGATGGCCGTATCGATCGACTTCCGCAGGGTTGGGCCATCCAGATCTTCGTAACAGAAGAAGTTGTAGGCACCCTTTCGGACGGCTTCGATGGCCAGTTCGCGATCGGCCAGTGAACAAACCACGATGGCGGGTGTTGCCGGAGCATGCTGCTGGAGGTTACGCAGTGTGGCCAGGCCTTGTCCGTCGGGCAGGTTCAGGTCCGACACGATGATGTCGAAGGCTCGTTCCTGCAGGCACCGGAGGCCATCGAACAGGGTTTCCACACGAACCAGGTCGAGTCCGGCGGCATCTCCGCCACGCAGAATACCTTCCAGACGGTCACCCGAGGAGCGATCCGCACTAATCAATAAGATAGACGTTTCAGCCATTTGTCCGTGCTCCCAATCAGGATAGCGTAACTGAGATCAATAGAGATACTTCCTTTTGCACGGACTCCTCTGAAACGTCTGCCTCCGGAGGATGCACAATAGAGAAAACGTGCCGACGAATTCTCCAGACTGGTCGCAGATCGAAGAGGTCTTCCTCGCTGCGGCGGAATTGACGGGGCGCGACAGAGCGGCTTACCTCGATTCGGCCTGTACCGGGAACAACGCGCTTCGGCACGAAGTGGAGTCTCTGCTGGCCGCCGAGGAGCAGGGTGGCGGCGCTCTCACCGGTGCGGTCAACCTGGCCGCCGAGTCACTCGGCAAGGAAGACCTGGCCGGCCAGAGGCTGGGGCCC
Source organism: Bryobacterales bacterium (assembly GCA_947467185.1). GTDB lineage: Bacteria > Acidobacteriota > Terriglobia > Bryobacterales > Bryobacteraceae > BOG-234. The sequence goes on from CANIHR010000097.1 coordinate 8,572, forward strand.
TGGCTGCTGGGCGAGGTGATTGGCCAGGGTGGCATGGGGTCCGTTTATCTGGGTGTTCGTGCCGATGGCCAGTTCGAGATGCGTGCCGCTGTGAAGATACTGCGGCGTGGCATGGAGACCGGGCAACTGCTGGCGCGGTTCCGCTACGAACGCCAGATTCTGGCGCAGTTGAGTCACCCGGGGATCGCACAGTTGCTGGATGGTGGCTCCACTGCCGATGGTCGGCCCTACCTGGTGATGGAGTATGTGGACGGCAAGCCGCTCGACGTCTACAGCCGCGAATGTAACCTCGGTATCGCTGACCGCTGCCGTCTCTTCACCAAGGTCTGCGAAGCGGTCTCCTACGCTCATCGCAATCTGGTGGTCCACCGGGATCTGAAGCCGTCCAATATTCTGGTGACCGCCGATGGGAGTCCCCGCCTGCTCGACTTTGGGATCGCCAAATTGCTGACTCGCGAAGGCGCGGGCGACCAGACGCTGACGGCGATTTCGGCTCGTCCCTTTACGCCCGACTACGCCAGCCCGGAACAGATTCTCGGCCAGAGGGTGACCACGTCCAGCGATGTCTACTCGCTGGGGGCTCTGCTTTACCAGTTGCTGACAGGCACGAAGCCGCACCGCCTCTCCACCTATACCGAGGAGGAGGTTCGCAAGGTTGCGACCGAATCGCAGCTGGAGCGGCCGAGCATTGCGGCGGTGAACCGCGAGATTTCGCTCGATCTGGACAACATCGTCCTGATGGCGATGCGCCGCGAACCGGAGCGCCGTTATGGGTCGGTGGACGAACTGCGGCAGGATATTGAGCGCTATCTGGAGGGCCACCCGGTGGTGGCTCGTGACGATACGTTCGGCTACATTGCGGGCAAGTTCCTGCGACGGAATCGGGTCAGCGTGGCCGCAGCCGCGATCGTGTTGGCCAGCATCATGGGTGGTTCGCTGATCGCCGTCCGCGAGGCCCGCATTGCGGCGCACCAGCGCGACATCGCGGAGCGGGAACGAGATACTGCCCGGCGAGCCCAGGCGGTGGCGGAACACGAACACACGGTCGCCGAGCAGCAGTTTGTGGAAGCCGGCACCCAGCGCGAGAAAGCGGAAAAGCGCCTCGGCAACCTGGTGGAACTGGCGAACCGGACTTTGCTGAGCATTCAGGATCAGCTGGAACGTATCCCGGGCGCGACGGAACCGCGTAAGGCGATTGTCAGTTCCACGCTGGCCTATCTGGATAAGCTGATCACCGATGCGCCGGATGACCGGGACCTGGCCCTGGCGGTCGCGTCCGGCTATATCCGCATGGGCGATGTTCTGGGGTCCCCGCTGTCGCCCAATCTGGGGGACACGGCGGGGGCGCAGAAAAGCTATGAAAAGGCGCTGGCGCTTCTGAATCGTCTGGGCAGCGGGTTTGAGGTTTCACTGCGGCGGTTCACCGCATTCGGACATATAGGCAGTCTGCACCAGGAAGCGGGCAAGCTCGCCGACGCCGGCAAGTTCTACCGACTGGCGACGCAGGAGGCCGCGAAGATTCCGGCCCCGAACCGCGAGGACGAAGTCTATCTCAATGAGCGGGCGAATCTGCATCTGGAGAACTCTCGGCTGCAGGCGAAGCTGAGCGATAAGGAAGGTCTGGACGACGCCAAACTCGCCGTCAGCATTCGGGAAAAGCTGGCCGCGAGGTATCCGGGGAAAGAAGAGTATTCGCAGGCCCTTTCCGCCGACTACGGCAATCTGTCGCTGCTGCTGATGACGGCGCAGCGGCGGGATGAAGCGCGCGAGGTGGCGCTGAAAACGATCGATGCGCGGGAGAGGAACGCCGCCCGGCATCCCGACGATGTGTTACTGAAGCGCGATTTGATGATGGGCTACGGTCGGCTGGGCGACCTTACCGGCGGGCCTTTCTTTGGTCGCGTAGGCGGCAATGACAAGGCTGCTCTGGAGTACTACCGCAAGGCGGTGGAACTGGGCGCGTGGCTGGTTAAGGCCGATGCCAGCAATCAACTTGCCGGCGCTGACCATGCGACGGCGCTGATGCGGGCCGGCATCGTGCTGCCGGGTCCGGAGGCGATTCCGCAATCCATCGAATACCTGACCCAGGCGCAGGCGATTCTGGAAGAGACGCTGAAGAAGAACCCGAAGGTTCGGTTTGTGCGGGCCAGTCTGGGGACGGCCTCGGAGCATCTGGCACGGCGTTATGCTGCCTCTGGCCGTCCGGCGCAGGCCGTGGAACAGGGGCGGAAGGCGCTGGCTGTTGCTCAGGGCATGGTTCGGGATGAACCCGACTATGCCTCGGCCCGCATCAACGTCATGAGCGCCTGGGATGCACTGATTCGCGGACTGATCCAGGCTGGCGACAAAACAGCAGTGGCGGAGGCGCAACGCTGCCTGGACGCCGCGCTGGATTATGCCGCGCACGGTCCCAAGCCCGACAGAATGCGGCTGTTTCCGCCCGATTCACTGAGCTGGCTGGGGGATGCTTACGCCGCACAAGGTACGGCGGAAGAGTTGCGCCTGGCAAAGGCCAATTATCAAAAGAGTCTGCAGGGATGGCGTGAACTGCTCACCGCAAGGCCGCAGGAAGCCCCCGGGCGGATTGCCACGGCCGAACGGAAAATCGCCGATTGCGACCGCGCTATTTTGGCTTTGAAGTAGCTTCGAGACCCTTCGCCATTTCGAGGAGCTTGACGACCGTGTTCCAGTTGCGACCGGTTCCGGTGGTACCGAGCGCCTTATTCAGGACACGCTCTTTCAACTGGGTCTTGCCGACTCCGTTGACGTAATAGACATACGTTTCGCGGCCGATGGCGAAGAGTTCCTCGCCGCAGAGTTCCGCCACGCGGGCCTTTTCGCGACCTTCGTCGCCGGGGTCCTGAAACAGGAAAGTGACGATGAGCCGCGAGGGGTCCACGTCGGTGCGTCCGGCGAAAGGGTTGTTGGCCACGATGGCTTCCAGGTCCGCGATGGTACGCAGCACAACCGGGACTTCGAACCCGAACTGCGTTTTGATGGCAGCCACCAGTTCGCTGTTGATTTCGTCGAGATCGGTTTCCTTCGTGAGGAAGATGGCGTTGCCGCTCTGGACGTAAGTGATAGTGTCTTCCAAGCCGAGAGAGCCGCAGACCGCACGCAGGGCCTCCATCCGCATGGGGTTGCCGCTGCCGACATTGACTCCCCGGAGGAGCGCGACAAGGGCTCTCTTTTCAGTTACGGGGGGCGCAGTGCTCACAGTACTCGCAGAGTTCATACCTTGAATGGTACTTCCAGGTTGCGGGTGCGGAGCGCGGCTAGCCCCCGCAGTTGCTGCTGGCGGCGCAGACGACCACGCTAATCACGATGCCCACTCCGATCACAATTCCAGCTACCAGGAACCCTCGACCCAGGGAGTGGCCGAATGATTGCTGCCCCTTGTCTTTGACCGACTGCACTCGATCAAAAGGGACTTGTTGAGTCGCTATTTTCTCGTCTGTCAGAGCCTGCAATTCAAACCCGTCGTCTGTAACAGCACCAAGCCGCCCCTTGAGTTTTGACTTGTCCGTCAGGCGAATCTCGACAGCCGAGCCGGGCCGTATCATCAGGACCTGCTCTTTGATTGAGGCCCTCTCCGGCTTCGCCGATACCGCCGGCGCTGCCAGCAGGAAGACAAGGAGCACCGCGATTGCTTTCTGCCACACGACACGAAAATGTTTCATGATGTTTGTCCTTTCTTAAGGCTTAGGTGAAAGCACTCACAAAATGGGTGCTTTCGCGCTGTCATCGGCCTTGTTGCGTATCATGTCCGGCGGAAGGATCACCCCCCGCAGACTCCTTGGCAGGCAGCAAAGTAGATCACGACGATCCCCACGAGCACAATTCCGGCTACCATGAATCCGCGGCCCAATGAATGGCCGAATGATGTCTGGCTCCTGTCGCGGATTGATTGCACCCGTTCAAAGCCGATCTGCTGCATTCCGGTCTTTTCGCTCGCCACGGTCTGTAACTCAAACCCGGCGTCGGTTACGGCACCCAGCCGCCCCCGAATTCTTACTTTGTCCAAAAGGCGGACTTCAATTGAACTCCCTGGCCGGATCATCAGGACCTGTTCCTTAACGGAGGTGGTACTGACCGGTCGCGCCGATAACGCGGGTGCGGCCAGCAGGATTGCGAGCAAGACCGCCACCGATCGGCGTATTTGCAGCTTGAAGAGTTGCATCGACAGACTTCCTTTCCGGAAGTCCTTAACGCAAATCAACAACCACAAGCGCGCGCGGGGAACTTCCGGTTGGAGCGCTAGAATCGGGATGAGTGCACACGCCCACTGGCAAACCCTGGTTTGGTCCCGAAGACACTACTTCCGCGGTGACGCCGCCTTCCGGCACCTTCCCCTATACTCGCGGCATCCACCCGACTATGTACCAGGGGCGGTTGTGGACGATGCGGCAGTTCTCCGGGTTTTCGACTCCCGAGGAGACCAACGCGCGCTATCGGTATCTGCTTTCGCAGGGCCAAAATGGGCTTTCCGTCGCTTTCGACCTGCCCACCCTGATGGGGTACGACTCGGACGACCCGCTGTCGGAAGGGGAAGTCGGGAAGTGCGGGGCACCGGTTTCGTCGCTGGAAGACATGGAGACGCTGTTCGAGGGAATTCCCCTTGCGGATGTCTCGGTTTCGATGACGATCAATTCCCCGGCGGCGGTGATCTGGGCGATGTATCTGGTGGCGGCGGAGAAGCAGGGTGCCGATCCTTCGCGGCTTTCGGGGACACTGCAGAACGACATTCTGAAGGAGTACATCGCACAGAAGGAGTTTCTGTATCCGCCGCGGCCTTCCATGCGGCTGGTGACGGACACGATCGAGTACGCGACGAAGTTCACGCCGCGGTTCAATCCTGTTTCCATCAGCGGATATCACATTCGGGAGGCGGGGTCGACGGCGGCGCAGGAACTCGCGTTCACCTTGCGCGACGGCCTGGAGTACGCCGATTGGGCGATTGAGCGTGGTTTGTTGATCGACGATTTTGCACCGCGCCTGAGCTTCTTCTTTAATGTCCACAATGACTTCTTTGAAGAGATCGCCAAGTTCCGGGCAGCGCGGCGGCTGTGGGCTCTGCTCATGAAAGAGCGCTACGGGGCGAAGGACGAACGGAGCCTGAAGCTGCGCTTTCATGCGCAGACCGCCGGGTGCTCGCTCACCTGGCAGCAGCCCTATAACAATGTTGTGCGGACGGCGGTTCAGGCGATGGCGGCGGTGATGGGCGGGACACAGTCGCTGCACACGAATTCTTTGGATGAGGCGCTGGCGCTCCCGAGTGAAGCAGCGGCGACACTGGCATTGCGGACGCAGCAGGTGATCGCTTACGAGACGGGCGTGGCGGCGGTGCCCGATCCGTTCGGTGGCAGTTACTACGTGGAGGCCCTGACGGACCGTCTGGAAGCGGAAGCCCGGGACTACATAGCGAAGATTGACGCCATGGGCGGAATGATTCCGGCGATTGAGCAGAGCTATCCACAGATCGAGATCGCCCAGGCGAGTTACGCGTTCCAGAAGAAAGTGGAGGCGGGCGAGGCGGTTGTTGTGGGCGTTAATCGCTTCCAAAACCAGACGGACAAGGCGGAAATGCCGCTGGAAACCTTGCGGATTGGAGAGGCGGCCGGAGTGGCGCAGTGCGAAAAACTGGCGCGGCTTCGGGCGAGGCGCGACAATAAAGATGTAGCTGGTTGTCTGGAGGCGTTGCGGGAAGCTGCGCGCGGTTCAGAGAACCTGATGCCCGCTCTTACCGGTGCTGTTCGGGCATACGCTACTCTCGGAGAAGTATGCTCTGCGCTGCGAGACGTCTTCGGAGCGTGGGTAGAACGACCAGTTATATAGCCTGGGCCGCCGGAAGGACGGCCCCACAACTCACGGATGAAGCCACCCATTCGAGTACTCGTTGCCAAGCCTGGCCTGGACGGTCATGACCGGGGCGCGCGGGTAATTGCGAGGGCGCTCCGTGACGCGGGCATGGAAGTCATTTATACTGGTTTGCGACAGACTCCGGAAATGATTGTCAATGCCGCCCTGCAGGAAGATGTGCGGGTAATCGGCCTTTCGATCCTCTCCGGGGCGCACAACGCGATCGTACCGAAGGTACTTGAGCTGTTGCGCGAAAAAGAGATGTCAGACGTCAAAGTGGTGGTCGGCGGGATTATCCCGGATGAAGATGCCAGGGAACTGGAACGGCAGGGTGTCGTTAAAGTTTTTCAGCCTGGAGCTCCCCTCGAAGCCATCGTGAATACAATCGCCGCCTGCGCATAGCAGAGCGGCTCGGGAGTGAAAATGCGTCAGCGCCACTACGACAGGCAGGGCGGAGGCGACAGGCCTCATGAATCAAGAGGCTATGCCAAGGCTGAAACGGAAAAGCATCTGAAAATTGCAGTGTTTATTGATTTCGACAATATCGAAATCGGCGTGAAGAGCACGCTGCAGAGAGAGTTCGACGTCTCCGTCGTACTTGAAGCAATGAAGGAACGCGGCGAGATCATTACGAAGATCGCGTACGCAAACTGGGGCCGGCTGGAAAATTCCACCCGCCAGCTCTCTGAATATGCCGTACAAATGGTCCAGCGCGACCCGTCGCCCCGCGGCGACAAGAACGGCGCGGACATCAACCTGGCTTTGGACGCACTGGAAATGGCGTTCACGCACGACCACATTAATGCGTTTGCCATCGTCAGTGGCGACAGCGACTTTATTGCGCTGGTGAACAAGCTGAAGCAGTATGACAAGACGGTTTTCGTGGTGGGCGGCAAGGCCTTTACCAGCACGATCCTGCAGAAAAATTGTCACGAATTCATCAGCTATGAGTCGATGCTGGATTATTCGCGGCCCGCACGTCAGCAGCACCAGCGGACGTTCCCGGCTGGTCCGTTCTCGACTCCGGTGAGTGCTCCGGTGGCGCAGCCTGTGGCTGAAGTTGCCGCGGCTGCAGTAACGGCTCCGGTGGAAGGCGAAGAAGCTCCGCAGCCGATTATCGTGATGGAAGGCGAAGTGATCGCGGCGAGGGCGGGAGCTGCCGCTCCTGTTGTTGCTGTGGCAGCGCCTCCGGTCTTCGAGAAGCGGCAATACACTAACCGTCGGGATCGCGACCGTGATCGTAACCGCGATCGTGACCGCGACCGTGACCGCGACCGCGAGGGTCAGGGTGTTCAGGGCGAGGATGTTCAGGTTCAGGGTGGTCAGGGTGGTCAGGGACAGCATGGTGGTGGCGGTGGTTCGCGTCGTCCGCCGGCTCTGGATCTGCACCAGGCAATGCCGCTGGTGGAACGTGCCCTGCAGGTTCTGGATCGCCGCGAAGTACGGCCACAGCTGGGTCTGCTGAAATCGACCATGCTGCAGCTGGATTCGAGCTTCAATGAACGCGCTTATGGCGCGGGTTCGTTCACGGATTTCATTGAACGGCTGCGTAAGGCCGATCTGATCCATGTGACGGGTGGCGAAGGTCGCTACATGATTCAGCGCAAGCGTGGTCTGGTGCCCGAGAAGTCGGTGCGGCCGGAAGAAGCGCTGCCGTCTCTGCGGGATGTGCTGGAAATCCATCGTCTGGAGATGGAAGATGGCGCGTCGGTGGACGATCTGCTGGGTTGGGTTCGCGAGGAAGTGCCGGCGTTCGACTGGAAGGCCTATGGCTTCCAGGAGTTCACGGAATTCCTGAACTACGCGCAGGATAAGACCGTGGTCCGCATGGATCCGGACGAAGAGCGTGGCCTGGTTGTGTTCCTGGGCGCGGAATTCCATCCGCCAGCCCTGCCGGAACCGGAACCGCTGCCGATTATCGATGAAGACGAAGAGATCGACGAGCCGCAGCCGTTTGTTGCCGGTCAGCCGACCGCCCATTCGCCCCGTGTGAAAAAGGGTGCGAAGAAGGTGGCTGGTCCGGAAGTGAATGGCAATGTGGTTCCCGCTGCGCGCAAACCGCGCAAAGCAGCCGCTCCGCGCAAGCGGAAGGTGGCTCCGCCTCCGGGGCCGATGGTCTAAACCTTGGCCCTCGGCACAGTCGAAGAATTGTGCGATGTGAAACGCTGCCCCACGCCTCAGGCGCTGGAGGCAGCGTTTTGCATTGCGGAGAGCAACCCGGAATTTGATGTGGAACTGGCGGCGGCACTAACAGCGGAGTGCGGGGCAGGGAAGCCGAATCTGGCGCGGGTGGAACGCTTGCTGGCGTTGCTGGCGGCTGTGGCACCTCCCGATCGGCTGTATCCGATTCTGCGGGCTTCGATGGCGCACGAGGATCCGCATGTTCGCGCGAAAGCGGCTCTGCTGCTGAGCCGTAAGGTGGAGAATCCTGAGATCCTGGCGCACCTGGCGTCGGATGGCGATGCGCGGGTGAGGGCAAATACCGTGCAGGCGTTGTGGGGGCACTCCGATGAGCACTCCCGACAGTTGTTTGCGCGGGCACTGGACGATTTGCACCACAGGGTGGCAGGTAATGCGGCGTATGCGCTGTTCTTGCTGGATCCGGAGGGACATCCGGCCCGCCTGAAACGGTTTGTGACGCATCCGCATCCGCGATTCCGGCGCGCCGGGGCATGGATTCTGCGCAAGATTGGCGATCCGGCCAATTTGCCCGTTTTGCAGCCACTGGTTGAGGATAAGAACGCTGAGGTGCGGGCCTCGGCTTATGTGGCGCTGGTGGCTTTGCAGCAGGCCGCAGCGCGGGCGGTTGCATCAGCGGGTTCGGGGGAGTAGATATATTTCTGTGAAGACGTTTGGTTTGGTGTTCGTGCTGAGTTCGGTTTTGCTGGCGCAGGTCGCAACCGAAGTAAATCGGAATTATCAGTCTCCGGACGGACGGAAGGCTCTCGTGGGAACACTGACGGCCGGGGACCGGGATGCGACGCAGAAACCGGCGGCGCTGGTCGCGATGCTGGGATTGAAGTCGGGCATGACGGTGGCCGATATCGGGACCGGGCCGGGTTATATGCTGCCGTTTCTGAGCGAAGCGGTGGGCGCGAGTGGCAAGGTGCTGGCAGAGGACATTTTTGACGATTTCCTCGCGGAAGCGAAGGCGCGGGCGGGGAAGTCGGGGCTGAAGAACGTTACGTTTATCAAGGGTGGGGAACGAAACCCGAACTTGCCGGATGGCAGCGCCGATGTGATTCTGGCGCTTGATTCCTATCACCACTACGACTATCCGCAGGAGATGCTTCGGGCGTTTGCAAAGGCGCTGAAGCCAGGCGGACGGCTGGCGATTGTCGAATACTACTGTAGTGTCCCCGAAATAGCTGCACATATTCATTCCTCGCGTTTTTGGCGGCGACGGGGAGGGGTGGAACCGGGCTTAACCGATTCAAGTGTGGTTCGAGCGCGCGCGATTTTTGCAAGGATGTCTTCC
>CANIHR010000098.1 GCA_947467185.1 Bryobacterales bacterium
ATCGCTGGTACTGCTGGTGATGCGCCTGCCGAAGCACCTGGACCCTCCGGTGGAGTTGCTGGAAGCGGCCACGGCATTGTGGGTGTCGAATACTCTGCTGTTCGCGTGCTGGTACTGGCGACTGGATGGGGGCGGGCCCAATCAGCGAGACGAGGCGGGGGTTCACCGGGACGGTGCGTTTTTGTTTCCGCAGATGACGATGAGCGACGAACTGCGAGTCCAGATGGGCGAGCATGAGTGGAGTCCTGGGTTTGTGGACTACCTGTTTGTGGCGTTCAACACGAGCACCGCATTTTCGCCGACCGACGTTCCGGTGTTGTCTCGCTGGGCGAAGGTTCTGATGGTGATTCAATCGCTGATTTCGCTGGCGACGGTCGCTTTGCTGGCGGCGCGCGCGGTCAATATTCTGTAGCTTCCGCTTTTTCCTTCACAACCAGATACTCGGTGGCGAGTTCCTCGAAGTCGCCCGGGGTGATGAGGCGGAAGCGGATTTCCAGAGAGCAGAAACGGCGGATATCGTCCTGCATGGCTTCTCCGGGCAGTTCAGCTCCAGCCAGATAGATTTCCCCCGCCGCCACGCGAAAAGGCAACACGCGCCACTTGCGGGCTACGGCTGCGGGCAGGGTTCGGGTGATGTTGGGCGAGACGAGTTCGGGATCGGGCTTGCCGAGTTCCAGATGATTCTGGAGGGCGAGGGCAGCGTAGAGGTCTTCCTCGGTGATCAGGCCCAGATCGACCAGATATTCTCCGAGCCGACGACCAGGTGGCTGCGTGACAAGGGCCTCATCGAGCTGCGCGGGTGTGATCCAGCCAGAGCCCGTGAGGATTTCGCCCAGTTGTTTACGATCGGGTTGCAGGGCGGCGCGGGAGGGGTAGGCGTGCTCCGTCTTGACCCAACGGAGGGGACGATGGCGGAGTTTCGCGTTCGCGTAAGTCCAGATGGCGCGGGAGGTGGCGAAGCAGTTAATCCAGTTGCCGGCGATCACGCGGATCGGCACGCCGCACGCAAAACGGAGACCATAGACCCGCCAGGAACAGAGGATTCGGAACGACACGTGGAGGCCCTGGATGCCGAGCCCAGTCGCGACGGCCGGTGAAAAGTCGGCCGCTTCGCGGGCCAGTCCCCAGGGTTGCCCATGAGCGGTAGCCCAGGCCAGGGTGGCCACGCCGTAGATGTAGACGAGGTTGGTCAGCGGCGTGACGATGTTGCCGACCACGGCCTTGCGATCGCGCCAGAACCAGTAGAGGTAGCGCAGGGATTCGGCGAGACCGTGGTGTTCCCAGGATTGCAGCGTGATCCCCAGGACCCAGCGGGAGCGCTGCCGGACGGCGGTGCTGAACTTGCGGGGGAAGTACTCGCGGGTGGCAATGGGGCGACCGAAGCGGAAGTGGATCGGGATGAAGCGCTGGGGCAGGCCCATCGCGTGGATGCGGAAGCCGTTTTCGTAGTCTTCGGTGAGGCAGCCGGGTTCGAAAATGCGATTGGAATTCCGCTCGGCCAGCATTTCGAGCGCGCGGCGGGAAAAGCCGGTGCCCACGCCGTTCGAGGGGATAAACCCGCCCAGCCACTGGCGAGCCAGCATGTCCTTGAACTGGTATTCGGCGAATTCATCGCAGTAAACGCCGTGGGAGATCTCGCGCAGGGGCGTGGGCAGGGCCAAAACCGGAATCTGCACCATGTCGTGGTCCTGGGCGTAGTAATTGATCCAGCGGAGGGCGTCGGGGTCGATCAGATCCTCGGCGTCGTGGGTCAGGATCATGTCGAAACGGACGTTGTTCTCCTCCTCGTAGAGGAGCATGCGCTGGTAGATCCAGTTCAGGCAGTCGGCCTTCGACGTGGGGCCATCGTGAGGGCAGACCGAGAGGTGCACGCGGGGGTAGCGCTTCATGGCCTCTTTGATGGAGGCGAGCGTCGGCGCATCATTGGGGTAACCACCAACGAAAAAGTCGTAATTGGCGTAGCGGAGGCGCTGGACGTTGTTGTCCAGCATCTTCTGGATGACACGGTGCTCGTGCCAGAGGGCGACAAAGATGGCCATGCGCAGGGGCGGCGCGGCGTCCAGTTGGTCTTCGGTGGGCGGGGGGCGGCGGCGACCGGCGAGCCACGCAGCGGCGGCGGCGAAATCAATGATGAGATCGTCGACGCCATTTATCAATACCCAGATCGCGAGCGGGATCAGGAGGCCCGCGACCCAGTGGTCTATTCGCACCACAAGCGTTGCCCCAACCGTATTAGTGCCAAAACGGAACAAAGTTCTCACCCTGGCGGGAAATAAAGTTGGGGATGGGCGCTAGCGGCGCATCAGACTAAAAGCGAATTCGCGACCGTACCCGTGGAAGACGGCCATGGAGATCCAGAGCATGGCGACGGGTTCCAGAACACGGGCCTGGATGAGCGGCCCGACATCATGAGGATCGAAACCGAGGTCGGAGGCCAGTTGGCGGACCGTGGCTTTGGCGCTGGCGTCGTCGCCACAATACAGGAGCGCGGCGGGGCGGCCTTCGAAGACCGGGTTGGCCATGATGTTGTTGCCGATGGTGTTAAAGGCTTTGACGACATGCGCACCGGGTGCCCAGGTGGCGACATGCTCGGCACCGGACGTGGTGGTGCCGAATTCGATGCCCGCGAGGTTGGGCAGGAGGGGATTGGTGGCGTCAATCAGAATTTTGCCCGCCAGAGAGCCGGCGTGGGCGAGAATGGCTTCCGTGGCTGGCCACGGCGTGGACAGCAAGATGACGTCGCTGGCGGCAACCGCGTCGGTGGTGGGGGCGGCAGTTGCGTTGGGACCCGCTGCCGCGACGAGCGTCTTCATTTCGTCCGACTCCGGCGTCCGGGAGCCGAAGGTGACTTTATGTCCCGCGGCTGCCCAGCGAGAGCCGAGAGTACCGCCTACATTACCCGAACCAATGATGCCGATGTTCATGTTCATCTCCTCTTCCCAATACGATAGCTGGTGATAGACTCACGCCGTGGTCCGAACCGTTCTAACTCTCACACTTTTTGCCGCTACGCTGGCGGCCCAGAAACCCGTATTTACCGAGTCCTTTGAGACAGGTAAAATCGATCCCGCCGTTTGGGATACCCGTGTTGCAGGGACTGCGACTGTTGCGGTCGAGGCGGTGGAGGGTGGCCATGGCAAGTACGCGCTGCATGTCCACTATCCCGACATGGCGGCGGCGAGTTATGCGTTTGTGGTGGCGACGCACCTGCCGGACTCAGTCCGGACGCATTTCTTCGGACGGGCTTACATGAAGGTCTCGCCCGGGCTGGGGACAACGCACAATCCGCTGATCTTTGCGGGTGAGCCGGGCTGGCAGCTTTCGAAATTCCACGAGATTGGGACATCACGCGGGATGTGGATGCCTTCGTATCAGGAGAATAAGTCGCTGCGTGGCCAGGGCCGCGGCGAGATCACTTATCGGACGGAAACCGCGCCACAGTATGACAAGTGGTTCCTGATTGAGTGGGAGTTCAATGACGATCCTTCGGCGATCACGTTCTGGATCGATGGGGAGAAGATTCAGGCTCCGATGAATGGCCAGAAGGTGGATACGGTGACCTTCGACTGGCCCAAGGGCAGCGGAACGGTGAAGAACCTGGTGGGCGGGTATCAGGAGTTCGGCTTCGGGGCACGCGTTTGGGGTGCACCTCCGGCCGGGTTTGATGTCTGGTACGACGATATTGCGATCGGGACTTCGCGTCTGGGTCCGGTGAAGTAGCTTAGTGGCCGAGGCCGGGAACGTGAATCCCGGCCTTGATGATCCCGGCGACGAACAGGCCGAGGAAACCTTCCGAAAACATCAGGAAGACGAGCATCAGAGTTCCGCGCCACGCGACACCCCACCAACTCAGGCCGTAAAGCCGGCGAATCATGAGGAACAGGTAGACAGCCACAGCGCATCCGACCGGTACCTGGAGAAAAGGAAATCGCCCGCCGAGTGCGGCGAGCAGATACCAGAAGCTGTAGTAGTGCAGGCCCGCGATGAGGTGGTTGACGAGGTATTTCTGGCGGCGCCGAAAGATCAGCCAGCTAAAGCCGGCGAACAACAGGACGGACACATAGCGCGCGGCTGAGTAGGCGGAACGAAATGCCCGGGAGAATTCCTCCCGCTGCTCTACCGGGACAGGGGTGAGACCTTTGGGGATCTTGCGGCTGTCGGGGTCGGGGTCGACGCGCACCGTGGTGTCGCCGGAGGCATTCTGGTACATGCCGATGCGGAAGTTCATGGGGCCAACGCCTTCGTGAACGATCAGCAGGTTGAGCGCGACGACGATCAGGAAGATCCGAATGGGGCGGAACCAGAATGTGATCCGACCGCGCCAGTACTCCTCTGTGAGCAGACCCGGCTTGAGGAGGAGGGCCTTTAGAGTGCGGAAGATTTTGCCGTCTACGTGCAGGAATTCGTGGAGCAGGTCGTGGGCGAAGTGGCCGAGCGTCGGCGCATGACCTTCGTGTGCGGCCTGCCCGCAGGAGGAGCAGTATTCGCCGTGCAGGACGGTGTCGCAATTCAGGCAGGTGGCATGGCTGCTGTCGGCGAGATGTTCCACGATCTTAACCAGATTACGCCAGGACCTTGCAGGGAGTTGATAATCGATGATTATGGTTCGCGCTATTTCTGTATTTCTGATTGCAGCTGCGCTTGTCAGCGCCGCCGATAAACCGCTGTACGTGTTTGATAACGGTCTGGGGCGGGGCGAGGTCAGCGTGGAGGAACAGACGCAAATCGCGAAGCGGACAGGCTACGCGGGGGTGTTCTGGGCGATCCCGAAAAATACGCCGGACTTTCTGGCGGCGCAAAAGAAGGCCGGGCTACGTCCGCTCGGCATTTACACCGGCATGAATCTTTCGGATGCGAAGCCGGGGTACGAACCCACGCTGCCTGCTGCGATTGAGCAACTGAAGGGGACCGGCGCGATCATCGGGTTCTACGTGAATGGTAAGGCAGCGAATGGGGATGACCTGGCGGTAGCAACGCTGCGGGAGGTCGCCGATATGGCAGCGAAGTCGGGGCTGCGCGTGGCGATTTATCCCCACTACGGAATGCATGTGGCGCGGGTGGAAGATGCGCTGCGGATGATCGAGAAGGTACAGCGGCCGAATGTGGGGCTGGTGTTTAATCTGCCGCACTGGCTGCGCAGCGGGGACGAGGCGAATCTGGATTTGCGGTTGAAGCAGGCGATGCCGCATTTGTATCTGGTGACGATCAACGGGGCTGAACACGACGGCGACTGGGATCGCCTGATTCAGACTCTGGACAAGGGCGCTTTTGACATTCGAGGCTTTGTGAAAAAGCTGGAGGCTGCAGGATATACGGGGCCGATGCTGCTGCAGTGTTACGCGATTCCCGGCGACCGTGAGCGCAATCTGAGCGCGTCTATGAAGGCCTGGAGGGCATTCTGATGGCGATCACCCGCAGAGAGTTTGTGGCGGCCACGGCGCTGGCTCCTGTCGCAGCAAAAGCGGCGAGCGCGCGGCCAAACGTCGTGATGATCATGACGGACGACCATGGGGCGTGGGCGACGGGGGCGTATGGTTGTGGTGAGATACTGACGCCGAATATTGATGCGCTGGCGAAGGGCGGTGCGAAGTTCACCCGGGCGTTTGCATGCACTCCCGTTTGCTCGCCGAGTCGAATGACGTACCTGACGGGTACGATTCCGTCGCGGCATGGCGTGCAGGACTGGCTGGTGCCGGAGGACAGCTTCGGGCCTAAGACGCGCAACTGGTATGAGGGTTTGACGCCCTACAGCGAGGTACTGGCAAAGAACGGATACAAGCTGGGGATGTGCGGCAAGTGGCACATGGGGCAGGACGATAAAGCGCAGGCGGGGTTCAGTTACTGGGCCACGATTCCGGGTGGCGGCGGGACATATCGCGATCCGACCTTTGTGGTGAACGGCGAGACGCGGGCGATGAAGGGGTTCAAGACCGATCTGGTCGCGGACTTCGCGCTCGAGTTTCTGGGACAACAAACAGCGGAGAATCCGTTCTATCTGCTGGTCCCGTTCTACGCCCCGCACACGCCTTACGACTACCAGCCCGAGGCGTATCGCGCGCCGTATGCCGATTCGAAGTTCGGTTGTTATCCGCGCGGCGGGATGCATCCGTGGCAAAATCGCGGGCTTGCAGGCAACCACAACAACACGAAGAGCATGCAGGCGTATTCGGCGCTGATATCGGGTGTGGATCACAACATTGGCCGCATTCTGAAGAAGCTGGAGGAGATGGGGCAGCGGGAGAATACGCTGGTCATATTCTGCGCCGATCAGGGCTGGAATGCGGGGCATCACGGCATCTGGGGCAAGGGCAACGGGACCGTGCCGTTCAACATGTACGAGGAGTCGCTGCGGGTGCCGATGATCTGGAATCATCCGGGGAAGATTCCCGCAGGGCTAACGCCGGACCCGATGGTTTCGTCATATGATTACTTCCCGACGATTCTGGATTATCTGGGGATATCCGCGCCCACCGATAAGAAGCGTGTGGGACGGAGCTACGCGGATTTCCTGCGTGGGAAACGGCCGCAGTGGACCAACCGCCTGTACTTCGAATATGAGTATGTGCGGGGAATTCGGACGGAGAATCTAAAGCTGGTGGAGCGGGTGAAAGGTCCGAACGGGGAGGATGGCCCGAGTGAGTTTTTTGATCTGGAAGCGGACCCGGGTGAGACGCAGAACGTGATCGGCGAACCGCGTCACAAGCGGCAGGTGGAGACACTTCGGACAGAACTGAAAGCGTTCTTCGCAAAGAACGGCGCACCGCCACAGGAAGAATGGCGCTCCACGACGAAACAGACTCTTACGCGCGATCTGCCGATTGCGCCGAAACCTTAAGCTTTGTCGATATCCCTGGGGCGAACGTACCAGTCGAGGGCTTCGGCGGCGGTTAGACGCTGGGGTTCCTGCGGGGCGTCAGGATGTGTGGCGCGGAAACGGTCGAGCAGCATCTGGCGGAGCCGGGACGCGGCTTCCGTTTCCTGAGTGATCACGTTCTCCACTTCGCCAGGGTCTTTCGTGAGGTTGTACAGGCGCTCGTAGCGGCCGGGCGTGGGGTTATCTGTCAGGTAGCCATCAGTGCGCTTCCGCTGGCCGGAGCAAAACATGTACTTGTAGTCTTTCGTGCGGATGTACGCTTCTTCGTTTTCCAGATATTCGCTGAAGATGTGATTGCGCGCCATCACCGGGCGACGTCCTTCCAGGTATGGGCGCAGAGTGTGGCCGTGCTGGATGGGGAGTGGCTCCAGACCCATCAGGTCTGTGACGGTGGCGGGAACGTCGACGTGTTCGGTGAAGTCGGAAACGACGCCGGCGCGGATTTGCTTTGGCCAGCGCATGATAAGCGGAACGCGGAGGGCCTGGTCATAGCCGCAGTGCTTCTCGAAGCGGCCATGCTCGCCCAGGCAGTAGCCGTGATCGGCCATGTAGATGACGAAGGTATTGTCTTCGAGGCCGTGCTTGCGGAGCGCGTTCAGAACCTGGCCGACGTTGTGATCGAGGAAGGCGGTAGAGGTGTAGTAAGCCGCGCGGATACCGGCCTTTTCTTCCGGGGACAGATCGCGGAAGATATTGGGGATCTGCCAGGAGTCTGACGCGGCGACAGCGGGTGCGGGGTAACGGCTCGGGTTCAGGCGGTTGGTGTATTCGATGGGGAAATCGAACGGCGAGTGGGGTTCCTGAAAACTGGTCCAGAGGGCGAAGGGTTCTCCTCGATGTTCTTCCAGATATTTGACGGCCTGATTGGCGAGGTAAGTACTGCGCATCTCGGCGGCGGTGCGCGCGAAGGGGAGTTTTTCTGAATTCAGCCAGATGCGGGCGGGGTCCTGAAAGGGCTTCCACTGGGGCTTCACGCGGAGATCGGAGGGCAGAGGCTTCGGCTGGACGTCCTTCTGCCAGGCACGGGTGAGTTCGTTCTCGGTCATCATGACGTCAAAGCCATGCAGGCCGGGTTCAGCGGCGCGGTTGAAGTGCATTTTGCCGAAGACGGCAGTCTTGTAACCGGCGGCTTTGAACTGTTTGGCGAGCGTCGGCTTTTCGGCGTTGAGGGGCGTGGGCAGGCGGGTGACTCCTGCCATGTGGGGCAACTGGCCGGTGAAGAAAGACTGGCGTGATGCGGTGCAGACGGGCGCGTTGCAGTAGTGTCCGGCAAAGCGGGTGCCCTGTTTCGCGAGGGCGTCGAGGTTCGGCGTGGAAGCCAGCGGGTTGCCGTCGGCCCCGAGCGCGTACCCGGCGTGGTCGTCGGCCAGGATGAAGAGGAAGTTGGGACGTCTGGCGGTGGCGCCCCGCAACCGGGTAGCGGAGGCAGCAGCGGTAGCGGCAAGCAGTTCTCGTCTGGTCATGATGGTGGCTTGCGGTTATGTTACTCCAGCAGGTTCCGGCAAGGCCGTTGTATTCTTGGAGTTGATGTCCTCCCGCCCGGCCGCGTATGACATGCCTGTTGAGCCGGGCATCGTTCGCACGCCCCCTTTTCGAGAACTGGAAGCCGCCATTGCGCAGACCGTGCGCGGCAAAGCGGAAGTAGTGCGATTGTCGCTGGTCTGCCTGCTGGCACGCGGACATCTGCTGCTGGAAGACGTGCCGGGGGTGGGCAAGACCACGCTGGCGCAGGCGATTGCGCGGGCGGTCGATGGCAGCTTTCACCGCCTGCAGTTCACCAGCGACATGCTGCCCTCCGACGTGCTGGGGGTGACGGTCTATAACTCACATTCCGAAGAGTTCGAGTTCAAGCCCGGGCCGGTGTTCGCAAATTTCCTGCTGGCGGACGAGATCAACCGTGCCACGCCGAAGACGCAGTCCGCGCTGCTGGAGGCGATGAACGAACAGCAGGTTTCAGTGGAAGGGCGGACGCTGCAGTTGCCCGACCCGTTCATGGTGATCGCGACGCAGAATCCGGCGGAGCATCATGGGACGTATCCGCTGCCGGAATCACAGCTGGACCGGTTTCTGCTGCGGCTGTCGATCGGGTACCCGGAGCGGCTGAGTGAGCGGGAGATCATCCGGCAACCGGACACACGGCATTCCGTGGCGACGCCCGCGGTGATCAGCCAGCAGCAGTTGCTGGAGGCTCAGGAATTTGTCGCGCAGGTGCGAGTGGATCCGGCGATTGTGGATTACATGTTGTCGGTGGTGGAAAAGACACGGACGCATGAGGGTTTGTCGCTGGGCGTGAGTCCGCGCGGTTCGCAGGCGCTGTACCGCGCGGTGCAGGCTCTGGCGGCGGTGGAAGGCCGGAGTTGGGCGCTGCCGGATGATGTGAAGCGACTGGCACCGAAGGTGTTTGGACATCGCGTGATGGTGGCGGCTCGGTCGGGTCTGGTGTCGCGGCGGCAGAGTGCGGGGGCGGCGGCGGGTGAGCGCATCATTGAAGAGATTCTGGCAACGGTCGAGGTCCCGCTTTAATCACGATGAATAAGAGACGCAGTTTCTTCCGCAGCCTGCTGGAACTGGGTACGGGAGCCGCGGCTCTGGCGCAGGTCGCGCGGGGCCAGGGGGCTCCGGTTCCGGTGCAGACTCCGGATATCGGCGATCTGCCGTTCACGGTCGATAACGGCGTGAAGGTTTTCCATCTGGTCGCCGAGCCGGTGAAGCAGACGGTGATTCCGGGCCGAACTTTTGACCTGTGGGGGTTCAACGGCAGCGCTCCGGGGCCGACGATTCAGGCGACTGAAGGCGACCGGATCCGGATCATCTTCGATAACCACCTGCCCGAGGCGACCGGGATTCACTGGCATGGCCTGGAGCTGCCGATTGAGATGGACGGGGTGCCAGGGATCGGGCAGGATCTGGTGCAACCCGGCGGGCGGTTTACTTACGAATTTCCGCTGCATCAGAATGGCACGTTCTTCTACCACCCGCATATGGCGATGCAGGAGATGGTGGGCATGCTGGGCGGCTTCATCATCCACCGAAGACGGCTTACACGCCGAAGGTGGACCGGGATTTTCTGATTGCGCTGCAGGAGTATTCGGTGTTGCCGAACAACACGATTCCGAACAGTATGAGCATGGAGTACAACTGGCTCACGTTCAATGGGAAGGCGGGGCCGGCGTCAACGCCGCTGGTGATGAAGCAGGGCGAGCGGATTCGGATTCGCATCATCAATCTGGGCATGGATCACCACCCGATCCACCTGCATGGCTTTACGTTCTGGGAGACGGGGCGGGAAGGCGCGCGGCAGCCGGAGGCGATCTGGCCTCGGGGCAATACGGCACTGGTGGGTGTGGCGCAGGCGCGCGACATTGAGTTCATCGCGGACCGTGTGGGCGACTGGATGTTCCACTGCCATCTGCCGCACCACATGATGAATCAGATGGCGTCCAGAGGGGGCGTGACGAATGGTCCGCTGACACCGGCGGAAGCGATGAAAGCGATGGGCGATATGCCGGGCATGGACCATGCTTCGATGCACAATGCGGCGGTACCCGACCCGAACAAGATTCCCCTATACCCCCAGGATGCGTTCATGGAAGGGCCGATGATGGCCATGGACAAGGACGTCGAGAAGCCGGAAACGTTCGGACTGCCGAAGAACTGGAGTGGTTTTGTTGGCGGCATGATGACGCTGGTCCGCGTGATGCAGCCGGAGATGTTCGACAAGGTGATGGAACTGAAGAGGCAGGCCGGTGCGAAGTAAGTTCCTGTTTGCGGCATCGCTGACCGTGGGCGTGGTTCTGGCGCAGAAGCAGGCGCTCGTCTTCCGCGGCACCGTGGAGAAGGTGGACGCGGCGACGAAGCGTGTCACCGTCAACGGGGAGGCCGTCGAGGGATGGATGGCCGCGATGACGATGGCGTATCCGGTGGCGAATGCCGAGGTTTTGGCGACGATGAAGGCGGGGGACCGGATCACGGCGAAGGTCTATGCGGGCGATATGTCGCTGCATGATCTGACAGTGGTGGCGGCGCCGACAGCGGCGGGTCCGGTGGGGCTGGCGGACCTGGAGAAGATGGCGCTGGCGAGTAATCCGACGGCGGCTCAGGTGGAAGCGAATTTGCGGGCGGCTCGTGCGTTGCAGAAGCAGGCGGGGCTTTATCCGAACCCCACGGCGGGTTATTACGGCGATGAGATTCGGGGCGGATATACCGGCGGTGGCAAGCAGGGTGGATTCGTCAGCCAGACGATTGTGACGGGCGGGAAACTGCAGGCGGCGCGTCGGGTGGCGGAGTTGCAGGCAGCTGAGGTTGCAGCCAGTGGCGACGTACAGCGCAGCCGGATTCTCAATGGCGTTCGGGCGGCTTACTATCACGTGCTGGCGGCGCAGAGAATGCTGGAAGTCCGGCAGAATCTGGCAAAGCTGGCCGGTGACACAGCGGAAACGTCCAGGCATCTGGCGAATATTGGCCAGGCGGATCGTCCCGATATTTTGATGGCGGAAGTGGAGCAGCAGCAAGCGGCGGTAGGTGTATCGTTGGCGCAGCAGGGCCTGACAGCGGCGTGGCGTGTGCTGGCGGCGGTGGTCGGGAAACCGGAGTTGAGTCCGACTAGGCTGGAGGGCGATCTGGATGGTGTTCCGGAGCTGACTTACCCGGAAGCACTGGCGCAGACGTTGCGGGAGAGTCCGGAAGTGAAGCTGGCGGAGACGGGTGTGAGTCGCGCCGAGGCAACACTGAAACAGGCGCAGAAGGTACCGATTCCGGATTTGCAGGTGACCGGCACGCTGGCGAATAACTACGAACCGCTGGAGAGTACGCGGCGGCCGCTGGGGTTGCAGGGTGGGGCGCAGGTGGGCGTGCAGTTGCCGATCTTCAATCGCAATCAGGGAAATATTGCGGCGGCGAAGGGTGGCATTGAAAGTTCCCGCAGTGAGGCGGAGCGACTCCGACTGCAGCTGAGTCGCGATATGGCCGGATTGTTCCGCGAATATGAAGCGGCCCGGGCCGTGGTGCTGCAGTACCGCAAAGAGATTCTGCCGCGTGCCGAACAGGCGTATCAGATGTACCAGACGAGCTACACGAAGATGGCGGCGGCGTATCCGCAGGTGCTGATGTCGCAGCGTACGCTGTTCCAGCTGGAGGCGGAGTATGTGCAGGCTCTGGACAGCGTCTGGCAGGCGGCGGTGGCGATTCGTGGCTTCGGGTTGACCGAAGGACTGGCACAGCCGATTCCGGCGGGGGCCAGATGATCCGGAAGCTGTCGCTGGTGCTGGTGGGGGCAGTTGGGCTGCTGCTGATGGCGGCGGGTGTCGTGGTGATTTTGCTGCGCACCAGCGTGAACGGCTTCAGCGCTAAGGCAGCGCCGACGGCGGTGGAGGCTTTCGTGGCTGGTTCGGCGCGGGCGCTGGCGATGCCGGAGGCGGCGCGGAACAAAACGAACCCAATCCCGAACTCGCCCGAGGCTTTGGCGGAGGCGAAGGAACACTGGGCCGACCATTGCGCCGGGTGCCATGCGAACGACGGCAGTGCGAACGGCACTATGGGGAAGCAGATGTATCCTCCGGCCCCCGACATGCGGCAGGCGAAGACTCAGAACCTGACTGACGGCGAACTGTTCTACATTATTGAGAACGGCATCCGGTTGACCGGGATGCCCGGCTGGGGCAACGGTACAGAGAAAAGTACCGAGGCTTCCTGGAAGCTGGTCCACTTCATCCGGCATTTGCCGAGGCTGACCGAGGGGGAGATTTCCGAGATGGAAAAAATGAACCCAAAGACTCCGGCGGATCTGGAAGAAGAGAAGCAGGAAGCGGAATTTCTGAATGGCGGCACACCGGATGCGGCCGCGAAATCACATCACCACTAAGGACAAGCTCATGACGCGCATACTTACGATCTTCATTCTGTTGCTGACTTCCGTCGCCGCATGGGCGCACAACGGGGTAGAGCATATTCTGGGGACGGTTACCGCGCTCACGGAAACGTCGGTGACCCTGGAGACGCCGAAGCATACGTCGGTGACGGTGGCGCTGAATGCGGCCACGAAGTTTCTGAAGGGTGACGCCGCGGTGGCACGCAAGGATGTGAAGGTGGGAGATCGCGTGGCGGTTGACGCCAAAGAGGGTGCGGATAAGAAGCTGACCGGACTCTCCGTGAAGCTGGGTGGCGGCGCGGCAGCAGCCCATAGCGACCATAAGTAAAAAAATCTGAGAAAAAACCTGGCCCGTGCCCACTATTTAGGGCAGAGGGCAAGATCAGATTACTATCGCTCGGCCTGCTGGCGGCGGTTGCGTTCGCTCAGGCCCCCGTCTCCGGCAACGAGACGACCCACAAAGATCCGGGGCAGGACCCGGCGTATCCGACGCTGACGACTGCGTTTGAGGCACTGCGCAATCGGGACTACGACCGAGCGGTCGCCGACTTCCGCAAAGCCACGGAGCTGTCGCCGCAGCGGACCGACATTCGCAAAAACCTGGCGTACACGCTGCTGAAAACGGGTGAGACCGAGGCGGCGCGTGACGAGTTCGGCGTAGCGGTTCAACTAGACCCGGCCGATCTCCACGTCGCGCTCGAATACGCGTTCCTTTGCTTTGAGGCCCGGGATGACGCCCCGGCGCGAAAGGCCGAGGCCCGCCGGATTTTTGCGCGGGTTCGGGACACGGCGGCGGACGCGACGCTGCGGGCCACAGCTGGCCAGGCATTCCGGAATGTGGATGAACCACTGGTTTCCGGTATCGCCCGCTGGCAACAGGCGCTGGCGACTTCGACACCCAACTTCAGCGCGCACTACGAACTGGCACAACTCGCCGAGCAACGGGATGACCTGGCGCTGGCGGCGGCGAACTATCGCGCGGCGTATAGGTTACTGCCGGAGCGGAAGTCGGTGCTGCTGGAACTGGCTCGGGTGGAGAAGGCGCGCGGCAATTCCGAGGGGATGGTGGCGGCGCTGCTGGCGGCGACGCGGGGGGCGGAACCTCGGGCAGCGGAACTGGCTCGGGAGAAGATGCCCGCGCGATACCCCTATGTCTATGAGTTTCGGCAGGCGCTGGAACTGGATCCGAAGAACAATACGCTGCATCGGGAACTGGCGTTTCTGCTGCTGAGCATGTCGGAGTCGAATCAGGTTCCGAAGCAGCAGGCGGAAGCGGAATTTCAGGAGGTGGTGGCGGGGGCTCCGGCGGATTATCTGGCGGTGGCTCAACTGGGGCTGCTGTATCTGGCGGACAAGCGCGAAGACCTGGCTATGCCTCTGCTGAAAGAGGTCCTGGCGAAGGGGGATGCGGCAACGGCGAACCGCGTCCGGTCGGCGTTGAAGATGCCTCTGGTGCTGGAAGAACACCGGCAAAATGAAGCACCGCTGGATCCGCGCATTCTGGGCGAACGGAGCTACAACGCCGGGTTTCTGAAGGATGCGCTGCGGTACTTCACGCAGGCGCATGAGGCGAATCCTGTGGATTCGGACGTGCTTCTTAAATTGGGCTGGACGAACAACCTTTTGCACGACGATGAGGCGGCGGTCCGGTGGTTCGGGCAGGCGAGGCGCAGCGCGGATCCGTTGGTTTCTGCGGAAGCGGCGAAGGCGTGGAAGAATCTGCGGTCGGAAACGCAGCGGGTTCGGACGACGGTCTGGATGTATCCGGTGTTCTCGTCACGCTGGAATGATCTGTTTGGCTACGGGCAGGCGAAGTCGGAGATCCGACTGGGCAACCTGCCCTTCAAGCCTTACGTTTCGGCGCGGTTTGTTGGCGATGTGAGGCGAAGGACGCCTGGGAGGCTGCACCAGAGTCTATCGGAGTCCGCCGTGATCTTCGGGGTAGGCGTGGTGACAAAGCAGTACCGCGGAGCGATGGCGTGGTTTGAGACCGGGACCGCAGTTTCATACCTACGCAGGGAACACTGGCGCGACACGCGGGGGGGCGTTTCGTGGTCGCGGAACCGGGGGGCTTCGCTGGGGTCGCCGGAGAACGGATACTTCTTCGAAGCCACTGCCGACAGTGTGTTTGTCAGCCGCTTACGCAATGACCTGATTACTTATTCGCAGAACAAGGCCGGGTACCGGACGAAGCTGGCTGGCATTCCAACCCAGATCTTCTGGTCAGCCAGCATGACTTTCGACGCCAGACGGCAGCAATGGGCGAATTTTGCGGAGATCGGGCCGGGCTTCCGGTTGCATCCGCCGGGGTTGCCACCGTCGGTGACGCTGACAGTTTCTGCGGTTCGCGGCATCTACACGATCAACGACGGCAATCCCCGCCGTCCCAATTTCAATGACGTTCGGGCCGGAGTCTGGTATGCGTTCACTAAGTAGAGTTTTGGTGTTTTTGGCGCTGGCCTTCTGCGCGGACGCTGCTACCTTCGCTGTCCTCGGACCACGGCCCGGTCCGTGGCCCGCCCTGCTGTCGTCAGTGGGTCACCTCCCCGCCCCGGCGGCTTCGGCGGAGATCTTTGTCGCGCCTGCGGGAACCCCGGCGTCGGCCGACTGGCAGGCCAAAGTGAAGGCCGGCGCGGTCGTTATTTTGGAAGGGTCGTCGCCTCTGGCGGCCAGCTTTGGCTTCCGGCAGGGTGCGGGTTCGCTGCCGGTGATTCACCTGGTGGATACGCATAATCCGACGCTGCCGGTGATCTGGGGGAAGGCGGTCGAAATCGCTCGTCCGGAGATTCCTGCGGAGGCGAAGGTGTTCGCGAAAGAACGGTGGTCGGGGCTCGCGCTGGAAGCGGGTTACCGGCTGGGCGCGGGCGCGGTGTTGTGGCTGGCGACATCGCCGGGAGAGTCGGGGTATGAACGGTATCCGTATCTGCTGCAGGCGCTGTCGGACCTGGGGTTCGCGCCGAACTTT
The DNA here is from genome assembly GCA_947467185.1 of Bryobacterales bacterium. Lineage (GTDB taxonomy): Bacteria > Acidobacteriota > Terriglobia > Bryobacterales > Bryobacteraceae > BOG-234. The sequence continues at coordinate 15,706 of CANIHR010000098.1, forward strand.
CGGAACTCGCGCCTCTGGGCGTTCTTTGACTATTCGTACCGAACACGCGCGGATCCCGACTATCTGGCAGCGCGCTGGCGCACAGCGGGGATTGCGGCGCTGCATATAGCGTCGTGGCATTTCTATGATTCGACGCCCGACCGGGATGAGTATCTGGCGAAGCTGATCGCGGCCTGTCACCGGCATGGCGTACTGGTTTATGCGTGGGTGGAACTACCGCATGTGAGCGAGAAGTTCTGGGCCGACCATCCGGCGTGGAGAGAGAAGACGGCTCTGTTGCAAGATGCGCAACTCGACTGGCGCAAGCTGATGAATCTGCAGAATGCCGAGTGTGCGGCGGCGATCCGCAGCGGACTGGGCGCGATGATGAAGCGCTTTGACTGGGATGGGATCAACCTGGCGGAACTGTACTTTGAATCGCTGGAAGGGGCCGGGAATCCGGCTCGGTTTACTCCGATGAATGACGACGCCCGCTCTGCATTTCGTGCGGAAGCGGGCTGGGACCCGCTGGAGATCTGGGGCGGGAAACGGCCGGACGCCGCCTCGCTGCGCCGGTACCTCGACTTCCGCGCCAACCTCGCGCGCCGGATGCAGGAGGAGTGGCTTTCGGCGGCTGAAACTTTCCGCGCAGCGCGGCCGGGTCTGGATATCGTTCTGACCCATGTGGATGATCGCTTCGACACGGGGATGAAGGATTCGATCGGTGCCGATGCGGGTCGGGTCCTGCCGTTGCTCGACAAGCACGCATTTTCCTTCCTGATTGAAGACCCGGCGACCGTGTGGAATCTGGGGCCGCAGCGTTACCCCGAGATTGCGAAACGCTACCAGCCGCTGACACCGCATCAGAACAAGCTGGCGATCGATATCAACATCGTGGATCGCTACCAGGATGTGTATCCGACAAAGCAGCAGACAGGCGCGGAGTTATTCCAGTTGGTGCATCTGGCATCGACGGCTTTTGCACGGGTGGCCCTGTACTTCGAGAACAGCATTCTGCGGCCCGACATGGCGATGCTGGCGGCTTCGTCCGCAGTTGTCACCTCGTACTCGAAGGACAAACGACGGGTTACTGTAGACACCCCTGCCGGTGTCGAGATGCTGTGGGCAGCGGAAGGTGCCAGCGTGGACGGGAAACCCTGGCCTGTCCTGGGTGCTGGAACGCTGCGGTTACCCCCGGGGCCTCATGCGCTGGAGCCGGCAGCGAAGCGGGACGCGATCGCGATCACCGATCTGAACGCGACGCTGAAGACAGCCGCCGTTGACGGGAAGCGAGTCCAGTTCACCTATCTTTCCGACAGCCGTGCACTTGCTCGCTTTGATCGTCGTCCAGCCACGATGGAAGTGGACGGTGCGAGCTTTCCGACAGGGTGTCTGGAGGGCAGTAACTGCACGCTGGTCCTGCCCGCCGGGGAGCACCGCGTGACAGTCCAATAAAAACTTTCAAAAAATCTTTCCGCGCGTGATCGAAATTCGTGTTTGCCTCCGCACTGCGAAGTGAAAGGCACAACACACAAATGAAAATCACCAACGCAATCAAAACCCTCGCAGCATCCCTGATCCTGGCCCTCCCCATGCTGGCTGCCGACCCGCAGCACGTGGTGGATGCCAACTCCCTGATCGACGCTATCCTGGCCAACTCCGCCAGCACCAACGTTTACAACGGCGACGGTACGCAGACCGACCAGCTCACCTGGACCGGTTCGCAGCGGACGGCGATTTCTGTGTGCGGCACTTTCGTCACCATGCTGATGAAGCACACCTACGGGTACACGGACGACCAGTACCGGACGAAGACCGGCAGCACCAGCCCGAACGCGGCAAAATACTACGACGCCATCACAACCCGCCCGCAGTCGTTCACGCGGATCAACAGCCCGCTCAATATGGTCTCCGGCGACCTGATTGCCGTGAAGTACCCGGCTGGATCGCAGTCCAGCGGCCACATGATGATCGCGACGGCGGTGAGCGACCGCAACCTGCGCAATGTCTCCACCCAGTCCTTCCTGCAGAATGGCGCAGAAGCGGATATCGACGGCTACTTCGACGTGACCGTGATGGACTCCAGCCAGAACACCCACGGCAGCAGCGACTCCCGCATCAGCAAGCCGGGCGGCGTGGGACGCGGTGGCATGATCCGGATCTATGTAGACATCAGCAACAACATCCTGGGCTACACCTGGACCACAAACAACG
>CANIHR010000099.1 GCA_947467185.1 Bryobacterales bacterium
ACGGCACGCTCGATCAATGACGGAACTTCGGAATCGATCACGATTCAGAGTCCGGTGGCGGGTGACTGGTATCTGGATCTGACCAGTTTTGATGACTACACGGGCGTGGTGCTGACGACTTCGCTGACCGTGAAGGCTCCAGATCTGACGGTGCTGACGCGGCATACCGGCAGCTTCACGCAGGGGCAGAAGGGCGCGGCGTTCTCGGTGCTGGTTTCGAATGCCGGGGCTTCTGAAACGGTGGGAGCAGTGACGGTAACCGATACTCTGCCTGCCGGAGTTACCGCGACGGCGATTGGCGGCGACGGCTGGACCTGCACGCTGGGGACGCTGAGCTGCAGCCGTTCCGATGTGCTGGCCGGGGGCGCCAGCTATCCGGTGATTAACCTGACGGTGGATATTGCCGCGAATGCGCCTTCCAGCGTGATGAACGTGGTGAAGGTGACGGGTGGTGCGCAGACCGAAGGTGATAACGACACCGGGCGCGATATCGCGCTGGTAGGCAACGGAGGGGCAGCGCCCACGGTGCCGACGGGTGGTGTGGCTCCGGTGTATAGTTCGTCCACCACGATCCAGTCGGGTTCGTGGGTATCGATCTATGGGACTGGTTTCTCGAATGACGTGTCGGTGTGGAACGGCGACTTCCCGACGACGCTTGGCGGGGTCACGGTGACAATCAACGGCAAGCCGGCGTACCTGTGGTTCGTGAGCCCGACGCAGATTAACCTGCAGGCTCCGGATGATTCGACGCTGGGGGTGGTCGACGTTGTGATCACCAACGGCAATGGCAGTGTGACCGCCAAGGTGCAGTTGGGGACATCCGGGCCGTCATTCAGCCTGTTGGGCGACGGGAAACATCTGGCAGGTGTGATCGCGACGCCTTCGGGCACCGGCGCTTATGGCGGCGGCGCTTACGACCTGGTGGGTAACGGATCCTTCGCGTTCAACACGCGGCCCGTGAAGGCGGGCGAGGTGCTGATTCTCTATGGGGTAGGCTTTGGGCCGACGGTACAGCCGGTTCCCGCCGGGGCAATTTTCAACGGTGCGGCAGCACTACAGGGTCAGGTGGTGGTGCTGATCGGTGGCGTGAAGGCGCAGGTGTTGTTTGCGGGGATGACGGGCGCCGGGCTGTATCAGATCAATCTGCTTGTGCCGAGCGGACTCAGCGCCGGTGACAAAGCGGTGCAGGCCATTCTGGTGAACGGCGGTCTGACTCCGATTGGTCCGGTGCTGAGCGTCCAGTAGGTTTAGGCGGCGGCTGCCAGCACCTGGGCCAGCACGTAGGGGCCTTCGGGGATGACGGCGACTGTGGCACCTTCGGGCAACCCGGCGAGCAGTGCGGTGACCGCTTCCGGGAGCGTGGCGAAGGCCCGTCCCCATAGTTGCGCGCGAAGTTCCGGCGCGAGGCCCGGGACGCAGTAGAACAGGTCCGTGCGGCGGGCGACCAGGGCGAGCTTTTCGAGTTGCCACTGGTCGACGGTGACGGGCGTGTCCTCGATGGCCTTCAGGAAAGAATTGGCGTCGGGATATTCGCCGAGGAGGCGGGTGAACTCGGGGCCGCCGCTGCCTTCCGTGCATGCACCGACGACCAGGATGCGGCCTCCGTCGCGAACGATATGTGAAGCGGCGGTGATGCCCTTTACGCACTGGTAGTAGGTGAGGTCCAGAGGGTAACCGGCTCCGGTGGTGATGACGGCGTCCACTTGTTTGGGCAGGGCCTGGAGCAGGACTTTCGAGACGAATTCCACACCCGCCTTGTGGGCGGCGATGGGGTCACCGGCGAAGACCTGGGCGATGCCGCGGTCGCGGGCCAGGGCGACATCGAGCATGAAGGAATGTCCCGCCATGGTGGCGATTTCGGTTAGTTCACGGTGCAGGGGATTGTCGACAATGGAACCCTCGACGGCGCGGGGCTCCCGCATGAACTTCGGGCTGTGGAGAACCTTGATGGTCTCCTGCGCGGCGAGGCCGGGAGCGACGAGTTTGCGGCCTCCGGAGAAGCCTGCCATCAGGTGCGGTTCGATGAAGCCGAGGGTAATACGGAGGTCAGAGGAGGCGAAGCGGCGGTCGATATAGACGGGGGTACCGGCCTTCGTGCTGCCGAGGTGTTGGTGGCTGTCGAAGTCGCGGGCTTCGTGATTTTCCACGCGGTAGTTCGCGGCGATCTCCGGGCCGGCGATTTCGAGAATTTCGGCTTCCGTGGCCGGGCGATGGAGTCCGGTCGCGATCAGGATCACGATGCCCTCGCGAGGGATGCCGGCTTCTTCGAGGCGCTGCAGAACGTGGGGGAGCACCTTGCGGTTGGGCGCGGGGCGCGTGATGTCGCAGACGGAGATGGCGGCGGTGCGTTTGCCGCGCGCCAGTTCCCGCAGCGGCGCGCAGCCGAGGGGCGAGTCGAGGGCGGCGGCGATGGCATGCGCCTGGTCGGGCAGGGCAGTGGCAGATTTCACGTCCAGGACGACGTAGTTGAAGCCTTCGGGAAGTTCGGCGGCGATGCCGTCACGGCCAAACGCGAGGTGGAGGTTTTTTGCCATTTTATTTTCCAGTGAAACGGGGTGCGCGTTTTTCGAGGAAGTGCGCGACGCCTTCTTTGAAATCTTCGCAGGTCAGGCTGGCGAGCATCTCGCGTTCGGCGAGTTCGAAGGCTTCGGGCAGGGTCTGCGAGAGTCCGGCGGCGACCTGGGTCTTGATGATCTTTGTGGAGCGGGGGCTGACGCCCGAGGCCAGTTCTGCGGCGAAGGCGTGGAAATCCGTGGCGGGCATCACGCGGTGGATGAGGCCCATGCGGTACGCTTCGGCGGCGTCAACCAGACGGGCCGTGAGCAGCAGGTCCTGCGCGTGACCCAGGCCGACGAGTCGGGGAAGGATCCAGGCGAGGCCGAACTCGGCTACCAGGCCCCGGCGGGCGAAAGCGGTGCCAAAGCGGGCGGTGTCGGTCGCGATGCGGAGATCGGCATGGCGGGCGAGTGCGAGTCCAAGGCCCACGGCGGCTCCGTCGATGGCGGCGATGACGGGTTTGGAGACGTCGGGCAGCGGGGCGCGGCGGCCGGAGACGCCATTAGCGGTTTGGGTGCCCTGGATGACGGAGGTGAGCAGCGACATGTCGGCTCCGGCGCAGAACCCACCACCCGCTCCGGTGAGGACGATCACGCGCACGTTGTCATCAGCGTCGGCCTCACGCATCCAGTGGGAGGCTTCCTGGGCCATGGTCAGCGTCCAGGCGTTGCGTTTTTCGGGGCGATTCAGCGTCAGGGTGGCGACGCCATCGGCGACGGCGTAGAGCGTTTCAGTATTCATCGACGTTTATCCCGGATTTTCTCGTAGGTTTGCTCGGCGTCGGCCCAGGGGATGGCGTTGAGGACCATTTCGGTGGTCTGGGCGCGGGACCCGGCGGGCGGGGTTACGTATGTGCGGCCAATCAGGATGGCTTTGGGGAACAAGCCGCTGGAGGGCGTCGTGGCCGGGGCGCAACGGAGCAGCAGTTGCTGGTCGTCCACTCCGGCTACGCGCAGGTAGTATGCGGAGGAGTGGATGGGGTCGCGTTCGAGGGACGGCCAATCCGGCTTGAGGGCGCTGAATTGGAGGCCTTTGGCGCGGGAGGCCAGGCGTCCGCGCTGGTCGTCCGTGATCGGTTTGGAAACCACCGGCAGGTCCAGCAGCAGGCCTGCGACTGTCACTGTATCGCCCAACCGGAGGGGAAGGTCGAAGAGCGACGGGGTCATCCTAAGTTGAGGTCCTTCAGGTATTCGCGGAAGGCGGCGCCGAGGTCTTCGCGCTTGAGGGCGAATTCGACGGTGGCTTTCAGGAAGCCGAGTTTGTCGCCCGCGTCGTAACGCTTGCCTTCAAATTTCACGGCGTAGATGGGGCGGCTGCGGAGCTGGAGCCGAAGTGCGTCGGTGAGCTGGATTTCGCCGCCCGCGCCGGGCTGCACATTGCCGATGCAGCCAAAGATATCGGGCGTCAGAATGTAGCGCCCGATGATGGCTAGGTTGGAGGGCGCTTCGCTGGGCTTCGGCTTTTCGACCAGGTCGCGGATGCGGTAAACCTTATTCTTGCTGCCGTTGTAGGAAACGGGTTCCGCGTCGATGCAGCCATAAGAGGAGATCGACTCCTTCGGCACTTCCATCACTGCCAGAACCGGGGCGGCGAAGAATTCATAGACGTCCATCAGCTGACGGAGGCACGGCGTTTCCGAATCGATCACGTCGTCCGACAGGACGACGGCGAAGGGTTCCTGCCCGACCAGTTCCTGTGCACGGTTGACCGCGTGGCCCAGGCCGAGGGCTTCCTTCTGGCGGACATAGGCGACGTCGATGAGATCGGAAACCTGGCGGACCTTAGCCAGCAGTTCGGTCTTGTTGCGGGATTCCAGCAGGTGTTCCAGCTCAAAACTGACATCAAAATGGTCTTCAATGGCGGACTTGCCGCGGCCGGTGACGATGACGATGTTGCGGATGCCCGAATGCAGGGCCTCTTCCACGCCATATTGGATGATGGGTTTATCCACCACCGGCAACATTTCTTTGGGTTGCGCCTTCGTGGCGGGAAGAAAACGGGTTCCAAGGCCGGCGGCCGGGAAGACTGCTTTACGAACCTTTGCAGCGGACATTACAGTTCTATCCTGACACGGCCCCGGGGACGGTATGGGGTGTGGTAATTTGGAAGTTCCCCGATATGGCATACGTAATTGCTGAACCCTGCATTGGAACCAAAGATACCGCCTGCGTCGACGCTTGCCCGGTAGATTGCATCCACCCGAAGAAGGATGATGCGAAGTACGAAGGCGAAGAGATGCTCTACATCGACCCGATCGAGTGCATTGACTGTGGTGCCTGCGTCCCGGTTTGCCCGGTGTCGGCGATTTTCGCGCTCGACGATCTTCCAGAAAAGTGGTCGGAATTCACGGCCCGCAACGCCGCCTTCTTCGGCAAGTAAACTCAGAAAAGCCTTTCGATGGCCCGCCTCTCTCCTGGGAGGCGGGCCGTTTTGCGTTGGTACGCACAATATCCTGGAACAAATGGGGTGAAATGGTGCGTAGTATCAGCTTGATGAGACGAACTCTTGCAGGACTCGCGTGCGTACTGGCTCTGGTGGGTGGCGCGTCAGCGCAGACGACCCCTTCATTTGAAGTGGCGGTGATTAAGCCCTCTGCGCCGCTGGATATGGCGAAACTGGCGGCGGACATGCAGGCCGGCAAGATGCCGAAGCTGGGTGTCCACATTGATGGCAGCCGGGCCGAATACATCTATCTCTCGTTGAAAGACCTGATGGTGATGGCGTATGGGGTGAAGCCGTACCAGATCACCGGGCCGGACTGGCTTGCGAAACAGCGCTTCGATGTTGTGGCGAAGATGCCCGATGGCGCGAAGAAGGACGCGGCTCCGAAGATGCTGCAGGCGCTGCTGGAAGAGCGTTTCCATCTGGTTGTGCATCGCAACAAAGCCGAGCATCCGGTGCTGGGGCTGGTGGTGGGCAAGGGCGGGCCGAAGCTGAAGGAATCCGCCGAGAAGCCGGTGGCAATTGACGAAAATACACCGCTGAAGCCCGGCGAGATGACGCAGGAAGGTCCGGATGGTCCGGTTCGCGTCACTGTGGGCAAGGCGGGCAGCGCGACCGTGAATATGGGATCGAAGGGCATGATGTCGTACGGCGTCACGCCGGGCACCCAGACATTCCACCTGGAGGGCAAGATGATCACGATGTCGGGGTTTGCCGACATGCTGACGCAGTTCATGCAGATGGGTGGGCCGGGTGGACGCCAGATTGTGGATATGACCGGCTTGACTGGCTTCTACGAAATCGCGATGGATTTCTCGATTGCTGATCTGCTGCAGATGGCCCGCGCTGCGGGTATGGACATCCCGGCAGGGGCGCCGGGTGCGGCTCCGGGTGGAAACACCAGTGCGGCGGATGCGGCATCGGAACCGGGTGGTTCTTCTTCGACAGTGACAGCTGCCGTGCAGGCGGTTGGCCTGAAGCTGGAAAACCGCAAGGCGATGGTGGAGCAGTTGATCGTTGATTCGGCGGATAAGATGCCGACCGCTAATTAACGGCCTGTGAGGGCCCGCCGCAGCGCTTCGATGTCCTCTTCCGTGTTGTAGAAATGCGGGGAGACGCGGAGATTACCGTGGCGGGCGGCAACGATGATGCCCTTCGCGTGGAGGTCGAGCGCGAGCTGCGACGCATCGCGATCCGGCCAGTTTGCGGCCACGATATTGGTATTTGTGTTGCGGATGGTCGCGCCGGTGGTCCGCAGCATTTGGGCTGTCTGGTCCGCTAACGAGAGTACCCGCTGTTCGATGGCGGCCGGTCCCAGTTCCAGGAACATGCGCACTGATTCCGCCATGCCGTAGAGCGACGGGAAGGCCAGCATGCCGCCTTCATAACGCTCGGCGGCGTCAGGGAAGTCCGGGATGCCCGCGTTCAGGTCATCCACTACGCGCCAGCCTTTGTCGCTGCGCCAGCCGATAACGGCGGGCGGGATTCGGAGGCGCAGTTCGGGCGAGATGTAGAAAAACGTTGCGCCGTTCGGGCACAGCAGCCACTTATAGCCATCCACGGCAAACATGTCGGGCTGGACGTCGGCGACATCGAACTGCAGCGCGCCCAGACTCTGAGTGCCATCCATGTAGACCAGCGCTCCGGCAGAGTGCGCCATCTGCGCGATGCGCCTGAGGTCCGGACGGTAGCCGGTCGTATAGCTCACGGTGGAGAGGACCACGGCGCGGGTTCGTTCCGGCAGGGTCTCCAGACGAGGGACTTCCAGCAGTTCCACACCCCGCGTGCTCAGCCAACTGGCGTAGTAGATCTGGTTTTGAAATTCATTCGGGAGCGTGGCGACGCGGTCGCCGGGTTGCCAGTCGATGCCGCCCAGGAAGAGGGAGAGCGCGGACGCCGCGTTGAGCGTGAAGGCGATGTCGTCGGCCTGGCAGCTGATGTACCGGGCGAGCAGCGTGCGCAGTTCGTCCATGTCATCGAACCAGGTGAGGAAGTCGGCGCAGGCTTCACGGTCGCGGCGCTCGAAGTGATTTGCGACGGCGGCCTGCGTGCGGAGGGGGAGCTGGCCGAAGGTGGCAGAGTTCAGGTAAGTGCAGTGGCTCAGGGCAGGGAACCAGGTGCGGACTTCAGACCAGTTCATTGACGACGGCCTCCACAGGGAGCTCGCGGACGGTGTGTGTTTTGCGGTCGGCCAGTTCGACGAGGCCCAGCGCCAGTTTCTTTGCGCCGACGGTGATGCGCCACGGGATGCCGATCAGATCCGCGTCCTTGAACTTCACGCCAGGGCGTTCGTCGCGGTCGTCGTAGAGGGCGGCGAGACCTTTCGCGTTGCAGTCGTCGAAGATCCGCGTGGCGGTTTCGCGGAGGGCGGCGTCGGAATTGTTGATGGGAGTGATGACGACGTCGAACGGGGCGATCGCGGCAGGCAGGGCCAGGCCGTCAGGGTCGGCATCGCGTTCAGCCAGGGTTCGGACGATGGCTGCGAGATTGAGGCCACAGGCGGGGGCACCACTATAGGCCACTTCGGTGGTAAATACGCTGCCGGGTGTGTCGCCATCGCGGAGGTCGTAGTATTCGGGATCGAAATCCTTGCCGGGGGTGACGTTGCGGAGGTGGAAGCCGGTGCGGTTCGCGCCCGAGATCATATTGCGGCGGCCACGGAGGGCGGAATCGGCCAGGATGCGGAGGTTGCTGACGCCGACGGGGCCGAGTGAGCCGGGGTCGGCACCGAACCAGTCCTGAATCTGCGGCGTGGTGGCGGGGCGGATGTCTTCGGCGTGGAGAATCTGGCCGAGTTTGGGGCGGCTCATGTGGTGGTCGCCGCGGACGAGGGCGAGGATGGGCTGGCCATCGGCCACCATGACCAGGCTTTTCATCTGAGTGGTGGCGGGCAGGTTGGTGAAGGCGGCGACCTCGGCGATGGTGCCGCAGTCGGGTGTGGAGAAGGGTTCGGGGTAGAAGTCGCCTTCGGTGTCCCTGAGCATGGGTTCGGGTTCGCCGGCGAAGCCGACTGGCAGGCCGCAGCGGGTCAGGATGCGGGCGAGGGCTTCGGGCAGGCCTTCGGCATTGTGGGCGAAGGCGTCGAGGGAGAGGTCATCGTTGCGGTGGGCGGCGAGGCGGAACCAGACACGCGCGGGGCCGGCGGCGCGGGCCAGTTCGCGCATGGCGGGGATGGCGGCGGCACCGGGGAATCGGAGTTCCTCGGCATTCAGGCGGCCAAGTTCTTCACGGGCGATGGCTTCGACGCGGGCGAGAGACCGGACACCCAGCGGCAGAAATCCGGCGGGTCGAAAGTATCCGGCGCGGATGAGGAGTTTGTGTCCGGCCGAGAGCGGACCTGCCGGGTTGTCCCGCAGAGTGGGGATGAATATTTTGGACCAGTAAGCCGAGTTCTGCGCCATGAATTGATTTTGTCAGGCGGGTAGGTTTGGCCTTCCCGGTCTGGATTACACGAGATGTATAGCTGACTGAATGTCTGTGCGCCGGAAGTCGTTGCCTTTGTATAACAGGGATTCCCCCTTGTCCCTGGCCAATGCGTACGCGAAGCAGTCGCCAAAATTCAGTTTCGCCGGATGGCCACTGCCCCGCCCAAAATCGCGGTAGGCTTCCCGAGCTAATTTTGCCTGCGCTTCGGTGACCGGCTCAATACGGATATCCGCCATGCGGAAAAGGTCGTCGAAGCGTCGGCTCGCAATCGGATTGTGGTCGCTATCTATTACGACTGCTGCCTCGACATAGTTCACGGCCGATATTCGTCGAACGGTGGCCGCTTGAATGGCCTCCGCGCACATCTTTGCTTCGGGTTCATCCCGAAGAATCGCAACAACGGCGGAACTGTCCATCGTCATCTGGGCAAACCATTCTCGTCGTACAGGAGTTCTCCGTGATCCAGCGCCAACGTTGCGTGGCTAAGGTGGCTGGCACAGTCTTTGCCGAGCGCGAGGAGGCGATCGGCAAGTTGTCCCTTCTCGCTGGTCCGCACGCGAGCCAATCGTTCCCGAACAGCCTCGGTAACTGCCTCGGTCATGGTCTCGCCTGTGAGCCGGGCAAGATCCCGCACCAGTTCATGGGTCACCGGATTTTTCAAATTCAGGCTCATGTCTACCAGTCTACCGTAATCACAGTTTCATCTACCATTTCTCTGCCCTATTCCTCCAGGGAATATACTCAAGCTTTACCCTTTCCATCATTAATAACCTCATGTCCAACCCATTGAATCGTTACAGTTCGCGCATTACGCTGCCGCCCGCTCAGGGCGCCTCTCAGGCTATGCTCTACGCCACCGGCCTTACTCCGGCCGACATGCCCAAGGCCCAGGTCGGCATTGGCAGCGTCTGGTACGAGGGCAATCCCTGCAACATGCACCTCCTCGACCTCTCGGTGAAAGTCCGCGAAGGCGTGCAGGCGGCCGGTATGGTCGGCATGCGGTTCAACACCGTGGGCGTCTCCGACGGTATCTCGATGGGCACCGAGGGCATGAGTTTCTCGCTGCAGTCCCGCGACCTGATCGCCGACTCCATCGAAACCATCATGGGTGGGCAGTGGTACGACGGTCTGATCACCATCCCGGGCTGCGACAAGAACATGCCGGGTTGCATGATCGCCATGGCGCGCCTCAATCGCCCGGCCATCATGGTCTACGGCGGCACGATTCGGGCTGGACATGCCGGAAAGCATGACAAGCTCGACATCGTCAATGCGTTCCAGAGCTACGGCGAATACATCGCCGGCCGCATCGATAACGAAGAGCGCGAGTGCATCGTGCAGCACTCCTGCCCCGGAGCCGGTGCCTGCGGCGGTATGTACACGGCCAACACGATGGCCTCCGCCATTGAAGTGATGGGTCTGTCGCTCCCCTATAGCTCCTCCACTCCCGCCGTCAATGGCCAGAAGGAAGAAGAGTGCATCCGTGCCGGCCATGCCATGCGCCGCCTCCTGGAACTCGACCTGAAGCCCCGCGACATTATGACGCGCGCCGCGTTTGAAAACGCCATGGTCGTGGTCACCGTCCTCGGTGGTTCCACCAACGCCGTGCTGCACCTCGTCGCCATCGCCCGCGCGGCGGGTGTTGATCTCACCATCGACGACTTCCAGAGGGTCAGCGACCGCACTCCGCTCCTCGCAGATTTCAAGCCCTCCGGCAAGTACGTCATGGAAGACCTCCATGCCATCGGCGGCGTTCCGGCCGTGATGAAGATGCTGCTTGCTGAAGGCATGATCGATGGCACTTGTATGACCGTCACCGGCAAGACCATCGCGGAGAACCTGGCCGAGCTGCCGGGGCTGCCCGAAGGTCAGCAGATCGTCCACCCCCTCAGCAATCCAATCAAGGCTTCGGGCCATATCCAGATCCTGCGCGGTAACCTCGCTCCGGAAGGCGCGGTCGCCAAGATCACCGGTAAAGAAGGCCTGCGGTTCTCGGGTCCGGCACGCGTTTACGACTGCGAAGAGGACATCCTCCACGCGCTGGAACGCAAGGAAATCGGCAAGGGTGACGTGGTTGTGATCCGCTACGAAGGTCCGAAGGGCGGTCCTGGGATGCCGGAAATGCTCACCCCGACTTCCGCCATCATGGGCGCGGGTCTGGGTAAGGACGTGGCGCTGATGACGGACGGTCGCTTCTCCGGCGGTTCGCACGGCTTCATCGTGGGCCACGTGACTCCCGAAGCACAGGTCGGTGGGCCAATTGCGCTCGTGAAGGCTGGCGACATCATCACCATCGATGCGGAGACGAACGAGATTTCCTTCGCCGTTTCCGACGAAGAGATTGCCGCTCGCCGCGCCGCCTGGGTCGCGCCGCCTCTGAAGGCAACGCGTGGCACGCTCGCCAAGTACATCCGCTGCGTGAAATCGGCCAGCCTCGGCTGCGTTACCGACGAAGAATAAGCGGCCGAATTGCCCGGAAAGCACGCCGGGAGTAAGATCAAAGCGAGGTAATTGTGAGCGTACGCTTCAAGATCCTCGGGGTGGCGGTCGTGCTGTTGCTCGTCTTTGCCGTCACCACGATGCTGTCGACGTCCGGGATCTATCGGGTGAACCGGGAGATCGGCGGGATCGTCGCCTATCATATTCCGCTGTCGTCTAAACTCTCGGAACTCGACGTCCTGACGTTTGAGTACGAACTGAACCTGCATCGTTTGCTTCAGGATCGGTCTCATCTGGAGCAAACGGAGCTTCGCCAGAAGGTGGTCCGCGACCGGATCGCCTCTATCTTTCCGGAGAGTGACGCGCTGCTGCAGCGGGCGATGACTGATGAGGCGAATGATGTCTCGGATCGTGTCTTAATCGCAGAAATTAATGGGTCTTTTCAGCATCTGTCGGTGCGCGGACCGGAGTTTTTGGCGCTCGGAGATCGGGTGCTTAGCGAGATCCGTCAGAGTCAGATGGATCAGGCTCGCCGGGACATAGATGGCTTCGCTGCCTATTATCAGGTTTTTGGGCCGGATCTGGCGGCGGTTCGCAAGAAGCTGATGCGGTTGTCCGAGGTGTCTCTGGAAGAGACCGGCGAGCAATCCACCAGCATCATCCGGTTGAATGGTGTCCTGTTTGTGGTGGCGGCGCTGGTGTGTCTTGGTATCTTTGGCCTGTTCAGCTTTGAGCTTTATCGTGCGTTCCACCGCCTGATTGACGGCACAAAAAAGGTGGAGAGCGGGGAACTGACGATTCAGTTGCCGGTTACTTCGCATGATGAACTGGGGCAACTGACCGAGGCGTTTAACCGCATGGCGGCGGAACTGCGCACCAAAGAGCAGATTCGCGATACGTTCGGGAAGTTTGTCGATCCGCGTGTGGTGGCTACGTTGCTGAGCGGACAAGCCGCGAATGCACCGCTGGCGGAACGGCGTCCGGTTACCATCTTTTTCTCGGATATTAAGCAGTTTACGTCGATTTCGGAACTACTGACTGCGGACACGATTGTCCGGCTGCTCAACGCCTACTTTACCTCGATGACGCGCATCGTACAGACGCGCAAGGGCATCGTTGACAAGTACATCGGGGACGCGGTGATGGCCTTTTGGACTACGCCGTTTTGTGCGGCGGAGGCCCATGCGGCGGAGGCATGTCTGGCAGCTTTGGCGCAGCAGGAAGCTCTCATCGAGTTCCGAACACATCTGGCGGACCTGACCGGCCTGCGCCGAAATACACCGGATTTTCAGGTGCGGATTGGTCTGGCGACGGGAGACGCGGTGGTCGGGACGATTGGGTCGGAAACGGTTCGGTCGTTTACCGTGATTGGCGATACGGTGAATCTGGCGTCGCGGCTGGAGAGTGCGAACAAGGTGTATCACACGTCGATTCTGGCATCGGAAGAGACGATCCGGGATGCGCGTGGCGCGGTGGAGTCGCGCGAAGTGGACCAGGTGGTGGTGGCGGGCAAGACGGAGCCGATTCGGGTGTTTGAGGTGCTCAGCCATAGTGGTGCGCTGAGTCCGGGGCTGGAGGCTGTTCGAACTCAGTATAAGCACGCTCTGGCCAGCTATCGGGCCGCGAAATGGGATGAAGCGGAAGCGGGATTTCGGAAGTGCCTGGAGCTGTCTCCCAATGATGGACCCAGCCGCAGCTTTCTGGACCGCCTGCCCGGGATGCGCGTGAAGCCGCCTCGTCCCGACTGGGCCGGCGCCTGGGATCTGACGGCGGGACAGCCCTGGCAGCCTCTGGCCTGATCGACGAAAACCGGTGGCGCGGTATTCTCGTTTCATGGCATCGACAAAAGTAACGATCAATAACAATGGGTCCATCAAGATTGAAGGGGACTTCGAAATCTGCGACCCGACCGGAGCGGCATTCGGTCTCGGCGGCCGCGCCGCCATCGGCCTGTGCCGTTGTGGCCAGTCCCAGAACAAGCCGTTCTGTGACGGCGCACACCGTGCGGCGGGCTTCTCTGACGCCGTGGTTGCACGCGAACTGCCCCCTCCCGCGCCGAAGGTTTAGTTTCCCGGTTTGTGCCGGCAGTCGCTCAAAAAGTGACTGCCGGTAGTGAAGTTTTTCACTCATGCTGCCGATAGATGGGTAGTATGAGGACACCATTTGTATTACTCCCGATTCTCGTGACCTCGCTCTTGGGAGCAGAGGGTCCGATCGTTCATCAGCCAGGCGAAGCGTCTGCGAGTGTCAGTCCAGAGCTCGCACTTGCCCGGTTGCAGGAGGGCAATGCGGCGTTTCTGGCGGGACATTTGGATATCAGCCATATGACGGCAGCCCGTCGTGTGGAGGTAGCTACGGGCCAACATCCGTTTGCAGCGATCCTCTCCTGTGCCGACTCTCGCGTCCCTCCGGAGTTTCTGTTTGATCAGGGGTTGGGTGATCTCTTTCCTGTCCGCGTTGCCGGCGCTGTCGCGGAACCCGGTGCGATGGGGAGTCTGGAGTACGCGGTCGGGCATCTGGGCGTTCGGCTGGTTGTAGTGATGGGGCATACGTCCTGCGGTGCGGTTAAGGCGGCGATGGATACGCCGAGGCCCGCGAAGCTGACACCGACACAGGCGAATCTGGAGAGCCTGCTGAGTCTGATCCGTCCGGCTTTGCCGAATGCTGCGCTCGGTGGTGATCCGTGGACGGAAGCCGTGCGTGCCAGCGTGGAACAGACGCGGATCGACTTGTCGCACCACAGTCCGGTGCTCGAAGAGTTGGCGCGCAGCGGGAAAATCTGGATTGTTGGGGCGGTGTATAACCTGGCGAGCGGTAAAGTGACATTCGGCTCGACGCCCGTGCTGGCCTGGGTGCCTGAACCGATAGTGCCCCGGGCGAAGCCGAAAGCGGCTCCGGTTGTCCACGCAAAGGTGGAAACGTCCGCCGCGAAGCCGAAACCGCACCATACGGAGGAATAACCGAATGTTATGCTGGGCTGGATGTCCAAAGCCCCGGCTCAGTGTGACGATGGCATCAATTCAGGGCAGGATTCTCCTCCCGTTCCATGGCGTGCGCTGAGCATCGGCTGGACGATCCTGATCGTCGCCGCTCTCGTCTACGCCAACATGAAGGGCATCTCGTTCGCCCTCGCCCTGCCCGTTGCGCTGGCTTTTGTGGCGGAGTTACCGTTCTACGTGATGGCAGGTGCCCCCCCCGCGTGGCTGCGTCGTTCGGAGGTTCTGTTCGGCTCCTGCCTGCTGCCGTATCTGGTTTACACGGTTCCCACCGGGTTGTTTGCCTTTCAGTCGTTCGGCATGCTGGTGGTTCTGGCGGCGGTGCTGTCGTTCTGGTACAAAGTGTTGCCCCGGCAGACGTGGCTGGATGTTCTCTACGTTCTGCTGCTGGCGACGATCCTGCTTTCCAAGATCTTTGACCAGATCTATCCCTCGGCGATTCCGAAGACTCCACTCAACATCCTGGGCCATCTGATGCTGATTCGGACTGCGGCTGTTGCAGTGATCGGGATGCGGGGCGGGACGGGTGCTCAGTACGTGTTCATTCCGAAGTGGGATGAGTGGATCTCCGGTGTGAAGTGGTTTGCGCTGATGCTGCCTCCGGTGCTGACCGCGCTCTGGGCGACGGGACTGTGGCTCCCGCGGGATCACCCGAAATACTGGACGATTTTGCCGCAGTTCCTCGGCATCCTGTGGGTTGTGGCGTTGTCGGAGGAGTTCTTCTTTCGCGGCATGCTGCAGCACTGGCTGGAGAGTGGAATGCGGAACCGGATCGCGGGCCTGCTCGTCACATCCATTATGTTTGGCAGCGCTCATTTCTGGTTCCACGGGGCTTTCCCGAACTGGCGCTTCGCCATTGTCGCGACCGTGTTCGGTTTGTTCTGCGGTCTGGCGTGGCGGGAAAAGCGGAGTGTCCCGACCAGTATGGTGACCCATGCGCTGGGCGCGACTCTTTACCGGGTATTCTTCCAGTGATCCGCCGTTTTTCGCTGCTGTTGCTGGTGGCCGTTGCCTGCCAGGCTCGGGATCTGGCTCGGTACGCCGTGGTCCTGGAGGATGCTCCCGCGGGGCGGACCGGGAATCGTGCGGCGCTGCTGGCAGCTCACGTGCCCGTGCGCAATTCTCTGCGGGCGAAGGGCGCGAAGATCACCAGCGAATCGCAGACGTTGCTGAACGCCATCTTCGTGGAAACCGAGGGGGTGTCGCGTACTGACCTGGAAGCGATTCCTGGGGTTCGCTACGTGGCGCGGATGCCGGCGATCCATCTGATGCTGGATCGTGCGGTGGAACTGCTCAATGTTCCTGCTGCCTGGAATGCGCTGGGCGGTGTGTCGACGGCGGGGACCGGCGTTCGCATCGCGGTGATCGACACGGGGATTGAAGCGACGCATCCGGCATTTCAGGATGCAACGCTGAAGGCTCCTGCGGGATATCCAGCCTGCAGTGTCGCCAAACTGCCACTGCTGCCTTTGGATTGCACCCAGTTCACGAACGGCAAGGTCATTGTGGCGCGAAGCTATGTGTCGTACATTGCGGCGGGCGGAGGGGCGAATCCCGCGCTGAATTCGCGCCCGGATGACTACACGCCTCGGGATCGGGTCGGACATGGAACGGCGGTGGCGATGGCTGCTGCCGGGGTACGCAATACCGGACCCTCGGCGACGATCACTGGTGTTGCGCCGAAAGCATGGCTCGGCAGCTACAAGGTGTTTGGCTCTCCGGGCGTGAATGACTCCACTTCGGCAGATGCTGTCCTTGCGGCACTGGAGGATGCGTTTGCGGATGGCATGGATGTGGCCGTGCTCTCACTCGGCGCACCGGCCTTTGCCGGGCCGGACGATGCCGGCGCCATCTGTGGCAACAAGGCGGGAGTCCTCTGCGATCCGTTCGCGGCAGTTGTGAAAAATGCGGTGATTGGCGGCATGGTGGTGGTCGCGGCGGCGGGGAACGAAGGCCTCAGCGGGACTTCCGTGCAACCGACTTATGGCTCGATGACGACACCTGCGCACTCGGCATACGCGATCGCGGTGGGTGCGGTGACCAATTCACACAACTGGTCCAATGCGCTCAACGTGCCGGGACTGGGGAGCTATCATTCGCTGCTCGGCGCTGGTCCGGCACCTTCGCCGGCGGCAACGGTTCCCCTGGGGGATGCGTCGGCTGTGGGCGACGCCGAGGCGTGCAATCCCTTGCCCTCAGGGTCTCTCGCCGGAACCTATGCGCTGCTTGATCGCGGAACGTGCACGTTTGCGGTCAAGGTCCAGAATGCGGCGGCGGCCGGAGCATTGGGGGCCATCATCATGAATGTCCCTGGGGATAACTCGGTGCTGACACCCGGGGGACTGGCGGGAACAACGACGATTCCGGCGGCTTTTGTGGGTTATGACGACGGGCAGGTGATTCGGACTTTCCTGCAGGCGACGCCGGATGCCAAAGCATCGATGAACACCGGGTTGCAGCCGTTTGATGTGGCGACGGCAAATCAGCTGGCAGGGTTTAGTTCACGGGGGCCGACACTGGGCAATGGTGGCCTGAAGCCTGATGTTTCGGCACCCGGCACGGATCTTTATTTGGCGAGTCAGACGTTTGATCCGAACGGTGCTCTCTTTGCGCCTTCCGGTTACATGGTGGCGCAGGGGACCAGTTTTGCGGCTCCCCTGATTGGCGGGATTGCGGCGCTGGTGAAACAGGCAAATCCGGCGCTGACGGCGGTGCAGATCAAGTCGGCCATTGTGAACACGGCGACGGCAGATGTGGCGGAATCGAACGGGACGGCGGCTTCTCTGCTGGCGACGGGGAACGGTCGGGCGAACGCGGCGAATGCGATTGCCTCGAATCTTGCCGCTGCGCCTGTCAGCGTGAGTTTCGGGGTTCTGGGGCCGGTTTCCGTCCTTCCCGTGGTGCAGACGATTCAGCTGACCAATACCGGTAAGGCCAATGCGACGCTGACTCTGGCGGTGCAGCAGAAGCAGAATGATGCGAAGGCGAAGGTGGCGCTGGATCGTGCGTCGCTGGTGCTGGCTGCCGGGCAGACCGTCACGCTGAACCTGACAATGACCGGCAGCACGCCTGATCCGGGCGTGTATGAAGGGATCATTGCGGTGCAGGGCGGAGCTACTCCGTTCCGGATTCCCTATGTGTACATGGTGAGTGATGGGATTCCGAGGAACATGATTCCACTGGCCGGCGATGGTGACGATGGGACAGTTGGAAAAAATGCGGGGGTAGTGCTGGCAGAGGTGACGGACCGGTATGGGATCGCTGTCCCCAATGCTCCGATCAACTTCACGGCCGTGGCCGGTGGCGGGGTGTTGCGCAATGTGGATACGTCTACGGATGTCTACGGCTTTGCGGGGGCGGGCGTGACGCTTGGGCCTGAGCCGGGCGTAAATACGTTTATCGCGACTTCGCTGGGGCTTTCGACGTCGTTCAGTATCACCGGGCGGAAAGGTCCACAGATTTCTGCTGGTGGTGTAGTGGACGCGGCGAGCTTTGCTCCGAATACGGCGGTGGCACCTGGTTCGTACATCGCGATCTATGGGGCGGATCTCTCCCCGACTACCCAGGTGGCGACGACCGCGAATCTGCCGGTGGGGATGAACCACGTGAGTGTGAGTTTTGATGCGGGCGCGGCGAGTTTCCCCGGGCGGCTCCATTTTGTGACTCCGGGGCAGATCAATACGCAGGTTCCGTGGGATATGCCATCGAATGGCTCTGCGCAGATGAAGGTTTCGATTGGCAGCAGTTCTACTGCTCTCTATTCGCTGTCACTGGCGGCTTATGCTCCGGGGATGTTTGAATATCAGGCATCCGGGACGAGTTTTGTGGCGGCGCGAGATGAGAATTTTGCCCTGGTTGGTCCGGGGAATCCGGCGAAGCAGGGGAAAAATATTCAGATGTACTGCAATGGTCTGGGGCCGGTTACGAATCAGCCCGCTACGGGTGAGCCTTCGTCCGCAACAGTGCTGTCGGAGACGACAACTCG
>CANIHR010000100.1 GCA_947467185.1 Bryobacterales bacterium
CTCCTGCGCCTTCACTTTGGCGCGGGGTTTGGCTTCCACCGGCTCCTGCGGGGCCAGATTGTCGGTGTCGTTCGCGAGCGGGTTTTTCGGACCTTCGTTGCGAGGGATCGGGATGGTCGGGACCAGGCCAACGCCCACTGCGCCCGAAGAAGCGTGGGCCGATCCCCAGGTATCCCGCAGATTCAGATAACCGGACAGAGCAAAAACAGCGACAATCGCCGCATGGGTGGCGATGGAGCCGATTAGCGCCCGGCCTAGAGGTTCGCGTTGCTGGTCGCCAAACGTGGCCGTGCTCAAAACTTAGCGGCCTCCCCCATCGGGTTGGGTAACGAGATTGACGGCCAGCTTGCCCTTACCAAGTGCAGCCAGAACCTGGGCGAGAATTTCGTATTTGACCTGACCATCGGCGCGCACAAACACCGCTTCCTGCCCCGGATACCGGCTGCGAACTTCCTCGACGAGCTTGTTGATGTTGACTTCGTTCTTGCCCAGAGAGAGGTCGCCCGTCTTCGACAGGGACACAATCGGCAGCTCTTTGGTGGTCGATTCCACGGTCTGGGTCTTTGGGACCGCAATTTCGATCCCATATTCCATGACGTGCGCCGTGATCATAAAGATGATCAAAAGTACGAGCGCGACATCGACAAACGGCGTGACGTTGATTTCCGCAAGAGGCGGCGCACCCCGTCTCCCCCGTCCTCCTCCGTTGCCACCGACGCTGATTGCCATCCTCTTCTATTCTCCGAAGCTTCGTTCGATGAGGTTGAGGAATTCGAGGCCAAAATCGTCCATCTGCGACCCAAGTTCACGCAGGATATGTCCGAAATGGTTGTAGGCCATCGCTGCCGGGATCGCGGCGAAGAGACCGGCGGCCGTCGCGATGAGGGCTTCGGCAATGCCGGGGCCAACGGAAGCGAGGCTGGTGGAACCGGCGGAACCGAGGTTCTGGAAGGCCCGAATGATGCCGAGGACGGTGCCGAGGAGGCCAATGAAGGGCGAAACGGAGGCGGTAGTGGCCAGCAGACTGAGGTTCCGTTCGAGGAAACTGAGTTCCTGGTTGGTGGCAACCTGCAGAGTTCGGGCAATCGCGTCGCGGTTCGTGATCCCGCCGCGAATCTTCAACTGGCGCGAGACTTCCGCATAGCCATCTTCAAAAACGGTCACGAGGGGAGCCGGCCGGAACTGCTCACAGGTGGCAACGGCAGTGTCGAGAGTGTTCGATTTCCGGAAGGCCCGGACGAAGCGGGCGTTGCCGCTCTTTGCGCCTCCCAGGGCCGACCATTTGGAAAAAATGATCGTCCACGAAGCAATGGAGAAGATGACGAGCACCACCAAAACCGCGTTGGCGAGGGCGGAGCCGCTCTTAACAAGGTCGAGGAGGCTGGTCTGAAGCAGGAGGGCGCAGGTGGGGCCTGTCAAGATAGGGTCCAAACCTGAACATAACACGATAAAACAATGTGGTCCAGAAATGTCGTAAAGGAAAGTAAGGGAACTTAGCGGGTTTGGCGGCGGCGGTACGCCAGCAACCCGACCAGGCCCAGCGTTGCCATGCCAAACACAGACGGTTCCGGGGTCTCGGCGGACTGGCCAAGCTGGACATTATCGAGCGCAGTGTTTTGAATCCAGCCGCGATCCACAATGAACGTCACGCTGGAGATCGGCGTCGTCGAAGTGGCACCGAAGAAGCCGAGCGTATTGGGCCCCTGCTCCAGGGTATAGCTGCCGATCAGGTCGTTGGAGGCGTCATAAAGCGACACAACCGGGGCGCTGAACTGGTTGGTGTAGATGTCGAAGCCGAAAGCAGTGAACGTAGCGCCGCTGGCCAGTTGGATCTGGAAATTCTCGTCGCCATTGGCATCCAGCGTCTTGCTGGTCGGTTCAATGGGATTGCCCAGATTGCCGGGATCGGACACATAGGGAACCATATTGGGGTGTCCACCGGGCAACTGAGTGAACAGGATACCGTGGGTCGTGAACGGATTGCCCAGGAACCCCTGCTCGAACGACTCAAAGTCCTCCGAGTTGCTGATACTGCCGGCGGCCTGAAATGCCGCAGAAGAGGTGAAAGTAACAACACCGGCCGAGGCGGGAATTACCCCCAGGACCAGAGCTCCGAAAACAGCGAAAAATCTCATTTAGTTCAGGATAGCTGCGAGGGTCCGCTGGATCACACCATCCATAAATGGCCCGTGCCAGCGCCACACAATGACCAGATCGTGCTCAGGGTCGATCCAGATGATGTTGGATCCGTTGCCGATGGCGGCGAAACTGGTGCGAGGGGCACTGGGCCATTGTTTCCCCTGGGTATTGAGCCACCACAAGTAGCCGTAGTCGGGGCCATGAGCGCTGGGCTGGGTGGCATCCTTCAGCCAGGCCTCTGAGACAAGCTGGCGGTCATTCCAGCGGCCATGATTCAGAATCAGCAGGCCAAACCGTGCCAGGTCCTCGGAGTTCGACCAGATGCCACCGCCCCACCGGGTGCCACCGCTGACGGAACCGTTAGAGTTCGCGTAGGGAATCCAGCGCCAGGTATTCGAAGCCCCAATCGGGTCCATGATGTTGGCTTTCAGCACCTCCGGGACAGGTTTTCGGAATAACCGCATCAGATTGAGGGAGAAGCGGTTCACCCGGACATCGTTGTATTCGTAGAACGTGCCCGGATCCTGAATGGGGCGGGGTTCGCGGCGGCCGGCACCGAATTCTTCGAGGCCGAGGAACGTAGACGGCTTGCCGAACATCTCGCCTTCCCATTCGCTCTCCTGCTGGAGGTGGTTCTTCCAGGTAATTTTCGCGTTGTGGGGTGAGGCGTAGCTGCCGTCGCGGATGTACTTTGCGACCGGATCGTTCACGTCCTTTATGAGACCCTGCGCGACGGCGAGGCTGCAGACGGTGGAAAGAAAGCTCTTGGCGGCGCTGTAAACGGGGTCAACAGCTTTCACATCTCCGAACGTGGCGGCGACGTAGCCATGGCGAATGATGAGACCGTTGGTGGGAGCTCGTTTTTCGGGTACGGGTCCAAGGGGGCGGCCGAAGGTCTTGACCTGATCGCGGGGGAAATCCCAGTCGCTGCCGTGAGCCTGGGCGTATTCGACGGCGGCCTGGAGCTTCGCTTTGTCGAAACCGAGGTCAGCGGCTGGCCTCGATTGCCAGGTCCCGGGTGGGGGGAAGTACCGCTGCGCACAGCCCGGCAATGCAGCCAGGATCAGGACAAGAGGGGTAAACCGCATGGGTTCGAGTTTCTCACGTTTGAGGGGCGTTGCAAATGGCGAAAACGAACGTAATACCCTTATATGGAGTGGTAGATATACACAGTCACGTTCTGTGGGGCATGGACGACGGTGCGCCCACTATCGAGGTTAGCCTGGAGATGTTGCGCCTGGCAGCTGCGGCGGGGACAACTGACATCGTTTGCACGCCCCACTCCAACGGCGAGTTCGAATACCAGCCGGCGCTGATTGACGAGCGCATAGCAGAACTGACTCGGCTGACCGGTGGTGTGCCAAGGATTCATCGCGGTTGCGACCTTCACCTGAGTTTCGACAACATCGCTGAAGCCGTTGAGAACCCGTCGAAGTTTGCGATCTGCGGTGGCCGCTATGTGCTGGTGGAATGTTCGGACCTGCATATTTCGGGATCGATGAGCCAGGTGCTCGACCGCTTGTTGCAGGTGGATCTGGTGCCGATTGTGACGCATCCGGAGCGGAATCCGATTCTGCAGAAGGAACTGTCGCGGCTGGACAAATGGGTCGAGATGGGGTGCCTGGTCCAGGTAACGGCTCTGTCGGTGCTGGGCGGTTTCGGGAAGCGGGCGGCCACTTCGGCGCATGCGCTGCTGGAAAAAGGCCAGGTGCATGTGATTGCCAGTGATGCGCACGACCCGGTCCACCGGCATCCGAAACTGGACGAGGCCTTTGCGACGATTGCGGCGCAGTATGGTCAGGACATCGCACGGATGCTGTTTGTGGACAACCCGGGGAAGATTATCCGGGGGCAATACGTGGCAGCGGAAAAGTGGCAAAGGGCGCAGTCACGCAAGTGGTGGCAGTTCTGGAGGAATGAAGAGCGGTGATTTGTCCAAAGTGCAATGAGCCGGAAGCGCACCGGTCGCACCGGAAGGGGTTGAAGGACCGGATTTGGGCATCGTTTTCGATGATCCCGTACCGGTGCAAGAAGTGCCATACGAGGTATTACGCGTATCGGGCGGGAGAAAAGTCGGACCGGATGCGGACGGCAGAAGAGCGGCGGATTATGAAGATCCGGCGAGCTTTGAAGTGGAAGCGGTCGAAGCGGGAGTGGACGATTTACGCACTCGGCATCATCATGTTTGCCATCGCAGCGTACATGTTTACTCGCCAAACGGTGCCTTCACAGTAAAGGCAGCGTAAGGTTGGTAAACTATAAAGATTAGTGAGTCGCCACGGCGGAGGTGCCATGGTGTGAGAGTCGGAGATTGGCGTCCTTTAACCCCACCAAACGAATTTTGCTTTCCGTTCCGCATATGGGCGAGAACGAGGAGAGGTACGCCTGCGAGGCGTTCTCCAGCAACTGGGTCTCCACCGTTGGCCCGAATCTAAGGGCTTTTGAAGAGGATTTTTCGCGTCTGGTTGGTCAACCGGCAGTTTGCCTGGCGAGTGGCACAGCCGCTATTCACCTCGGTCTGCAGCTTATGAGCGTTGGCCCGGGCGACGAGGTATTTTGCAGCACCCTGACGTTCGCGGCATCGGCGAATCCGGTCCGGTATCTGGGTGCCACCCCGGTGTTTATTGACAGCAATTACGCCACGTGGAACATGGACCCGGGGTGCCTGGAAGAGGGCCTCCGCGACCGCGCCGCGAAGGGCCGGCTTCCGAAAGCAGTTGTGGTGGTAGATCTGTACGGCCAGGTAGCGGACATGGACCCGATCCTGGAAATCTGCGGCCGTTACGGTGTGCCGGTACTGGAAGACGCAGCCGAGGCGCTGGGGGCAACGTACAAGGGCCGTTCGGCAGGTACTTTTGGTCAGATTTCCGTCTTCTCTTTCAACGGCAACAAGATCATTACCACCGCAGGTGGCGGCATGATGGTGTCCCCTGACCCGGCGCTGGTGGAAAAAGCACGTTTCCTCGCGACGCAGGCACGAGACCCGGGCATTGCCTATGAACATTCGGTGATTGGCTACAACTACCGGATGAGTAATGTCCTGGCGGGTATCGGACGGGGCCAACTGGAAGTTCTGAATCTGCGGGTGATGCAACGTCGGGCGAATTTCACGCACTATAAGACAGCGTTCGCAAATGTCAGAGGGCTGGAGCCAATGCCGGATGCGTCATATGGCGAGCCGAACAACTGGCTGAGTTGCTTTCTGATTGATGAAACGAAGTTCGGGTGCAACAGGGATCAGTTGATAGGTTTCCTGGATGCCGAGGGCATTGAAACGCGCCCGGTTTGGAAGCCGATGCATTTGCAGCAGGTATATCAGGAGTATCCGACGTTTGGCGGGAAGGTCGCTGAAGAGCTTTTCAAGCGGGGCATTTGCCTGCCCAGTTCCAGCAGCCTGACGAAGGCGGAACTGGACCGGGTAGTGGACCGGATTCTGGCCGCCCCGCAACAATTCCGGCACGAGGTTCCCTGCCATGCCTGATACGGTTGCTCCCGCAACTGCGCGGTCGATCGCTCTGGCGCGCGCGACCTTCGTTTACTCGATTGAACTGACGGTAATTCTGGCCGCTGCCGCTGCCGGTTTCCTGCTTCGCTTCGATTTCTCCATTCCCCCGTTCTACGTCCCAGTCCTGGGTGCTGCAATCCTGGTGTGGGCTCCCGTCAAGCTGGCCACATTCCGGTTGCTGGGCCTCGACCGCCGCTGGGCGCGTTATGCGTCCATGTCGGACCTGATGCGCATCGCTGCCAGCAATCTGTTGGGTTCGGTGGTGTCGCTGATTCTGCTGCTTGTGATGCAAAAGCCGGTCCCGCGGTCGATTTATGCCATCGACCTCCTGCTGTGCGTCACCATGACCGCCGGCCTCCGGGTTACTGTCCGCCTCCTGACAGACCTTGCCCGGCCAAAAGGTGCGGACTCCCACCAGACCACGCGGAAAACAATCATTTACGGCGCTGGAAACGCGGGTGCCAGTCTGTTGCGCGATATTGAGCAACATTCCGGCCTGAACTACTCCATCATCGGTTTTGTGGACGACAGCCCACGGAAACAGGGTCTGATTCTGCAGGGAGTGACAGTGCTCGGCACCGGAGCCGACCTGACCTGGATCGCGAAGAACCAGCACGCGGACCTGATCCTGGTGGCAGTGCCATCGGCTTCCGGTTCGCAGATGCGGCGCATTTTTGAGCGCTGCACGGCGGCCGGGGTCCCGTACAAAACGATTCCCGGCGTAGCGGAACTGATGGAAGGTGGCCTCGCGGGCCAGATCCGTGACGTCGCTGTCGAAGATCTGCTGGGCCGCACGCCTGTAAATCTGGAGCAGGATCGAATTTCGCAGGCCCTCCGAGGCAAGGTGATCCTGGTGACCGGCGCTGCGGGCTCCATCGGCTCGGAAATCTGCCGTCAGATCAGCCGTTTTAAGCCGCAAATGATCGTCGGGTTTGACATAGCCGAATCGCCGATGTTCTACCTGCAACAGGAACTGGCCCGGATCGCTCCGGATGTGCAATTCCATGCAGAGATTGGCAGCATCCAAAACGTAGTTCGCCTGCGCGAGACTTTCGAGTTGTTCCAGCCGGCGGTTGTTTATCATGCTGCCGCATATAAGCACGTGCCGCTCATGGAACAGCACACGTTTGAAGCGATAGAAAATAACGTTTTTGGCACCCTCAACGTCGTCCGAACAGCGCGAGACTTTGGCGTGAGGGAGTTCGTCATGATCTCGTCGGACAAAGCGGTTCGCCCGGCCAACATTATGGGCGCGACCAAGCGGATTGCCGAACTCATAGTCCGTTCTCTGCAGCCTCCAAATGCCCGTTACGTTTCAGTCCGTTTCGGTAATGTTCTCGGCAGCAACGGCAGCGTCGTACCCATTTTCAAAGATCAGATCGCTCGCGGCGGACCGGTCACGGTCACTCATCCCGAGATGAGTCGCTACTTTATGACGATTCCCGAAGCATGCCAGCTCGTCCTGCAGGCTTCGACAATGGGCCGTGGCGGCGAAATCTTCGTTCTCGACATGGGAGAGCCTGTGAGAATTGTGGATCTGGCGCGAAATCTGATCCTGCTTTCCGGCTTGCGGCCGGATGTAGACATCAGGATTCAATTCAGCGGCGTCCGGCCAGGCGAAAAACTAACTGAAGAATTGAGTGCCCTCGAGGAGGGTCTGGTGAAGACGCACCATGAAAAGATCCGAGTCTTCTCCGGGGTCACGCCTGAGTGGGACAGCATGAAACCCCGACTCGAAGGGATGGCGGCAAGTTGTAGAGATCGTCGCACCTCCGAACTGGTGGAGTCAATCGTTGATATCGTACCCGAATATGCACCCAGCGATGAACTGCGCGTTCTGATCGTGCAACGGGAATCACGGTCCGCCGGGGTGGGTTGTGAGCAATTGCTGTGAGTAATCCCCTGGCAACCGCTCTCCGCCATGCGGCAGAAAATATGCTCGCTGTTTGTGATTCGTCCTACCCCGACGGGATTGATCGCGCAGTCGACCTGATTGCAACCGCCTTTCAGCGGGGCAACAAGTTGCTGGTATTTGGTAACGGTGGTTCCGCTGCAGACGCGCAGCACATCTGCGCGGAACTGGTTGGCCGTTTCCGTCTCAACAGACGAGGTTTGCCTGCCATCGCTTTAACGAGCAATGACGCGATCCTGACCTCCTGGGGCAATGATTGTGGCTTCGATGGCATCTTCGCCCGGCAAATTGAAGCTTTTGGCAAGCCCGGCGATGTTGCCTGGGGAATCTCCACCAGTGGCAATTCGCCCAATGTTGTGGCAGGGTTGATGAAAGCGCGGGAAGCCGGCCTGGAAACAATGGGCCTGACTGGGGCGGGGGGCGGTAACATTGCTGCCTGTTGTGACCTGCTGATGGCGGTGCCGTTGCGCGAAACCTCCGATATTCAGGAAGTACATCTGGTGACTTATCACGCAATCTGCCGGCTCGTCGAGGAACGGCTCGCGGCGCAATGACGGACTGTTACAAATGGCTCGGACCGCGGCGGAAGTTCAGTGTGTCCGGAGCGGTGTTTCTGGATCGGGACGGCGTCCTGATTGAGGACACGGGTTATATTTCGTCACCCGAAGAAGTCCGCTTCATCGAAGGCAGTCTGGAAGCGGTCGCGCATCTCAATGCCGCGTCGATTCCCGTGCTGGTTGTAACCAATCAATCGGGCGTCGGCCGTGGCCTCTATACCTGGACCGATTTTGAGCGCGTGCAGAATACCCTGGTCGAGGGTCTGGAAAAGCATCACGCCTGGTTCGATGGCGTCTGGGCCTGCGGCTTTAACAGCGAAGTCAACGGCGGAGAGAACGGCCACGCGTGGCGTAAACCCAATCCCGGCATGATTGAAGATGCCGTTCGGGAACTGGAACTGGAAGCCAAACGGTCCTGGATTGTGGGAGACCGCGGGAGTGATCTGGAAGCAGGGCAACGTGCCGGGCTGCACGGTCTGATATGCGTAGGTGCCACCACATCCCCCGACCAGCCGGCTACGGCAATTCAGTGCCGGGATCTGGCTGAGGCAGTACCGCTGATTCTGGCTCATTTCGAAGCAACTCGTACCACGCAGGCTGGTTAGTTAATTTTGAGGGGGAACCCCACCATGGCAAGCACAACAAATTCAAAACGCGCTAAATTTCAGCCGGTCCGCGACAGTTATCTCGTGTTCGGGGCCCCCCTCATCGGGGAAGAAGAAATCGCCGAGGTTGTGGATACACTCCGCTCGGGGTGGCTCGGCACAGGGCCACGGGTCGCCCGGTTTCAACGGGACTTTGAGGCCTACAATGGTGCTCCTCATGCGGTAGCAGTCAGTTCAGCCACCGCAGGCCTGCATCTGAGCCTGATCGCCGCCGGCGTCGAGCCGGGCGATGAGGTGATCACCACGCCCATGACTTTCTGCGCTTCCGTGAATGCAATCATTCACGCCGGGGCGACACCTGTTCTGGCGGATTGTGATCCGGTAACTCTCAATATCGATCCCGACCAGGTGGAGCGCCGCATAACCAGTCGGACGCGCGCGATTCTGCCGGTACATTTTGCCGGGCGGCCCTGCGACATGGACCGTCTGATGGCACTGGCACGAAAGCACAACCTGAAGGTGATTGAAGACTGTGCCCACGCGATCGAAACCGAGTATCACGGGAAGAAGGCCGGGACGTTCGGCGACTTCGGCTGCTTTAGCTTTTATGTGACGAAAAATGTGACCACGGCCGAAGGTGGAATGATCACCGCCCTGACCGATGCCGATGCTGCTCGACTGAGGATTCTGGCCCTCCACGGCATGAGCAAGGACGCCTGGAAGCGGTTTTCCGATTCCGGCTATAAGCACTATGAAGTTGTCGAGTGTGGTTTCAAATACAACATGACCGACATCCAGGCGGCGCTGGGCATTCACCAACTCCGCCGGGTCGAAGAGTGCTGGCAGCGCCGGTTGGCAATCTGGGATGCCTACAACGAGGCCTTCCGGGACCTCCCGCTCGGGCTGCCGGCGGCGACGGAACCGGCGACGCGCCACGGTTTGCACCTCTATACCGTGCTCGTGGATGAACAAAAGACGGGCGTAGGCCGCGATCAGGTGATCAGTGATCTGCACGATTCCAACATCGGAGTGGGCGTTCACTACCGTGCGATTCCGGAGCACCCGTATTACCAGGACAAGTTCGGCTGGAAGCCCGAAGATTATCCGAATGCGATGGCGGTGGGCAGGCAGACTGTAAGTCTGCCCCTCTCTGCAAAGATGACCGACGGAGATGTCCGCGACGTAGTGGGGGCTGTGCGTGCTGTCCTGGCTTGCTAAGCTGCCGGGCCGGATTCGGATGCGACTTTGGCAATACCGGGCCGCACGAACGACCGGTGCGGATTACTGGAAGCTGCGTGCCGAGTTTTTCGGAGAACGGGCCGTGGTAAATCTGAACCATACACAGGAAGGCATGGCCCGCCTGACCGAGATGCAGAAGCGGGAGATTCTGCCACACGTGACGCCCCTTCTGCGCGGCGATGAGCGGATCATCCTCGACTACGGCTGTGGTCCAGGACGGTTTGTGCCTACGCTGACGGAATACTCCAGGTCCCTCGTGTTGGGTGTTGACCCGGTGCTGTCCCTCCTGAAGAAAGCCCCGAGGACGGGCAAGACAGCTTATGTTCAGGGGGCGGGTGTCATCCCTCTTGCCGCGGGCAGCGTGGACGCGATTTGGGTGTGCCTGGTCCTTGGCGGGATCCCCGACAGCGATATCAAAGGGACAACCGTGGAACTGGAACGAGTCCTCAGGCCGGGTGGCACGCTCATGCTCATTGAGAACACGGCGGATGCGCCGGGCTCCGCGCACTGGTCATTTCGGGACGTTCGGGGTTATGCTGCCTTGTTCGAACAGGTGCAACTGCGCTGCGTTCACGAGTACTTCGATGTGGGAGAGCAGATCTCTGTCATGGTCGGCCACAAGGCGGAGCCTCGGGGGGCTGTACTTTGAGCAGCGGTAATGAACGCAATGACAAAGTTGTTGTGTTGCAGAGTATTGGAGCCTGGCTCGCCCACACCATGGTGTGGCTGTACGACCAGGTGACCAGTTTGGGACCTGGCATCGAGAACCATGTTGTCTGTGAACAGTTGGTGAATCTGAAAACGTTTGACGTTCCGAACATCACATCCCTGTCCGCCAAATATCCATTACGGTCCAAACTGGATCGGACGCTCAGAAAAGCTGGGCTGACGGCTGGCCTTCCGATCAAACGGCGCGTCCTTCGCGAAAGTGGTGCATCGCTCCTTCACTCGCATTTCGGGAACTATGGATGGGGCGACATGGAGATTGCCGGTGCTGAAAACGCCGGCCACATCGTTACTTTCTACGGTGTGGATGTAAACAAGATGCCCCAAAACGATCCGCGCTGGTTTGAGCGGTACAAGGAACTGTTTCGCCGCGCGGACCGCTTCCTCTGTGAGGGGCCCCATATGGCGAGTTGTCTGGTCGCGATGGGATGTCCTCCCGAGAAAGTGACCGTACACCACCTGGGCGTACGTATTTCAGAAATTCGTTGTGAGCTTCGGCGCTACGACGCCACGAAGCCTCTGCGTGTGCTCCTCTGCGCTTCCTTTGTCGAAAAGAAGGGCCTTCCCTACGCGATTCGCGCCCTGGGAGATGCAGCCCGGGATATCCCACTCACCGTGACGTTGATAGGCGGGAGCACCGGGAACCCGGAACATGCGCCTGAAAATGACGCAATCCACGCTGCCATCGCGGAGAGTGGGTTGGGGGACCGGCTCACCATGGCTGGCTTTCAGCCTTATTCCAAACTGATCGAAGCCGCTTATGAACACGATGTTTTCCTGTCGCCCAGCGTGACGGCGCACGACGGTGACACCGAGGGTGGTGCACCCGTCACGATCGCGGTAATGGCCGCCGCCGGAATCCCGATTGTGGCCACCACCCACTGCGACATTCCGGAAATCGTGCAGCATGGCAAGTCCGCGCTGCTGGCACCGGAACGTGACGCCGGTGCGCTCGCTGCGCATCTTCGCTGGCTCGTAAACAACCCGGATCGCTGGCCGGAGTTTGGCCAGGCCTCTCGCGACCGTATGGTACGTGAGTTCGACTGCGAGAAGCAGGGGCTGAAGCTGGCGCAAATTTATTCAGACCTCGACAGAAGCAGACGGCGGAAAGGCCGTGCGCAATGAGTAACAGCAGAAACCCCAATTCCCTCCGCCTCGGCATCCTGTCGTTCGGTGGCGCAGGTCAGGCCCAGCTAAGCCACTTTCTCTCAATGAAGGGCTGTGAAGTTGCGGCGATTTTCGATCCTGCCGAAGACGCCCGCGTGCGTGCGCTGAAGCGTGTCCCGAAAGTTCTGGTGACAGGTAATCTCGACGAGATGCTGAGCAAAGTGGACGCGGTAGCCGTCTGCTCGCCCGATTCCACTCACGCCAGTTACATGGCGCGGTGCCTCGAAGCCGGGAAGCACGTGGTTTGCGAGAAGCCCCTTACCGACAGCGTGCAGGGCTACGAAGAGATTCTGGACGCGGAGAAGCGCCACCCCGGGCTCATTTGTTCGGTGCAACACCAGATGCGATTCGTGCCCGTTCACCTGAAGATGAAGGAACTGATTCGCCGCAAGGCGCTCGGTCAGATCTCTTACATCGAGGGCTATTATGTCCACAACCTGCGAGAGAGAAGTTCTGCCCATCACAACTGGCGCTTCACGGACAACGCGACTCTGATGGTCTACGCGGGATGCCACTTTGTGGATCTGTTCCGGTGGCTGCTGGATGACGAAGTTGTTGAAGTGACTGCCATGGCGAATCACCTCGCCTTTCCGGAGTACCCGGAGTCGGATCTGAATGCCATTTTGCTGCGGTTTCGCAGCGGCGTCATAGCCAAGATGGTGGTTGCGTTTGGGGCCGGTCGGCCTCAGGACCATACGGTTCGCGTATATGGAGACAAGGCTTCCATCGAGAACAATCTGCTGTTCCACGAGGATGGACGTTTTGAAATGATCGCCAGGCCGAAACTCGGGACATTCCGGGGCTACACGCGCTTCCCGCCCGCTAAGGCCCTGATGTGGCTCAACGATCTGAAGACCTGCTCCATCGGTCTGGCAATGGAACTCCTGATGCGGCTCCAGGGACAAAGCCATCCGTTCTACGGCGTCTCGTCTTACCCGATGCGTCTGTATGAGCATGGCATCGCCGTCAATGACTCGCTGCGGGACTTTGTCGAATGCGTTCAGACCGGACGTGCGCCGCTTGTCGGACTGAAAGATTCGGCCCGAACTGTGGCAACCTGCCTTGCGGGGCTGGAGGCCTTCCGAACCTCCCGCGTCGTTCAGGTAAAGGATTTCTGGAGTCCCTGCCTTGACGACTGACGCGATTCCGGGCGCGAAGCCTTCGCCGGATGATCATCCTGCCTTTAACACCAGTCACCTCGACAGTGGCATTGGACGCAGGTCTGCCCGAGGCGCGGTGGTCACACTTTTCGGGCGCTTTGGGAAGTTCGGAATTCAGCTCGGCGGCATGGCGATTCTGTCGCGCCTGCTTACCCCGGGAGATTTTGGCCTCGTCAACATGGCCTCAGTGGTCACAGGCTTCATGACAATGTTTGGCGACATGGGCCTCTCCGCTGCGGTGATACAAAAAGCGGAGATTCGACACAACCAGATGAGTACTTTGTTCTGGTTAAACGCGGCTCTCGGCCTTGCATTGGCGCTGGTATCTGCCGGAGCGGCTCCGTTCGTCGCCGGCTTCTATCACGATCCCCGGCTGCTGGCAATCACGATCGCTGCAGGGACCGGGTTTATTATTTCCGGCCTCGGAATTCAGCACCAGGCGTTGATGAAACGGCAGATGCGCTTTCCCACTCTGGCTGCCGTTGACCTCTGTGGTGGCCTCGCCGGCGCCCTTGCAGGCATAGGTTGCGCCTTTGCCGGTCTGGGGTACTGGTCGCTGGTTGTCATGCAACTGGCGGTTTCCGCGACTGTCGCGGCGGGGTCATGGATTTGCTGCAAATGGCGCCCTGGTCTGCCGGCCCGGAGGACAGGCATTGAGTCCATCGTCGCCTTTGGCGGAAATCTGACAATCTTCAACTCGCTCAATTATCTGGTCCGAAACATGGACAACGTTCTGGTGGGCCGCCGGTGGGGCGCTGCCGAACTCGGCTTTTACTCTCGTGCCTACCAGCTCATGCTGATGCCTCTGAGTCAGATCGTGGGTCCGGTGGGAACCGTTGCGATTCCCGCACTCAGCAGACTCCAGAATGATCCTCTGCATTTTCGCGACTACTACCTCAAGGGACTTCGCGTTATTGCCTATGCCAGCATGCCCATGCTGGTGGTGATGGCCGTTCTGTCCGATGACATCATCGAACTGCTGCTTGGCCCGCGCTGGCATCCCGCCAGCAGGATCTTCCGCATCCTTGCCATGGCTGCCGTGTTTCAGCCCGTCGTCAGTTCGTCCGGTTGGATCATGACAGCCCTCAATCGAGGTAAGACCATGGCAATCTGGGGTGTGGTAACAACGCCGGTCATGATTGGCGCCTTCTTCCTCGGCCTCCCCTGGGGAGCATTTGGGGTGGCTTGTGGCTATACGCTGGCTGACTGGTCCCTGTCCTGGCCCGCGCTGTTCGTTGCCATGCGCCAGAGTCCGGTCAACCTGATGGACATCGGGCGCGTCGTCTATCGACCATTCATTCTGAGCCTGCTGCTGGGGGCCGGTGTCTTCAGCCTCGGGTACTTCGGGAACATCCATACGCCGATCCTGGTTGTCGCTCTCGCCCCGGTCGTGTGCATCGCCATCCTCCTCGCGGCGAGATTTGCGTGGCCTGGTTTGCGAACCGACCTGGACATGCTGCTCAGCACCGCCCGCGTATTAACCGGGAAACAGGGGGTACCCAGTGCGGCCTGATACCCGTTGCCGAACCCGCCTCGTCGTGCCGCTGGAAATGGCGGATATGAAAGGCGGCATGCTGCAGTCTGTGGAGCTGCTGCTGCGTTTTCTGTCGCCGGAAATTGAAAAGGTGGTCCTCGCGCCATCGGGTAGCCAGGTTTCGTCCCGTATGGAAGCCGCCGGGGCAAGAGTTATCCGCTCCAGCCGGCCAACCTGGACGGTCGACCGCGATTCCCCGCTCCGAACTCTCGCGACTTTTCGCACCTTTCGACGTGAGATGCGCGAACTCCTGAAACCAGGCAGCGTACTTCTTACAAACAACATCGCCGTCGAATTACTCTGTGGCCTCGGGAATCCTTTCCCCCGGACTCCGCGTATCTTCGTGAACCGCGGGAACGCCTACGGAGGCCTTAGCGCACGTGCTCTGCGGAGTTCACTGGCCTCCAGCAGACTCTGCGTGGCCACCACATCGTACCAGGAAGATACTCTCACCGGAACCCTCGCGGTCCCCATGAGCAATATCCGGGTTATTCCCAATGGCGTGGACCTGACCGAACTCCGTAGCGCCGCCAAAGGTCCCAAACCGTCCTGGTATGAAGCTGGTAAGACACATATCGCGACACTCGGGTATCCGTCGGAACTCAAGAATCAGGAACTGCTCATCCGCGCAATCGGCGTTCTGCGTCCCCGGTATCCCAACGTGGTTGGCGTGATCGCGGGAAGCCCGGGGTGTGCCGACGATGAGACGTACTATGCAAAGCTCAAGAGCCTGACAGCGGAACTGGACCTGGAACCCGCCATCCGCTTCGTCCCGTTCACCAGCAACAAACAGGAACTGTTCGCCGGCATCGATATCCTCGCCTCCACGTCTCTTCGGGAAGGTTTTGGAAGATCCATCGTGGAAGCCATGGCCGCCGGAAAGCCCGTGGTGGCAAAACGGGCGGGCGGGCCTGAGACAATAATTGAAGAGGGGCGCAACGGTTTGCTGGTTACCGGGACAGATCCGGATGTGTTTGCCGGTGCCCTGCTAAAGTTGCTGGAGCGACCAGACCTCGTGAGGTCCCTAACTCAGGAAGCGGCCGGTGATTGCACTCGATTGTACGGGGCTGAGAGCGTGGCAAGAAAATTCGACGAACTCATTCGTGAAGTATCCTCCGGTGGAATGAAATGAAACAACTCACCCTGATCGGCTGCCTCCTCGTCTCCATTCTGGCCGGCATCGGCATCGAGGCTGAAAAAGCGCAGTACGCCCGAGCCTGGTCGTGGGCCGATCCCCTGATCCCCTTCCTGGCGGCGCTGGTGATCTGGCAATTGTCGGTTGGCCAGTGGAGGCTGAACCGAACCGCGCTTATTCTCGCCCTGAACGTCGCCGTCCTTGGCCTCGCGGGTATTGCAAACGCTACCGCCAATGGAACCCTGCTCAATTTCGGCAGAAACGCAACAGTGGCATTTCTGGTCTATGTCGCAACCTTCAATACTGTCCGGAATCAGCGGGATTTGAAGCTCTATTCCGGGCTTGTCATGCTTGCGGCAGTCGGCGTCTACGTGCTGAGTATCCCCAACTTGATCGCCGCCTGGTCCGGCGGTTTCACCAATCTTTTTTACGTGTTTGGTTTCATCGATCTGAACGCGCTCGGTTTCATCTTCGTGCTTCTTTTTTGCTCCAGTGCCCCACGGTGGTTGAACTCGGTGAAGTTCACGCAGGGTGTCGCATTTGGTGGCGCTCTGGCGGTAGGTGCGCTCGTGAGCTTCAGTCGCTCCGCCTGGACCACCCTTGCTGCCTCTGCGCTCCTGATTACGACACTTCGAGACAGTCGTGGTGTCAAAGATCGGGTCTTCCGTTTTGTCACCCTCGCCGCTGCCTTCGTCGTCGCCGGTCTGATCTTCAACTGGGTTGCCCAGCAGTTGCCCGGTGCGGCGCAGTTCGGCCAAAACAAAGTCGACGACTATGGTGACGATGCGATCGGCCTTCGTTGGATTGAACTCACAGTCAAGCCCGTCCAGGAGTGGTTAGACCAGTCCCTTCTTGTTGTACTGTTTGGTGATGGAGTCACCTTTCAGCACACGTTCGTGGCCAATGCAGTTTGGATGAGCGGTTTTTTCGGGCTGGTTTCCGGAATTGCTGTCTACGTTTCGATGGGGTTGACTGCACTGAAGGCCACCAGATTTCACGCTAACCGCGAGGTACAGTTGGCGGGAGCCTGCTACCTGGCCATGGTTGTGGCCATGTTTCTGGACGATTCAGTAACCAATCAGAAGTTCCATTCCCAACTCATCAGCTACCTGTTCGCCGGTTCAGCCGGTGCGTTCTCCGGCAGTTTCCGGGTCCCGACTATGCGTGTCGTCCCCGTCGACCCTGCGGCGGAGGTCAGCAGAAAACAGATGGCGAGACGAGGCCAAAGCCCCTCTCTGTCACTGACGCCGGAACCGGGGGCCTAGTCCCAAGTCGATGAATTTCGTCTTCTGGCAGAACATGCCTACTCATCATCAGGCTCCCTGGCTGGCAGCCTTGGCCTGCCACGCCGAAGTGTGGGTCGCCCACGAAGCCGCTATCCCGGGGTGGCGCAGTGAGATGGGCTGGGTGATGCCCGACTATGGCAAAGCGCACGTTTCTGTGGGCCTCACCGAAACCATGGCCGATTCTGTTGTGCGCGAGGCTGGCCCGCAGGCGATACATGTGTTCAGTGGTATCAGCGCCTATCCGCAGATACAGCGTGCCTTCGTGCAAAGTTCCGCGAGTCGGCGCAAGGGCATTATGTCCGAATGTCCCCCACGGGAGGGGCTGCGCGGGCGGGCCCGATGGGCCGCCGGCAAGGTAAATCACCTTCGCTATTCCAGGCAGATTGGCTTCGTCCTGGGTATGGGAGACCATGCCGGAATCTGGTACCGAAGCCTTGGTTATGCGCCGGAAAAAGTTTTTGACTTTGCGTACTATCCTCCGCTTCCTGAAAGTGCGAGTTCCGGAACAGGGGCCGTCAAAAGTAACTTCTGGCAGTCCGGGACTCGCCTGCTTTTTATCGGACAGTTGATTCCGCGGAAAGGTGTGGACCTTTTGATCGCGGCCCTGGCGGAAAACCGTGCCGGAGCGTGGAGTTTGCAAATTGTCGGCGTAGGGGCCATGGAGCAGACCCTGCGGGAGCAGGTTCAGTCACTGGGGCTGGCAGATCGCGTTACC
>CANIHR010000101.1 GCA_947467185.1 Bryobacterales bacterium
CTCGGTGTCATGCGGCACGAAATCCTGATAGCGTGCCAGCCGCATCAATCGGCCATAGTCACCAATGACCGTAGCCGGCTCTGTCTTTAATACTGCAACTGTAGATCGGGACACTGTCTGCTCCGGTGCAGGTGGAGGGCCACACCCGGCGGCAGCGGCCAACTTCCGGAATAGCCGCTTTTCGTCAAGCCAGAATGCCCGAGATCAAATTCCCGTGTACATCCGTCAGCCGCATATCGCGCCCGCCGAAACGGTACGTGAGCCGTTTATGATCCAGCCCCAGTAAATGCAGAATCGTCGCATGCAGATCGTACACCTCGGTCACGTTTTCCACCGCCCGCATTCCGGTTTCATCCGTCGCCCCGTAAGCAAAACCCGGCTTCAGCCCGCCACCCGCCATCCAGACCGTAAAGGCTGTCTCATGGTGGTCCCGCCCATCGGGCTTCGGCGCATGTGGCGTCCGCCCAAACTCGGTCGCCCACACCACCAGCGTCTCTTTCAGCAACCCTCGTGACTTCAAATCTTTCAGCAGCGCCGCCACGCCCTGATC
Organism: Bryobacterales bacterium; assembly: GCA_947467185.1. Taxonomy (GTDB): domain Bacteria; phylum Acidobacteriota; class Terriglobia; order Bryobacterales; family Bryobacteraceae; genus BOG-234. The sequence goes on from CANIHR010000101.1 coordinate 551, forward strand.
TGTAATCTGTGCGTTGCCCTCGTGTCCTTTACGAAGTTCCGAATGCTGATCCCAGGTTCCGTTGTCGCCGCCAAAAACCTCGGGACAGGTGATCTCCACAAACCGCACGCCCGATTCAATCAGCCGGCGAGCCCGCAGACACTGCGTCCCGTATAGCCTCTTGTTCTTCTCCGTTGCATCCAGACCGTACAGGCGCTTCGTCGCTTCCGTTTCTTTGTCCAGATTCAAAACATCGGGCACCACCGACTGCATCCGGTAAGCCATCTCATAGTTCTGAATCGCCGACTCCACCGCGTCGCTCGCCCCGGTCATTTCCAGAAATCGCTTGTCTTCCTGGGCGATTGTGTCCAGCTTGGCCCTCTGAATCTTTGGGTCCTTGTCGCCCGGCACAATGTTGACCACCGGCTTGCCGTCCGCCTGCATCGATGTCGCCTGGAACGCCGCCGGCAGAAAGCCATTGGAGAAATTTTCCAGCCCGCCCGGAGGCACCGCGCCACCATGCAGCAGCACGTACCCCGGCAGGTTCTTGTTCTCACTTCCCAGACCGTAATTCACCCACGAGCCCAGACTCGGATACCCGCCCAGCGTCTTGCCTGTGTGCATCAGCAGGTTGGCGCGCGGATGCAGCGGGAACCCCGAAATCATCGACCGAATCAGTGTCAGATCGTCCACGCATTTCGCCACCTCCGGGAATAACTCGCTTACCCACAAACCCGACTGCCCGTACTGCTGAAATGCCCACGGACTCTTGACCCACTTCCGGTTCGTCTCGTTCTTCGCCCCAATCTGATAAAAGCCGTCGAAGGGTTTGCCATCCAGTTCCGCGAGCTTCGGCTTCGGGTCGAAGGTGTCGATATGCGAAACGCCACCAGGCATGAAGCAGAAGATGACGTTCTTCGCCTTCGGCGTAAAATGCGGACCCGTCTCTGCAACCGCCCCCTCGGCCATCAACGCTGCCAAAGCCGTCATGCCAAAGCCCGTCGAGGCGCGACGAAGCACATCGCGTCGCGAAATGCCGGCGTTGCCAAATCCGGTGTTACCAAACATAAACAAACTCCTTCAGGTTGAACATCGCGTGCGCAACGTCCTTCCAAACCGTCTGGCTGGTCATCACCTTATCCGCAGCCACTTTATGCAGACTCGCGATCTCGCTGGTAAGACCGGTAAACCGCTCCCGCTCCGGCTCATCCGGCGACCGCCCCAGCAACTGCCGGAACATCTCCTCCACCCGGGCACCCGCCGACGGAGCGTTTTTCGCGATCAACTTCTCCGCCCACACTCCCGCCTGCTCCATCACAAACGGATCGTTCATCAGCGCCAGTGCCTGTGGCGGAACATTCGTGCTGTCCCGATTTCCCCGCGCCACTGTCGGATTCGGAAAGTCGAAAGTCTCCAGAAAACGAGACCCCTCATGCCGGGTCACTTTGATGTACAGACTACGCCGGCCATCGCCATCCAGCGGGCCCTGGAACAACCGCCGGTAATCCTTTGGCTCCTCCCGATTCGGCTGCACCGGAGGCCCGTACATCGTCCGGTCCAGCCGCCCCGACACCGCCAGAATCGAATCACGGATCGACTCGCCTTCCAGTCGCCGCACCGAATAATGCGACAGCATCCGGTTCTGCGGATCCGATTTGCGCGCCTCTTCGGAAGCCCTCCCCTCCTGCTGGAAACTCTTCGACAGCAGCAGGAAGCGAATCTGCTTCTTAATCGACCACCCGTTCTCCACAAAGCGCGCCGCCAGAAAATCCAGCAGCTCCGGGTTTGACGCCGGTTCCCCATACGTCCCGAAGTTGTCGGCCGTCGGTACCAGTCCCCGCCCGAAAACATGCAGCCAGATTCGGTTTGCCATAACGCGAGCTGTCAGTGGATTCTTCTCGCTCGCAATCAGGTCCGCCATCTCGCGCCGCCCGCTTCCGGCCACGCGGAACCCCGCGTCAGTCCCCGAAATCAGCTCCAGAAAGCCCCGTTCCACCATCCGTCCCGGGTTCGTCGCGTCGCCTGCCGGCAGCACCGGAAAATTGTAGCCCGGGTCCAGATCCGCCAGCCCTTCGAAGACCCGCGGCGCTCCAATCCTTTGCTCCGCAAACCGGTACTCCTCAATCAGCGACTTCAGGTTCGGCGTCATCCCCGGCGTATTCGTCAACAGCCGGTTCTCCAGCAACCACCCGATCCAGTGCGCGTCGTCATCGGAAGCCTGCCCGTCCGCCCAACGCCGGATCGCGCTGCTCATCGCCTGCTCGTAACGCGCCGCCAGCGCTTCCGGGCTCGCCGGAGCTGCTCCCTCAAACAGTCGCAGCATGTGCGACAGTTCGTCCTTCGGCGTTTCATCCACGTCGTGGATCACCGCCCGCGCAATCCCAAAGTACGAGTACGGCGACTCCACTTCGGTCTGTGTCGCCTTCAGCCGCCCCGGACGATCCGGAATTCGCGGATTATCCGTTTTGGTCACCAGCTCCAGATAAAACGGCAGCGTCGGCTGATCCGTCCGGTTCGGAATCTTCACCCACTTCAGCGAGTCGTTTTCGAGGGTCTTGTAATCCTCGCTCAACATGCAGTTATCCAGGATCGTCCGCCATGCGCCCAGCTTTCCGCCCATCACCTGCAGACTCACAAACTTCTTATCCTTCGGAGCCAGCGGCGAACGCAGACCACCGTTCAACCTCTCCGACAATGCGTTCGTATAAACACCCGCCGGGAACACTCCTGTCACCGCGCGCGGACCGTCACTGGCCACGGCGAACTCCCCGCTCGGCGAAGGTCCGTCAAACAGTGCCGCGCCATCGGAATGCCAGCCGCCAAAGCCGGCCTCTGCCGGATTCCCAAACGGCTGGAAGTGTTCGCGGTTGTAACTTGCTCTCGCCTTCGCTTCCGCCGCGTAGTTCCGTTGCAGCTCCGCCCACCCGTTACCCGTGCCCTGCAGGAACGGATATAACGGATCTTCCATCACCGGATTCCGCTTCTCCATCAGGCTCACCCACGCCTGTACCCGTTCCAGCGAAAGCTCCGTCAGGTCTTTCTGGTCTGGCTGCTCACCCTTCCAGGCCCGCCGCGCCGCCACCATGTACCGCGGACTCATCCGGATCTCTTCGAGCCACGCCTTCGCCAGTTCCCCCCGAATCTGCGGCTTCAGTTGCGCCAGTTTCTGCTTCGTCGCGTTCGCCGCTTCCGGCAGCCCCGCGTTGCGCATCACCATCCGTGAACTCGTCAGAGCTCCGTAGATGCCGTAATAATCCCGCGTCGGAATCGGGTCCAGTTTATGGTCATGGCATCGCGCACACGCAATCGTCAGCCCCTGAAACGCTTTCCCCAGAGTGTCGATCTGGTTGTCCACCACATCCGTCCGGATCTGCCGGAACCGAATGCAGTCGTCATGCCCCAACTCGCCGAAGCGTAAAAACTCCGTCCCGATAATCGATTCGTTGATGCCGTCCTTCGCATTGATCCGCGGCTTTTCCAGCAGGTCTCCGGCCAGGTGTTCCCGCACCAGCTGGTTGTAGGGGACGTCATTGTTGAGCGCCCGGATCAGGTAATCGCGATACAGCCACGACCCCTTGACTTCGTAATTCCAGTCGTTACCGAACGTCTCAGCGAACCGCATCACATCCATCCAGTGCCGGGCCCAGTGTTCGCCGAACTGCGGCGTTGCCAGCAGCCGGTCCACCAGCCGTTCATAGGCGCCCGGCGCGGAATCGCGCACAAACAGGTCGGCCTCAAGCGGTGTCGGCGGCAGGCCCGTCAGCACCAGACTCAGACGCCGGATCAGTGTCCGCCGGTCGGCCGGTCCCGCCGGCTGAAGGCCCGCTTTCCGCATCGCCGAAACCAGAAACTGATCCACCGGATGCGTCATCCCCGTTACGGTGGGCGGCGCACTCGCCTTCACCGGCTGGAAGGCCCAGTGTTCCATTCGGATTCGCTCGTACATCCCCGGCGCATTCGCTTTCGTCGTCGCTGGCCGCGCCTCTTCGGGCCACGGCGCGCCCATCCCGATCCATTTCTCAAGCGCCGCAATCTGTTCCGGTGGCAGCTTCCCGCCGGAAGGCATCTTCAGCCCGTCATGTCGCACCGCCCGCGCCAGCAAACTCAGTCCCGCATCTCCCGGCACCAGTGCCGCGCCCCGGTTGCCGCCCTTCAGCAGCGCTTCCCGCGAGTCCACCCGCAACGCGGAAAACTGCTGCTGCGGCCCATGGCACGAATAACATCGCGAGGCCAGCACCGGCCGCACGTCGCGCTCAAAAAACTCAGTCACGGCCGCATCCGGCTTCGGCGCCTGGGCCTGCAATACGAACGGGCTGCATACCACCAGCAGGGCACGGCAAACTTGTAGACGGGCGGACATTTGCTGCCTATTCTATTCCTTTCGATACTCTGTTTGGGATGGTTCCTAACAATTCGGCTCTTCCCCCTGCCTTTCGTGTCGGCTTCTCGGCGGACTTCCTGAACCAGGGCAGGCTCGCCTTTCCCGATATCGGTCTCTCCCTGCTGCAGGACTGCCCCGGCCTGGAAGTCGAATTCATCCCGGACTACAAGCCCGCCTACACTCCCGACCAGCTCTCGGGCTACGACGTCGTCATCTCCCTCAAGCCCCGCGTCACCGTCGAGTCTCTGGAGGGCATCACCCGCCTCTGCGCGATCGGTCGCTGCGGCGTCGGTTATGACAACGTCGATCTGCAGGCCTGCACCGAACGAGACATCGCCGTCTACATCACGCCGCAGGGTGTCGTGCGCCCCATGGCCGAATCCATCGTGCTCCTCGTCCTCGCTGTCTCCCACCGCCTCGCGCAAAAGGACCGCCTCATCCGGGCGGGGAAGTGGGTCGAAAGCACGCAGCGTCTGGGCCAGGAGCCTCGCGACCGCGTCATCGGTACCATCGGCTTCGGCAACATTGCACGCGAAGCTCTTCGCCTGCTCTCCCACTTCAGCCCGTCCCGTCTCCTCGCATTTGACCCTCTTGTAAACTCCGAAGTCTTCGCCGAAAACGGTGTGGAACCCGTCACTCTCGACGCCCTCCTCAGCCAGTCTGACTACGTCCTCGTCAACTGCCCTCTTCTGCCGCAAACACGCAACCTCATTGGTGCTCGCGAACTCGCCCTCATGAAACCCGAGGCCTACCTGATCAACACCGCGCGTGGCCCCATCATCAATGAAGAGGCCCTCATCCAGGTCCTCCAGGCCGGTCGCATCGCCGGTGCCGCCCTCGATGTTTTTGAAAAGGAACCCCTTCCGGAAACTTCCCCGCTCATTGCCCTCGACAACGTTCTTCTCACTTCGCACTCCATTGGCTGGACCTTCGAACTCTTTCGCGACATGGGCCGCCTCGACTGCGAAGGTGCCCTCGCCGTCGCGCGCGGCGAGGCCCCGCAGAATGTCGTCAACCGCGAAGTCCTCACTCGCCCCGGCTTCCTGCGCAAGCTGGAAAACTGCCGCAACCGCTTTTCGGTATAGGATGATCCCGTGAATCGTTTCCTCAACAAACTCCGCAACGGTGAAGTCGCTCTCGGCCAAATGGTCCTCGAACTCTTCACCCCCGGCATCGGCCCCATGCTCGCCGCCTGCGACCTCGACTTCGTCATCTACGACATGGAGCACGGTCGTTGCGATATCGCCGGTGTCGCTGAAATGCTCGCCTCCTGTCGCGGCACAGGCATTACCCCGATGGCTCGTGTCCCCGACCTGGAAAACGCGCCGCTCTCCCGCATCCTCGATCTGGGTGCGCAGGGCGTCATGGTGCCCCGCGTCGAAACCCGCGCGCAAATGGAGCGTATCGTCGCCGAACTCAAGTACCCGCCGCAGGGAAAACGTGGTGTCGCTCTTGGTCTGGCCCACGACCTCTACCAGTCACGAGGCGCTTCTTACTTCCCCGAAGCGAACGCCGAAACAGCCGTCATCGCGATCATCGAAACCGTGAAAGGCTTTGAGAATCTCGACGAAATCGTCTCCGTTCCTGGCCTTGATGTCGCCTGGGTCGGCCACTACGACCTCACCATTTCGATGGGAATTCCCTGCCAGTTCGACCATCCCCGCTTCCTCGAAGCCATGGACCGCCTCGCCGCCTCCGCCGCGAAACACAACATCGCCGCCGGCTTCCTGCCTCCCACACCCGCAGCCGCGCAGCACTGGATTCAAAAAGGCTTCCGCGCCATCAGCCTCGGCAGCGACGTCGGTGTCTTCCTCGAAGGCGTCCGCGCCTTCCGCGGACAAGTCGTCAGGGCTTAACCGCAGCCGCCGGCTTCGCCACGTCCACCGGGATCGGCAGCGTAACCAGGGCGGCCACCACTACTTCGGTATAGGCCCGCGCCCCCGCCACATTCGCGTGTACGCCGTCGGCCCCGAAATACTCCGGATGGTCCTTCGAAGCCGCGCGCCAGTCCGCCAGAATCGCGTTCGGATATTCCGGCACCACCTTGGCGATCAGGTCATCGTCCGCATCCTGCCACGCCCGCGGCACCCGCGTATTCACCACCACCACCCGCTTGCACGGCTTCAGCGTCTCCAGAATTGCGCGGAACGTCGGCTCCTCCACCGTCCCGTTATTCCCCAGATTCAGCACCACCACCGGAGGCAATTCCTTCTCCTCCGCCAGGCTCTCGGCCCGCGCCCGCAGTTCCTTCACCTGACGCCCCACCGTGGCATCCACCTTCACCACATTCACTTCCTGCGCCAGCCACTGGCTCACGCCCAGCAGCACGGAATCCCCCAGCAGCAGCGTCGGCGTTTGCAGCATGGCCTCTCGTTCCGCGTCCGTCGCCACCGGTTTCGGAGCCTTCGGCGGAGCCGCCAGAATCACCGGCGGAGCCTTCTCCGCCGCCAGCGCCGCACGCACCAGTTGCGTTTCGGCCACCGCCATCGCCACCAAACCGCAAGCCACCGCCGCCACCGCCCATCGACTCCACCGCGGACGCCAGCCCGCTCGTATCGGCTCCTCAATCCACCGGAACGATGCCTCTGCCACCCCGGCCGTCAGCACCAGTCGCAGCAGGAAACTCAACCAAATATTTCCCGTCACATCCACGCCCGGCCGCGTCGCCTGAAAAATCGGCCAATGCCAAACGTAAATGCTGTACGACCGCGTCCCCAACCACCGCAGCGGAGCCGTCGCCAGCCACCGCCCCATCCCACTCCCCGGCACAATCGCCGCAGCAATCAGCACCAGTGAACAAACGCTCGCCAGCGGAATCCCCCACCGGTAACTCGCAAGCGCCTCATCCACGAAATGAAACAGCGCGAACAGCGAGGCCAGTGCCACCAGCCCCAACCGATCCGCCACTTTCCGGCTCCGGCTCACGCCAACCGTAGCCAGCGCCGCCCCCAGAAAGATCCCCATCGAGTGCGTATCCGTGCCAAAATACGCCCGCCCCGTCGCGTCCCCGTTCACCGCCAGCAGCGCCGTCGAACCCGCCGCCAGCGCCAGCGCCAGCCACCGCACGCCGCCGCGTCCCCACCTCCGGAACACAAGCCACACCAGCACCGGCCACACCAGATAAAACTGAAACTCCACCGCCAGGGACCACGTGTGACGGAACAGCGGAGGGCGCCCCATCGCCTCGAAATACGGCACCTTGTGGAACACAAACCACCAGTTGCTCAGAAACGTCAGCGCCCACGGCAGATCCCGCACCGTGCTGCCCACCGCATCCCGCATCAGGCTCGCTGCCAGCGTCTGCGTTACTATCGCCATCGCCAGCAGGGCAGGGTAGAGCCGCCGCACCCGCCGCCAGTAAAAATCCACTAGCCCGGCCCCGGGATTCCGCATCAGAATCCCCGTAATCAAATACCCGCTGATCACGAAGAAGACATCCACACCCAGAAACCCGCCCGGCAGCCACTTCATGCCCCCGTGGAACAGCAGCACAGCCACCACCGCTATAGCGCGTAGCCCGTCCAGACCCTGCTGGTACCCCAGCCGCACACTCTGCTTCCCGCTCCCCGCCATCGCCTTAATTCCCGGCTTGCGAGGGCAACAGATCCTGCATCGCCCGGCGATATTCCAGCAGCAGTTCCCCGGCCAGCGTCCGGCCCAGCAGCCGGTACCCCTCCGCCGTCAGATGCGTGTAATCCGCCTGCGAGTATCCCGCCTGCACCCACTTCGCCCGGCCCCCGGATTCGCGCATATGCAGCGCCCAGTCCCAGAACGCCACCCCCATCTCCTGCGCCACCTCGGCCTGCACTTCCACCACCTGATTCAGATACGGAAACGGTCGCAGCCGCCCGCACTCCGGCGGCCCCACCAGCAGCAGCGTCGCGTCGGGAACCGTCTGCTTCAGGTTCGTGATCAGCGCCACCAGCCCTGCCCGGTAAGTCTCCCGCGTCCACCGCGGATACAGCGCCTCATTCGTTCCATACGCCAGCACAATCAGCGCCGGCTTGCGGTTCTGCAACTGTTCTCGCCACAGGCTCTGGTCCCAGTCCAGCAGCATGCTCGCCTGCGCCCCGTTGATGCCCAACGTCTCCCACGTCAGCCCGCTCGCCTGCTCCGAAACCCATCCATACAGCCGCACCGGCGCATAGGAAACCGTCTGCAGCCGGTATAAATGTTCCCCCGGAGTGGTCGTTAGGCGATACGTCCCGGTCCCCGTTCCCGTCCCGTCCGCATCGTCGGTCGAAACCTCGGCCACCGGACTCCCGTTATCGCTGATCGTAAAGGTCCCGCCGCCCGGCTGCTTCAGATAGAAAAGCGCAAGCTGTTCGCCGGAAGTTGTCAGCGTCACCGTTTCGCCCGGCCGCGAAGCCGTCACACTCAGCCCCGCCAGCCCATTGCGGTCATCGCCCCGGTGCGCCACCGTCCCGGCCGTCACCCAACCCGGAGAACCAGCCCCGCGGATATCGAATCGCCGATACCCCCGAAACGGATTCCCCGCGACGGTAAACCCCGGCCCGCCATTCCCGAATTTTTCCTGAAAAGGCTTGCGCATCGCATCCGCCCAGTCATCGGACGCCGTGTGTGAATCGCCATACTGCAGGACGTGAATGGGAGTATTCTCCGCCTGAGCCCGCGCCAGCCGAAGGAAGAAAGGACGCAGGGCTTCCAGATTTCGAAAATGATCCGGCTCCGCCCCCATCCCCGACTCGACCAGCTCATGAGCCGCCGCCCGAACCGCCGGAGAAACACGGGGGACAGGTGCAGCCGCCTTCTTCTTTACAACTTTCTTCTTACTGCCGCTACTCGCCTTACCCGATTTAGCCGGAGCCGCAGCCGAGAGCAATCCGCCCGCGAACCCCGCGCCCAGCACCAGACACACCACCGCACCATAGGATTTGAGAAGCATTTCGCAGGAAAACCGGGCCACCCCCGATACCGTCCAGTCTAGCCCGTTTGCCCACGTATTGTTGTCCTGGGGCGCGATTCCAAAGCCGGAGAGCGGGAAGACAGGACGCAACAGCGCAAGCCGGGGCAACCGCTCTTATTGGGGTTTAAATGGGAGGCAAGGAAGTAGTCCAATCGCCCCAAGGCTGTGTCACCTGACGTTCGTAGGGTTATCCACAGCGCCCTTTTCTATCTCTAGGTCGGCGCAGTCAATCTCATAAGCCCGAGTACAGGAACGACTGGGTTGATAGTCCATCCACTCCACGATCAACATAACCGCACCTGAAGCCTCAAGACCGAAGTGGATAATCTCACCGTCCGGGTGGTCTGCGGCGATTTCCGATACTGACTCACCGTCACGACGGATCTGCCGGACGCCCTTGAGGGCGACTACGGCGTAACGACTTTCTTCCCCGAAATGTACGTTCTCGAGATGAAGCCAGATCGTCCCGTTCTCATGACTAATGCCTGTTATTCCTGCCTCGTGAAAACCAATATTGTCGAGAGAAGTCACCACTGCATCATAGGGCTCTAAGGGCATTTCGCAGGAATACCGGGCCGCCCCGATACCGTCCAGTCTAGCCCGTTTCCCCACAAATCCTACCCGCACCCGTCCTGACCCTGGAACTTCTTCGCCTCGACCGTCCAGCCCACCACCCCATTCGCCAGCCGGACCTTCACCCACCACTGCGACTCCCGCCGTTTCCGCTCGGGCAGAATCGTCTCGCCCCAGCACGCCGCCGGTCCCTGCAGGCAGTATCTGTCATAGCCATGGAACATGCTCACAATCTTCCCCTGCGAATACACCGCCCCATCCCCTTCGCCCTCGTAATCCAGAATGAACGCAATACTGCCCACCGGCAGTGACCCCTCCCGCACCACCAACACCGGCTCCGGCTGCAAATGGACTTCCCCGGTTAGCACCCGCACCCGACTCCCCTTTCGCACCCTCCCCACGACTCGCTTGCTCCCGGGTGCAGCCACCAAATCGGTGTCCGCCACCGCAGTCCACTCCCCATAGCGGCAACATTCAAACGGACACGCTCCTTTGGCAACGTAGCGATCCGGAGGCCGCTCCCCAGGGCGCAGCGCCTGGAGCCCCACCCGCGCCCGGGCCCGCCGCACATCTGCCTCCGCCATCAGCCGCGCAACCTTCCGCCCAATCGCCGACTCCCGAAACGGCGCGCCCGCCACAAAACGGACCATCGCCGGATCTTCCGCCCCCAACGGTCCTGACTGCCCAAACACAATCGGCCTCAAATCGAAGCCCCGTTCATCCATCTCTTCGACTACCCGAGTCGCCTCCGCTTCTCGCTTCCCTGCTACCAGAGCCCGCACCAGGTGTTCCCACCGGTACGCGTTGTCGCACATCCCCCGAACGCTCAGCTTGTTAAGCTCGATTACCCGGTCCCGATCACCACTCTTCTCAGCGCGAGCAATTTCCGCGAACGGACCACCTCCGGACTCCGGAAAGCAAATCCCGCCCAGGTCATAACGTTCCTGAGCGGCAACCATCCCGACGACAACCAGTCCCAGCCAAATAGTCCGAAGTTTCACGCGAACGCACCTCCCTTTCAGTGAGAAGGCGTGTGAAAAACCCTTATCCACCGGCGCCAGCCGCGCCCACGCCTATCTCTCGCCCCAGCCACGCCCGTGCCGCCTGCCAGTCCCGCGTCACCGTCACCGTGGAAATCGCCAGAGCCTCCGCCGTCTCCTCAATACTCAGGCCCCCAAAGAACCGCAGTTCCACCACCCGCGCTTTTCGGGCGTCCAGCGCCTCCAGACCCTTCAGCGCCTCGTGCAATGCCAGCAGTTCCATCGCACCGTCCCGGCTCGCCTTATCCGCATGCTCCATGGAGACCCGCGCCTGATCTCCCCCGCGCTTCCCCGCCAGTCGGGTCTCTGCGTGGTTCACCAGAATATGCCGCATCGCCATAGAAGCGACCGCAAAAAAATGTGAGCGATCTTTATAAACTCGCCGCGCTGTCCCCGCCTCGTCCCCCGGACTCCCCGGCGCACCCACCAGCTTCAGAAACGCCTCATGGATCAGCGCCGTCGGCTGCAACGTGTGCCCCTCCGGCTGCCGGTTCCAGTGATTGCGCGCGATCCGGTGCAGTTCCCGGTAGACCAGCGGCATCAGTTGCTCCATCGCCTGCTGATCTCCACCCACCCAGGCGGACAGCAATTGTGTGACATCCCCGGATGGGGTCACGTTTTGGACTGCATCATCTGGCAACGGACGGGACCTCTCGTTGATCTCGGGCGTCCGCTCAACGGGGAACCCCGAGTGTCTTCCGATTCTACACGAATCATTTTATTTGAATTTCCATGATGGAAACCCCTCCCTGTTCCTGTTTACAGCAGTAGATACCGCTCTCGGCGGTGAATCCTTCGAGTTCAAATCCCGGAGTCTCCTGCCTTGCAGGAGCAATTGGAGCAAAAAACGATGTCTTCTCCCACGCAACTGACGTTCAACACACAGAACCTGGCCAGTCCACCCTCGACTGGCTTGACCGCCTCCACTCTCGGCGCAAGTCCAGGCCGACGTCGGCATCCTCCGCAATGGCGCACCGCCCTCCTGGGGCTGGCCGCGCTGCTCATGCCACTTGCCGGCTCCGCCTGGGCCGTGAACGTCCTGACCGCCAATCCGGCATCCGTCAGCTTCAATGGCGTCGCCGGGGGCGCTGCCACTGCTGCCATTCCCGTCAGCATTACTTCAAGTCCCAGTGGTTCCACCTACACCGCCACTTCGAACCAAACGTGGCTCACCGTCAGCCCGACCAGCAACGCGACCGGTGGTGTCACCAGCGTCAATCTCACGGCCAATCCCGCCTCTCTCTCTGCCGGTGTCTACTCCGCTACCGTCTCTTTCGCGGCGTCAGGCTTCACCACCGTCGCTACGCAGGTCACCTTCACAGTGAATAACCCGTCGGGCGTTCTGACCCAGGTGTCTGGTACTCCCTTCGGCACTCTCGGCTCCACCACCAACCCGTCCTGGGTCGCTGCGGGCGACCTGAACGGTGACGGTATTCCGGACATCGTTACCGCGAACCGCAATGCCAACACCGTCTCTGCCTGGCTGGGAACGGGCACGGGAACTTTTACGGCGGCCACAGGAAGTCCCTACAGCGTTGGGAGCTACCCGAAAGCGGTTGCCGTAGCGGATTTCACCGGGGACGGAATTCTCGATATCGTTTCTGTGAATCGCGATAGCGGCAACATCAGCATCCTGAAAGGCAGCGCCACAAATAAGACCGGCGCCTTTGGCTTCACCGCCCTCACCGCGGTTGCCGTCACGCCATCTGCGCTGCTCGAATCTATCACAGTGACTGACTTCGACGGTGACGGAAAACTGGACATCGCGATTGGCAACGACCTCACCATAAGCGGTTCTCCCACTACTGGCAGCATCGCGGTCCTAAAGGGTAATGGCACGGGCGGTTTTACCGCGATGTCAGGCAGTCCCTTCGCCACCGGTCCCGAACCCTGGACCGTTGTCGCCGGGGATTTCAACGGCGACGGAAAACCGGACCTCCTCAGCACCAACGCTGGTTCCAACACTGTGACGTTCCTTGCAGGTACTGGAACAAGCTTTAGCGCCGGAGTGTCCTTTACCGTTGGCTCCGGCCCCATCTTCGCCGCTGTCGGTGACTTCAATGCAGACGGTAAGCTCGACGCCGCCGTTCTCAACCGCAATACCGATAATGTGACCGTCCTGCTGGGCAATGGAGCCGGCAGTTTCTCTGCTGCCTCGGGCAGCCCCTTCGCGGTCGGCGATTCCCCCGTTTCCCTTGCCGCAGGCGATCTCAATGGCGATGGAAAACTGGACCTCGTCTCCACCAATGGCAATGCAACCACCATGTCTGTCCTGCTTGGCACCGGAACGGGAAGTTTTCAAAGCGCCCCCGGTAGTCCCATCACCCTGGGTGGCGGGCCGATCTTTGTTCGCCTCGTGGACCTGAACGGTGACGGCAGGCTGGATCTCGTCACTCCCTACAACGGCAACAGCATGGCGGCATTCCTCGGTGGAACCGCGACAACTACCTCCACCCTCACCACCACTGCCGCCTCCACAATCGTCTACGGTACGGCTGTGCCCCTGACCCTCACGGTTGCAGCGCCCGCCAACTCCCTGAGCTCGCCATCCGGTACCGCCACCTTCTTCGATACGCCCGGAAGTATTGGCACTGCCTCGCAGTCGGCAAGCCCCTATACTTTCTCGGCTGCGGCACTCGGAGGCGGAGCCCACGTGTTGACCGCCACCTACAATGGCGATGGCTGGAATGCAGCGTCCACCAGCGCAGCCATCAACATCACGGTCAATAAGGCCACGCCCATGGTTTCAGCTACCGGCAACACCTGTACCTACTCTGGTGCATCCTGTGCGGGTAGCGGCAGTGCCACCGGCGTCCTCACCGGGCCCGATGTCCTCTCGCCCGTCACCCTCAGCTATACCGGTACCGGCTATGGCCCCACCGCTACTGCTCCCACCAGCGCCGGCACCTATTCGGTGACGGCCACCTTCGCGGGTGATGCCAACTACAACAGCGTTACCTCGGCGCCCGCCACCATCACCATCAACAAGGCCACGCCCACGGTTTCGGCCACCGGCAATACCTGTGCGTTCTCCGGTGCCCCCTGTGCCGGCAGCGGCAGCGCCACGGGCGTCCTCGCTGGTCCCGATGTCCTCACCCCTGTAACCCTCAGCTATTCGGGCGCAGGCTACGGTCCCACGGCCACCCCGCCCACCAGTGGCGGTACTTACTCGTTAACCGCCACCTTCGCGGGTGATGCGAACTACAACAGCGTCACCTCAGCGCCTGCCACCATCACCATCGGTAAGGTCACGCCCACGGTTTCGGCCACCGGCAACACCTGCACTTACTCCGGTGCACCCTGCGCGGGCAGCGGCAGCGCCACCGGCATCCTCGCTGGTCCCGATGTCCTCACGCCCGTCACCCTCAGCTACACGGGTTCCGGCTACGGTCCCACCGCCACCGCTCCCACCAATGCCGGCACTTACTCCGTGACCGCCACCTTTGCGGGTGACGCGAACTACAACAGCGGCACCGCGGCGCCCGCCACCATCACCATCAATAAGGCGGCGTCCACCGTTTCGGTCACCGGCAACACCTGCACCTACTCCGGTTCGGGTTGCGCGGGCAGCGGCAGCGCCACCGGCGTCCTCGCTGGTCCCGATGCCCTCACCCCTGTAACGCTCAGCTATTCGGGCTCCGGCTACGGCCCCGGCCCCACCGCTCCCGTGAACGCTGGCACCTATTCGGTCACCGCCACCTTCGCCGGCAACGCCAATTACAATGGCGGCACCTCGGCTCCTGCCACTATCACCATCAATCCGGCTTCGGCAACCGTGCAGGTCACCAGCCTCACTGTCGCCTTCGATGGCTCGCCCAAACCGGTCACCGTCACCACTTTGCCCGCCGGAATCAGCACCTCCGTCACCTATAACGGCAGTGCCACCGTACCTTCCGCCATCGCCGCCTACAACGTTGTGGCCACCATCACCGACCCCAACTACACCGCGGCTCCGGCTACCGGCACGCTGAACATCACCGGTGCCACCGGTACCCCGCTCCTCACCGCGCTCATCGCCTCCAAAGTGAACGGAACTCTCACGAACGAACGTATCTGGACCCTTCAGGTCAGCAATACCGGCTCAGCGGCTATCACCAATGTCCGCGTCGCCAGTGTCCAGATCCTCTCCGTCAACCCGACCACCGCCACCGTCACTCTCGGCAGCACCGTCTACCCGGCGCCTGTCGCGAATCCGGCCCTCAACCCAGGCCAGTCCTCTACGGTTCCGGTTAGCGTCATCTTCCCCGCTTCGCCCACCGCCCGTATCCAGTTCCGCATCAACCTGGCGGGCGACAACGGCTACACCAACTCAGTCACGCTCAGCAACGTAACCAGATAGAACAAGGACACTCCCGTGAAAATACTCAAATACACCCTGCTTGCTCTCCTGATGGGGGTCTCGGCTTTTGCCGAGACTTCCTTCACCGTGAACCCCACTCCGCTGCACGGCAATATCGTTCCCAATGGCTGGGGCTTCACCCTCAATAACGAAACGTCATCCTACCTTTCCGTGGACAGCGTTCAGTTGTTCAGTCTGGTTGACGATCCGCTGTTCCGGTTCGGCCCCTCCAGCAACTTCACAGAGCTCTTTGCGACCTATCAGTTCAATGCTGCCAACATCCTGATCGCTCCCAACTCCGTCTACACCCTGGCTTACAACGGTGCCGATCAGGGGCTGGCCACCTGGAGTTTCCCGGATGGCTTTGACACCTACGGCTATCTCACCTCGAACGTCTTTCAGATTCAGCTCGGCTACTCGCTCTTTGATGACGACGTCTGGACCAACCAGGTCGGCTCCGGTACCCTTCTTGCCGACGCGCAGATTCAGTACACTCCCGAGCCGTCCACCTGGCTCATGCTGGGCACGGGTATCGGCCTCATCAGTCTCCGCCGCGTACTGTCCGGGAGGTCGCGATCCAGCTAACCTTCCTCTCCTGACTCAAAAACAAAAGGCCGCCCCTCTCTCCCGGGGCGGCCGTTTTGCGTCTGCTCACCGGCGATCTTTTTTCGCATTCCATGAAGCAAACTGCTACCCGATTCCTGTTAACAGATACAGAGATCGCTTCTCTCCTCGCACCAGATATGGCTATCACGATGACAAAAACGGCTTTCGCCGCCCCTTGCACCTCTCCTGGCCTCTCCGTGACATCCTGCGGAAAATGCCAGTCCACCGAGTTGCGTCGCCTCGAAAAGCAGCTCTTCGACAAGGTCTTCTCCTTGCGCCGGCTCCACTGCAGCCGCTGCAAGCACCGCCAGCGCAGTTTCCACTTCGAATGGACCGTGGTGCCAAAAGCCCTGTTGGCGCTCCTGCTTTTCGGCGCTCCAGTCTACTTCGCCCAGAATCCTGCCCTTCTCGGTAATCGCCTCCCCGCCACCGGCACCGTCAGTGACAACGAACCCCTCTCCCGCGCTCGTTCTGCCGCCGGAGGCCAGCTCTCCTCGTTTGAACAGATGATGACCCGTCGGCCCAAAGTCACCCTCGATAACGCCGAGGTCCTCCGGCTCTGGCGCGCCAACGTTGGTGCCGGCGTTGTCCTGCAGATGATCCGCACTTCCAACGGGGCCTATGACGTCACCACCAACGGCATCATCGCCCTCAAAGAAGCCCAGGTCGATCAGTCCATCATCCTCGCCATCATTGACTCCAACTACAACGCGCGCTGACACCATGCTCACCTTCATTCACATCCAAACTTCCGCTCCCCGCCTCGGCCTCCTCGCCGTCTCCGCGCTTCTGCTCGTTGCCTGCTCCGGCACGCCCGAATCGCGTGAGGCGGCCCACATGAAGAAGGGCAGGGAAGCCCTCGCCGCAAAGCAGTACCGCAAGGCCATCCTCGAATTCAAGGTCGCCTCCCAGAACATGCCCACCCACGCCGAGCCTCTCTACCAGCTCGGCCTCACCTACCAGAAAAGTGGTGCCGTCCCCCTCGCCTTCCAGAGCTTTGTGAAGGCCGAAAACGCCGATCCTCGTCATGAAGGCGCTCGCTTTCAGGTCGCCATGTTCAAAGTCGGCAGTGATAAGCCCGAGAATCTGGAAGAGGCCAAACCCGTCCTCCGCCAGCACCTCGCCACCCACCCGACTGATTTCGAAGCCCTCGGCGCCCTGGCGCTTGGCGAAGCCAAATCCGGCAACAAAGAGGAAGCTCTCCGCTGTCTCCGGCTTGCGGCCGATCAGGACGCCGCCAATTCCCGCCCCGCCACGGTGGTGATTGCCTGGTATGCAG